>NZ_BAAGPM010000019.1:0-640 GCF_054784135.1 Kribbella swartbergensis
GTGGAGGACCGCATATGTCCGTTCACCCTGGAATCGTTGCCGCGATCGGCAACACTCCGCTGATTGCACTGCGCCGCGCGTCCGCGCTGACGGGGTGCACCATCCTGGGCAAGGCCGAGTTCATGAACCCCGGCCAGTCGGTGAAGGACCGGGCCGCCCTGTTCATCATCCAGGATGCGGTGGCGCGCGGCCTGCTGCGGCCCGGCGGCGTGATCGTCGAGGGAACCGCCGGCAATACGGGCATCGGCTTGGCGCTTGTGGCCAACGCCCTCGGGTTCCGGACGGTGATCGTGATCCCGGACACCCAGAGCCAGGAGAAGAAGGACATGCTGCGGCTCGCAGGCGCCGAGCTCATCGAAGTCCCGGCCGTGCCTTACGCCAATCCCAACAACTACGTGAAGGTCTCAGGCCGGCTGGCGCAGCGCCTTGCGGCATCCGAGCCGAACGGGGCGGTCTGGGCCAACCAGTTCGACAACGTGGCCAACCGGCAGGCGCATATCGAGACCACGGGACCGGAGATCTGGGCCCAGACGCAGGGCAAGGTCGACGGCTTCATCTGCGCGGTCGGCACGGGCGGTACCCTGGCGGGCGTCGGCATGGCCCTGAAGGAGCGCAATCCTAAGATCGCCATCGGCCTCGC
>NZ_BAAGPM010000020.1:0-1862 GCF_054784135.1 Kribbella swartbergensis
GATTGAACCGCTGCAGCAGCTCGGGAGAGTAACGAACGACCCAGCGATGCACGACGTGTGAGAAAATCCCTTTGGCAGGCCAGGTGGCGTCGCTTCACAGTGATCACTCCTCTACGATGTCTGTGAACGGACGAGCGGTTGTTATGCAGGAGATCTATTCGATAAGGGGCCCAGCTTGGGACGTCAGCGCCTGCCGATTTGCCTACTTCAGGCTATGGATGCTCCAAAACGCGGCCGCCACCGCAGTCGGATCCACTGCTGGACATTGTAGGTCAACACCGCCCAGAGCGCTTCGGTGCCGACCTTCGCCAATCCACGCACGTGAAAGCGGCGGAGATCAAGCTTCTCCTTCAGCCATGCATTGACAAATTCCGCCACGCGCCCGCGCTCACGCAGCAAGGTGCGTGTTTCGGGACTGACTTGACGAGCCCGGAAAGCGCTCACCACCGGATCCTCGTGCGTGACAACGATCGAACGCCCGTAAGTGCGATTGCCAGAGCAGCACTGGCGACGGCTGGGACAGACCCGACAATCAGTTTTGCTGGCCTGGTAGCGCACCAGCCTTCGTCCCGGCCGGTCATGACCGTCGCGAGGCGTCAGACGCTTACCTTCCGGGCAAGTGTATGTGTCCGACGCTGGATCGTACTGGAATTTGTCAGGTAGAAAAGCATCGGTCACGCCCACCCGCGCAAACCGCTGCTGGACCCGGCCATCAGTCTCAACCCATGGACCAATCAGTTCGACATCCTTTTCGTGAGCCATCAGGATGTTCTCGCGGCTGGTATAGCCGGCATCCACCACCATTTGATCAGGTGTCTGGCCCAGCCGCTCTTCGATCTGGTCGACAGCGGGAGCAAGATATTCGTAATCAGGAGCCGTTTGACCGACATCCAAACCAACTGCAATGCCATGAGCAGCATCGGTGAGCAGCATCGGTCGAGATCTGGACATTGTAGCTCAAGGCGTAGTGACCATCACCGTGACGCATGATCCGCGCCTCCGGATCTGTTGAGCTAGCCCCAATCTGCCGCTGCCTGGCACGCGCATAGCCCGGGCGCTTGGCCTGGCTGATCTGCTGGACATTGGCCAAGGCCTGCTCAAGGCGCTCAAGCCTCTCCCGCCGGGCTCGCTCGCGAGCGGCGGTCTGCCGAGGCGTATCCTCTTCGCGGCGGGGATCGCCCATAGCAGCGACATGCTCCCGGGCCGCGGCCAGATACTTCCGGATCTGCTCCTCTTGCTTGAACGAGCTCGGTCCTGCCTGCGCGGTGATCTTCGTGCCGTCATGCATGACGGTCCTCAGGGTAATCAGCCCCTCGCACTCAAGATCGCGAGCACCTGCGTGAACACCGCGTCCAACGCGGCATGGGGGGCCAGGCGAAAGTCGGACAGGGTATGGTGATTGATGATGAGCAGCCCTGTCAGCCAGCGAAAGCCCGGATCGTGCTCGCAGCGACGCTCCACCTCTCGCGCCGAGCCGATGCCGCGGCTGTAGGCGTAGATCCATAAGCTCACCAAAAGCCGGGGATCGAAGGCAGGTCGCCCCGCACCCCCTTCAAGCGAACCGATCCGGTCTACAAAGGCTGACAGATCAAGCCGGGTCACCAACTCCCAGATCGCCCGAACAGGATGGTCCTCGTCGACCAGCCGCTCGACATCGAGCATAGTCCAGCACAACTGCTGGCGATCAACGTGCACCAGCCGAACGCGCTTTAGCCGTGATGGGTCTGAGCGGGAACAGGACGATTGAACCGTCTCATTTGAGGCCTGCGCATCGACAGGGTTCATTACCTGACCTCCCTGGAAAGGCTCCGGCTATTGTAGCACGTCGGAGCTCCCAGGGCATTTTCTCACACGTCGTTCAC
>NZ_BAAGPM010000021.1:0-13965 GCF_054784135.1 Kribbella swartbergensis
CTCCGGAGCAGACGCCGACCCCGTACCCGCTGTCCTCAGCCTGCGCCGCACCGCCGCGGACCTACGGATGATCGCCTCGGAGTCGCTCGACCGCGGACGGCACCGCCGAGGGCCACGCACCCGAGCACACGCCGCACCCGGCTCTCGCGCTCGGAACAGACGTCGGCGACTATCCCGCTCGAGGATCCCTGAGCGGGATAGGCGCCGTCGCAGGTGCCGCGGCACATTCGGCCGGTGAATCAGGTGGTGTCCTGGTTGCGCAACGGCGGCAGGGCTGGGACCTGGCGCTGTCGTACGCCAAGCGCGTTGGCGGCTCGGCGCTGACGATGTTGGAGGTCGGTGGGTTGCCACCTGACCCTCCTTGAGGGCGGAAGCCCTGGGGCGGTTTGGCGCGTGGCTGGTTCAGTCGGGTTCCAGGCCTGAGGGGTCGAGGAGGGGGAGCTCTTCGTGGGTGGCGGAGAGTTCTTCTTTGACGATGCGCATGGCCAGGCCGCTGGGATAGCCCTTACGGGCCAGCATGCCGAGGAGGCGGCGCATGGCGACCTGGCGGTCGAGGGAACGCATGGCCGGGAGTTTGCGACGGACCAGAGCCCGGGCGGTCTCCTCTTCCTGGTCCGAATCCAACTCGTCCAGGGCGTCGCGGGCCAGCTGGTCGTCGACTCCACGGCGGCGTAGCTCCTGAGCCAGGGCGCGTTTGCCCAGCCCGCGACCCCGATGCCGCGATTCGACCCACGCATTGGCGAAGGCGGCGTCGTCGATCAGACCCACCTCGGTGAACCGGTCGAGCACCTCGTCGGCCACGTCGTCCGGGATCTCCCGCTCGGCCAGCAGATCAGCCAGCTCCGCACGCGTTCTGGGCTGGCCGGTCAGCTTGTCAAGCAGGATCGTTCGCGCGACCGAATGCGGATCCGCCGCCTGATCGAGCTCCGGATCCGCAGGACCGTCGGGCTCGTCCGCCGTATGGGCTCTCCCCCGCCGGGGAAACCCAGACCCGAACCGCCGCCGCGCGAGCGCCCGTCCGCTCCGCCCCGAACCCCCACCAACCGAGCCGCTCCCGAACGACGAACCATCCGCAGACGACTCACCACCCAAGGACTCGCTCGAGCCGCCCACAGACGAGTCCCTGCCCACCGGCCCACCTGAGCCGCCCACAGACAGGTCACGGTCGAAGAGCTCATCTGAGCCGCCGACGGGCAACCCGTCGTCGACCAGTTCGTCCGGCTCCGCCCAGGGTGCGATCGGGGCACGGCTGCCCTCGGACGGCTTGCGCCTGCGCTCCCCGTTGGACGGCTTACGCCTTCGCTCTCCCGAGGACGTCCCGCGGGCGGTCTTGTCGGACGGCGATTTCGCGGGCGACGGATTCGCGGACGGTCCTCGGGCGAGGAGGTCGCGGGCCATGGCCAGGCGGTCCGCCTGTGACATGGTGAGCCGCGCGGTGGCAGCGTCGCCGGCAGGTGACTGCCGGGGAGCGCTGCCGTCCGCAGCGGGTCGATCAGAAGTCGACATCGACCTCGGCCGTGGCGGCCTCGTCGGCCGGCTGGTCCAGCGTCGGGCCGATGCCCATCTTCTCCTTGATCTTCTTCTCCAGCTCGTTGGCCAGATCGGGGTTGTCGCGCAGGAAGTTCCGCGCGTTCTCCCGGCCCTGGCCGAGCTGGTCGCTCTCGTAGGTGAACCAGGCACCGGCCTTGCGGACGAAGCCCTGCTCCACGCCGAGGTCCAGCAGGCTGCCCTCCCGGCTGATGCCCTGGCCGTAGATGATGTCGAACTCGGCCTGCTTGAACGGCGGGGCGACCTTGTTCTTCACGACCTTCACCCGGGTCCGGTTCCCGACCACGTCGCTGCCGTCCTTGAGCGACTCGATCCGCCGGACGTCCAGCCGCACCGAGGCGTAGAACTTCAGCGCCTTACCACCGGTCGTGGTCTCCGGCGAGCCGAACATCACGCCGATCTTCTCGCGCAGCTGGTTGATGAAGATCGCCGTGGTGCCGGTCCCGCTGACCGCACCGGTCATCTTCCGCAGCGCCTGGCTCATCAGCCGGGCCTGCAGACCGACGTGGCTGTCGCCCATCTCGCCCTCGATCTCGGCCCGCGGCACCAGCGCGGCCACCGAGTCGATCACGACGATGTCGATCGCGCCGGAGCGCACCAGCATGTCGGCGATCTCCAGCGCCTGCTCACCGGAGTCGGGCTGCGAGACCAGCAGGGCGTCGGTGTCGACGCCCAGCTTCCGCGCGTAGTCCGGGTCGAGCGCGTGCTCGGCGTCGATGAAGGCCGCGATCCCGCCGGCCCGCTGGGCGTTCGCCACCGCGTGCAGCGCGACCGTCGTCTTACCCGAGGATTCCGGGCCGTAGATCTCCACCACCCGGCCACGGGGCAGACCGCCGATACCGAGCGCGATGTCGAGCGAGATCGACCCGGTGGGGATGACCTCGATCGGGGCCTTGCCCTGCTCGCCCAGCCGCATCACCGAGCCCTTGCCGCATTGCCGCTCGATCTGCGTCAGCGCGGTCGCCAGCGCCTTCTCGCGATCCGCCGCCGCGCGTTCCGCACTCGCTGCACCAGCCATGTGACTGCCACCTGACCCATCTACGTATCGGGGCCGCTGTCCCAGCCGCCCGGGGATTTCCTTGTCGCCAGAGAAGGTACGGGTTACGTCCGACAGTTTTCGCCGCCACCGGGAATCTGTGGACAAACTCGGCCGTCCAGCACACCTCCAGGACTCCAAACTATCCCGAACACGTGTTCGAATCGCAACTGACACGCCGAAGTTGCCCCGGCGACCGTCCTGGACCGCCGACTCCCTACCCTGGCGGCGTGGCAGACCGTCCAGACATCCCCGACTCCGCCGTCGTCCTCGCGCTCAGCCGGGTCGAGTTCGGGATCGACTCCGTACTCGACGCGCTCCGTACCCAGGACCCGTTCGGCATCCGCACCGTCCTCACCGAGTACTCCGCCCAGGAGCAGCCCAACCTGGCCGAGAAGGGCCTGATCCTGGCGATCGACCGGCTGCTGAAGATGAAGGTGCCGGGGCACGCCGAGTGGCCGACGCTGCCGCTGGCGGAGCGCTGCGACTGGTGGGTGGAGCGGCTCGGCGGGTTCGCCGCCGTCGTCGCGGGTCTCCCGCGGATCAGCGGTGCCGCCGCCGATCGGCTGCCGGTCAAGGACACCCTCGGTGCGGCCGTCCAGGCCCTGGTCATCGGAGCGGTTTGCCGCGAGTACGGCGTCGAGGCGCATGCCGACCGTACGGCGGTTATCGCACGCGTACTCACCGACCGGCCGATCACACCGGACGACGTACTCAAGTACGACGACCCGACCGCAGCCGGCCAGGATGTTGCGAAGCAACTGGGGCTCGGTGACGAGTCGGACGACGCGGGCCTGCGCAAGGGGGTCCGGCTGGTCTGGCGGATCAGCAAGCTGTTCGGCGGACTCGGTGAGGTCTTCGAGGAACGTCCACGCGGCAGTCTCGGTGCCAGGTTCATCGGCAAGCTTCCGGCGATCGGAGTGGTCGGCGGCTTCTTCGACGAACGCAAGGGCATCCGCAAGGCGGCGTACGAGGCTGCGGAGCTCCTGACGAGCAGCGCGTTCCGGGTGAAGCCCGTTTAGAGGCTGCGAACGGCGACCCTGACTGGGATGATCTCGGCATGACTGGGATCGTCATCGTGAGGGCTGACGAGAGCTGGCCGGCGCAGTACGAGAAGATCGCGCGTGCGGTCGGTGAGCTGCTCGGTGAGACGGCACAACGGATCGACCACATCGGATCGACCGCCGTACCCGGCCTGGCGGCGAAGGACGTCCTCGACATGCAGGTGACGGTCGCGACGGAGCCGGAACTGGACGACGTGGTGGAGCGAATGGTCGCGGCCGACTGGGAGCTCCGGCCGCCCAGGCGCGATCATCCGGTTCCCGGCTTGCCTGCCGAGGACCCGCAATGGGTCAAGCGCCTACTGGTCGAGCCGATGTACAGGCGCCGGGTGAATCTGCACGTCCGTGTCGCCGGCCGAGCCAATCAGCGCTATGCCCTGCTCTTCCGGGACTACCTGCGCAGCCATCCGGAGACGGCAGCGGCGTACGGCGAGTTCAAGCGCCGTGCCGCCGCACTGCCGATCGAGTCGATCGCGGACTACGCCGAGCTGAAGGACCCGGTGTGCGACCTCATCTACCTCCCCGCCGAGGAGTGGGCCGCCCGGACAGGCTGGACACCCTGACGCGAGAGCAACGGGACGCAGGGTGAGTGCAGTAATACTGCGGGGTCGTTGACCCTGCCGGGTGCCGCACCTCAGGCTGGATCGGGGGGTGCGTCGTGGACAGTCCGACGTACGGGCGGGCGTCCCTCCGGGGGGCGTGGTTCTGGTGGGCGGAGCAGGACGGCTGGCGGCGTTGCCGTGCGGCAAGGTGTCGAAGTGGATCGTGCTGGCACTGTGGATCGTCGCGATGGCCGCGTCCTTCGGCCCTGCGGGCAAGCTGACCGGTGCGCAGGAGAACGATGCGGTGTCCTGGCTGCCGGGCAAAGCCGAGTCCACAGAGGTCCTGAAGGCCACGCAGCAGTTCTCCTCGCCGGACGAGGTCCCGGCGGTGCTGGTGTACGAACGACCAGACGGGATCACGCCTGCCGACCAGCAAGCGGTCGCGCGGCACGTGACGCAGTACGCCGACCTGCCCGGCATCGACCGTGAGGTGGTCGGGCCGATCCCGTCGGAGGACGGCAAGGCCCTGCAGGTGCTCGTACCGATCAACGCCGGTTCCGGCGGCTGGGAGACGATCGGCGAGCGAGCGGAGGACATGAGGGAAGTGGCGGCTGATCGCCCCGACGGGCTGTCGTTCCACGTCACCGGGCCCGGTGGCTTCGCTGCTGACTCACAGGAGGCCTTCGCCGGCATCGATGGCAAGCTGCTGTACTCCGCTGCCGCGGTGGTGATCATCATCCTCTTGCTGACGTACCGCAGCCCTGTGCTGTGGTTGCTACCACTGTTCTCGGCCGGGGCGGCTCTCTTCACTGCGCAGGCCGTCATCTACTACTTGGCAACCGAGGCGGATCTGACCGTCAACGCCCAGAGCGCCGGCATCCTCACAGTGCTGGTGTTCGGCGCCGGGACGGATTACGCCCTGCTGCTGGTGGCCCGCTATCGAGAAGAACTGAGGCGTCATGAGGACCGGCACGAGGCCATGGCGTTCGCGCTCCACCGGTCCGGTCCAGCCATCATCGCCTCAGGCTCCACGGTGGTGGCCGGCATGCTCTGCCTGCTGCTCGCCTCGATGAACTCGACCAGTGGCCTCGGACCGGTCGCCGCGGTCGGCATCGTCATCGCACTGGCCGCCATGCTGACCCTGCTGCCCGCTCTGCTGGTCATCTGCGGCCGCTGGGTGTTCTGGCCGCTCCGGCCGACGTACGGCTCAGAGGACCACACCGAGACGAGCGTGTGGGGTCGCATCGGCCGACGGATCGCCGTACGGCCGCGGCTGACCTGGATCACCACCACCGTCGTACTGGCCATCGCCGCGCTTGGGATGCTGCGGTTGGACGCCAACGGTCTCAGCAACGAGGAGTCCTTCACAGGTACGCCGGAGTCCGTGGTCGGTGAGAAAGTGCTGGCTGCCCACTTCCCGGCCGGTGCGGGGAGCCCACTGGTGGTGGTGAGCAAGGCGGACAAGGCAGCAGAGGTCCGTACGGCGATCGCCTCGACGCAAGGTATTGCCTCCGTCGCCGAGCCGCGTGTGTCCGGTGGGCTCGCCTACCTCGAGGGCACGCTGACGGACGCGGCCGACACCCAGGCCGCGAAGGACACGGTCGATCGGGCTCGAGAGGCAGCTCACGGCGTGCCGGGGGCCGACGCGCGGGTCGGCGGCGGAACCGCCATCCTGCTCGACACACAGCGGGCCGCCGACCGGGACAACCGGGTGATCATCCCCGCCGTGCTGGCGGTGGTGCTGCTGATCCTCACCCTGCTGCTGCGTTCGCTGTTGGCGCCGGTGCTGCTGGTGGCAACCGTCGTGCTGTCGTTCGGCGCGGCACTGGGCATCAGCGCGCTGGTCTTCGACCTGGTGCTCGGGTTCGGTGGGGCCGATGTGTCGCTGCCGCTATTCGTGTTCGTCTTCCTTGTTGCCTTGGGCATCGACTACAACATCTTCCTGATGACCCGGGTGCACGAGGAGTCGAAGACGCACGGCACCCGGCGCGGCGCGCTGATCGGCGTCGCCGCGACCGGTGGTGTGATCACGTCCGCGGGGCTGGTGCTTGGGGGAACGTTCGCGGTGCTGGCGACGATGCCGGTGGTGGCGTTCGCCGAGATCGGCATCGCAGTCGCGCTCGGCGTCCTGCTGGACACCATCGTGGTCCGCGCGGTGCTGGTGACGGCGCTGAACCTCGACATCGGCCGGCACCTGTGGTGGCCGAGCAAACTGGCGAAGAAGCGTGACCCGGAGCCGACCGAGGACCTACCCGAGCCGGAACCAGAGCTGACCGCAACCTGAGCCGCCGGACCCCGTCGGCTCACTCGGCCCGCCCGGCTCAGCGCTCGCTGGGTGGGAGTTGTAGGTGAGCCCAAACGGCGCGCCAGACCGTCTTCGCGTGCTCGCCGTCGGCCAGGGCCTCGACGACCGTGCGGCCGCCGAGTTCCTGGACCACCTGGGTCTCTGCCCAGGTCCGCGCGTAGTCGGGACCGAGATGGCGATCCATCCGCTCCCAGAACTCCGTGAGTCTCATGCCTGCCCGTCGTTGTCCCTCGGTGGGTGTGCCCAACCACCCTGTGAACCGCCCTGTCCACCGGGCTGATCCTGCTGAGGCGGCGCCGGCGGACGGTCCTGCTGCTGCGGACCCCACTGACCCTGCCCCGGCTGACCGTGACCCGGTTGCGGCTGGCCGGGCTGCTGTCCCCAACCGCCCTGCCCCTGCGGGGGTTGCTGCCCCTGCGGACCCCACTGACCCTGCCCCGGTTGTCCCTGCTGGGGCTGAGGCTGTCCAGGGTACTGCGGTTGACCAGGCTGACCCGAGTACGGCGTCTGACCCGGCTGACCGCCGTACTGACCGGGTTGACCGGGTTGACCGCCGTACGGACCGGGCTGGCTGGGCTGGCCGCCGTACGGGCCGCCGGGACCGGACTGCGCGTAGCCCTGCTGGCCGTACCCAGGCTGTCCCGGGTACTGCCCCTGCGGGCCGCCGTACTGCGCGCCCCACTGGCCATGCTGCGGCTGGCCCGGGTACTGACCATATGGCCCGTAGCCCTGCTGGGCCTTGGCCTTGCGACTACGCAGTACGAAGAAGACGACAGCAGCGGCAGCCAGCAACACCAGCACGACGATGAGGATGATCGCCCAGAGCGGGAAGCTACTGCCCGCCTCGGAGGTCAGTGACACGTTGCCGAGCTTGTCGAGGCTGTCGTATGTCGCCGTCCGCCCGTCGACCTTGGCACCGTCGTCGTGCTCGATGATCTTGCCGGGCATGGTGATCTTGAAGTTCACCGTGGGCTGGCTGCCGGACGGCACGTTGCCCAGGTTGGGGACCTTCACCGTGACCTTGAACCTGTCGCCCTCCTTGCGGAAGCCGACGCCCTCCCCGCTCGAGCTGCCCATCTTCGAGAACGGCACACCCTCGAACGTGCAGTTGGAACCGACGTACCGATCGTCCTCGGACGGCGTGCAGGTGACGCCGTCGGTGGTGGTCTGCTTGATGCCGTCCTCGATCCGCTCGCGGACCTTGTCGAGCGACTGGCCGCTGGACTGCAACAGCTGCTTGTCGACCCCGATCTGCATGGTGCCGGAGACGGTCTCGTTCGAGTTCACCTTGAGGTCGGCGTCGAGTTTCACGCACCCGGTCAGCGCGACCAGGCACGCCACGACGACGAGCGCTGCACGTACGCGGTTCATCATGCGGACGATCATTCCAGACGGCGGGGACACCGCCCGAACCGGACGGAAACCGCCTGGTCAGGGGCGGAAAACCAAAATTGTCCGAGGGACCCGGCAAGATGGTCGACGTGAAGAAGACCAGCGCGTTGAGCCGGTTCTCGCCCGCGACCCGGGCGTGGTTCGGCGACGTCTTCGAGTCGGCCACCCCGGCCCAGCTCGAGGCGTGGGACGCCATCACCGCGGGCCGGGATGCGCTGGTGGTCGCCCCGACCGGTTCGGGCAAGACGCTGGCGGCCTTCCTCTGGGCACTCGACCGGCTGGCCACGACCCCGCCGCCGGACGACCCCAAACTGCGCTGCCGGGTGCTGTACGTGTCGCCGCTGAAGGCACTCGCGGTCGACGTGGAGCGCAACCTGCGCGCGCCGCTGATCGGGATCCGCGAGACCGCGCGGCGGCTCGGCGAGGCGCCGATCGACGTCGAGGTCGCGGTCCGGTCGGGTGACACGCCGGCCGGTGAGCGGCGACGATTCGCCAGCCGGCCCTCCGACGTACTGATCACGACGCCCGAGTCCTTGTTTCTGTTGCTGACCTCACAGGGCCGCGAGTCGCTGCGCGGCGTGGAGACGGTGATCGTCGACGAGGTGCACGCGGTCGCGGGGACGAAGCGCGGGGCGCATCTGGCGGTCACGCTCGAGCGACTGGACACCCTGTTGCCGAAGCCGGCGCAGCGGATCGGGCTGTCGGCGACGGTCCGGCCGGTCGAGGAGGTCGCGCGCTTCCTCGGTGGCGAGCGGCCGGTGACCGTGGTGCAACCGAAGTTCACCAAACAGTGGGACCTGAGCGTCGTCGTGCCGGTCGAGGACATGGCCGAACTGGCGAGCACCGAGCTGGAGACCTCGGGGTCGGCCGCCGGTCCGCCGCAGCACGCTTCGATCTGGCCGCACGTCGAGGAGCACGTCTTCGACCTCATCTCGCAGCACAAGTCCACGATCGTCTTCGCCAACTCGCGCCGGTTGGCCGAGCGGCTCACAGCCCGGCTCAACGAGATCGCCGCCGAGCGGTCCGAGCTGGAGCTGGCAGACGCGGGTTCACCAGCTCAGCTGATGGCTCAGTCGGGTGCGTCGCTCGCCGCGCCGCCGTTGATCGCGCGGGCCCACCATGGTTCGGTCAGCAAGGAGCAACGGCTGCTGATCGAGGCGGATCTGAAGTCCGGCCGGCTGCCGTGCGTGGTGGCGACGAGCAGCCTCGAGCTGGGGATCGACATGGGCGCGGTCGACCTGGTCGTCCAGGTGGAGGCGCCGCCGTCGGTCGCGAGCGGTCTGCAGCGCGTCGGCCGTGCCGGTCACCAGGTCGGCGCGGTGTCGCGGGGTGTGTTATTTCCGAAGTTCCGCGGCGACCTGATCGACACGGCGGTCGTCGTGCAACGGATGCGCGACGGACTGATCGAGAGCCTGCACATCCTGGCCAATCCCCTCGACGTCCTGGCGCAGCAGATCGTGTCGATCGTTGCCCTGGACACCATCGACGCCGACGACCTCTTCGCTCTGGTACGGCGGTGTGCTCCGTTCGCGACGCTGCCACGGTCGGCGTACGACGGAGTGCTCGACATGCTGTCGGGTCGCTACCCGTCGGACGAGTTCGCGGAGTTGCGTCCGCGGATCGTCTTCGACCGGGTGAGCGGTGAGATCTCCGGTCGGCCTGGTGCGCAACGGCTCGCGGTGACCAGCGGCGGGACGATCCCCGACCGTGGATTGTTCGGTGTCTTCCTGGTCGGTGAGTCGACGAACCACCGCGTCGGTGAGCTCGACGAGGAGATGGTGTACGAGTCGCGGGTCGGCGACGTCTTCACCCTCGGCGCGTCGAGTTGGCGGATCGAGGACATCACCCACGACCGCGTGCTCGTCTCCCCCGCGCCCGGTCAGCCGGGACGGTTGCCGTTCTGGAAGGGCGACGCGGTGGGGCGTCCGGCCGAGCTGGGCGCGGCGACCGGAGCCTTTGTCCGGAAGATGGCGTCGCTACCGGCCGGCAAGGCAGTCGAGCGGGCACGTGCTGCGGGACTGGACGAGTACGCGGCGAACAACCTCGTCTCGTATCTGGCCGAGCAACGCGATGCGACGAGCCGAGTGCCGGACGATGTGACCGTTGTAGTCGAGCGGTTCCGCGACGAGCTCGGCGACTGGCGGGTGTGTGTACATTCGCCGTACGGCGGCCAGGTGCACGGACCGTGGGCCCTCGCGATCGCCGCCCGGCTGCGCGAGCGGTACGGGATGGATGCGCAGTCGGTGTCGGGTGACGACGGGATCGTGCTGCGACTGCCGGAGACGGACGAGGCGCCGCCGGGTGCCGAGCTGGTGCTGTTCGACGCGGCCGAGATCGAGGACATCGTGACCGCGGAGGTCGGTGGATCGGCGCTGTTCGCCGCACGTTTCCGGGAGTGTGCGGCGCGCGCGCTGCTCCTCCCCCGGCGGAATCCGGGTCGGCGGTCTCCGTTGTGGCAGCAACGGCAGCGGTCGGCGCAGCTGCTGAGTGTGGCGAGCAAGTACGGCTCGTTCCCGATCGTGCTCGAGACGCTGCGCGAGGTGCTGCAGGACGTTTATGACCTGCCGGCGCTGAAGGACCTGCTGACCGGGATCACCGAGCGACGGATCAACGTGGTGGAGGTCGAGACACCGGAGGCTTCCCCGTTCGCGAAGTCCCTGCTGTTCGGTTATGTGGGCGCGTTCATGTACGAAGGCGACACGCCGCTGGCGGAGAAGCGCGCCGCTGCCCTCGCCCTCGACCAGACCTTGCTCGCCGAGTTGCTCGGGCGGACGGAGCTGCGTGAGCTCCTCGACGCCGAGGTCGTCCTGCGGACCGAGGCCGAGCTGCAGCGGCTGGCGGAGGATCGTCGCGCCCGGGACGCCGAAGGGTTGTTCGACGTACTGCGGATGGTCGGTCCGCTGTCGCTGTCCGAGGCGTCGCAGCGGTGCGTGGACGACGCCGATGCCGAGTCCTGGCTGACCGCGTTGGCTGCCGCGCGCCGGGTCGTGCGGGTGCGGATCGCCGGCGAGCACCGCTGGGCCGTGGTAGAGGACGTGGCTCGGCTTCGCGACGCACTCGGCGTACCCCTTCCGCCCGGGATCGCGGAGGCGCATGCGGAGCCGGTCGCGGATCCGCTTGGGGACCTGGTGTCCCGTTATGCGCGGACGCATGGACCGTTCCGGGCGATTGATCTCGCGACACACCTCGGGATCGGCGTTGCCGTGGTGACTGATGCGTTGCGTCGGCTGAGCGCGGCCGGTCGGGTCGTCGAGGGCGAGTTCCTGCCCGGTGGCATCGCGATGGAGTGGTGCGACAGCGAAGTTCTGCGGTTGTTGCGGCGCAGGTCCCTGGCCGCGCTGCGCAAGGAAGTCGAGCCTGTCGATCCATCGGCCCTCGCGCGCTTCCTGCCCGCGTGGCAGGGCATCACGAGCAGTCGAGGGCGCGGGTACGACGTACTGCTCGGTGCCGTCGAGCAGTTGGCCGGATGCGCGGTGCCCGCGTCGGCGCTGGAGTCGATCGTGCTGCCGTCACGCGTGCCCGGGTACCAGCCTTCGATGCTGGACGAGTTGACGTCCACCGGCGAGGTCGTGTGGGCTGGGTCGGGTTCGCTGCCGGGGACGGACGGATGGGTTTCGTTGCACCTCGCGGACAACTGCGATCTGACCTTGCCGGATCCGGATCCTGAGTTCGAGATCGGCGAGACGCATCAGGCGGTGCTCGACGCGCTGTCGGGCGGGGGTGCCTTCTTCTTCCGGCAGTTGAGTGACGTCGTCGGTGCGGCCCACGGAGTGGTCGATGACGAGACTCTGGTCGGTGTGTTGTGGGATCTCGTCTGGGCGGGTCATTTGACCAACGACACGCTCACGCCGGTCCGGTCACTCGTCGGCGGTGGCCGCGGAGCCCACCGTGCCCGTCGTACGACGCCACGCGCGCGTCCGGGGCGTCCGGTCCGGCCGGGACGACCGGCGATGCCCGCGCGCAGTGGACCGCCGACTGCTGGTGGGCGGTGGTCGTTGCTTCCGGCCCGTAATCCGGATGCGACCCGTCGGGCTCACGCGGCGGCGGAGACGCTGCTGGATCGGTACGGCATCGTCACTCGCGGGTCGGTGATGACCGAACGGACTCCGGGCGGGTTCGCTGCCGTGTACAAGGTGTTGAGCGCGTTCGAAGAGTCGGGGCGGTGCCGGCGCGGGTACTTCGTGGCCGGTCTTGGGGCTGCGCAGTTCGCTTTGCCCGGGGCGGTCGATCGGTTGCGGGCCATGGCTGAGATATCCGGTTCCGCGGGTGGAGGGCGTGGGCGGCGTGACGAGGAGCCTGCCGCGCGAGCCGTCGTACTTGCGGCTTCTGATCCGGCGAACCCATACGGCGCCGCGTTGCCATGGCCTGAGCGCGAGAGTGCCGGTGGACATCGGCCGGGGCGGAAAGCCGGAGCGTTGGTCGTGCTGGTCGACGGGCAGTTGATCGTGTACGTCGAACGCGGCGGGCGGACCGTGCTCAGCTTTACCGAAGATCCCGACCTGCTGCAGCCTGCCGTCGATGCGTTGGCCTTGGCGATCAGGGACGGTCAACTTGGCAAGCTCAGTGTCGAACGGGCGGACGGTGAGCAGGTGCGGCATACGGCGTTCGGTGATGCCCTGGCAAAGGCGGGTTTCCATGCGACGCCGCGGGGCTTGCGATTGCGAGCCTGACCAATGCCTGAGGGGGACACCGTCTGGCGCGCGTGCAACCGGCTCAACCAGTCGCTGGCTGGGCAGGAGCTGGCCCGCACCGACTTCCGCGTGCCTGCCTTGGCGACGACCGACCTCCGCGGCCGGACGGTGCTGGAGGTCATTGCGCGTGGCAAGCATCTGCTGATGCGGCTGTCTGGCGATGTGACAGTGCACAGCCACCTGCGGATGGAGGGCAGCTGGCATCTGTACCGACCTGGGGAGCGCTGGCGAGGTGGGCCGGCTCATCAGATCCGGGTGGTGCTGGAGACGGCGTCGTGGGTAGCCGTCGGCTACCGGCTGCCCGTGCTCGAACTGATCCCGACCGACGAGGAGGACAGGGTCGTCGGACATCTTGGGCCTGATCTGTTGTCACCGTCGTTCGATCGCGCCCAGGCGATCGCCAATGTGGAGGCTCAGCCGGATCGGACCATCAGCGAGGCGCTCCTGGACCAACGGAACCTGGCCGGCATCGGCAACTTCTACCGCAACGAGGTCTGCTTCCTGCTCGGCCTGCACCCCTGGCGCCCGGTCTCGACGGTCGACGTACCGGCCGCGGTCGACCTGAGCCGCCGCCTGATGAAGGCGAACCTCCGCAACGGCACCCAGGTAAGCACCGGGATCAACCGTCCCGGCCAGCGGTCCTGGGTGTTCGAACGCCCCGGCAAACCCTGTCGCCGCTGCGGCACCCCCATCCTCACCGCCCCCATCGGTGACCCCCCAACAGCCCGAGTCACCTACTGGTGCCCCACCTGCCAACCCGAGCACCCTCACCCCGCCCAGCCCTGACCCTAGGCCCTGCATCCAGCTACGGTTGCGCGCACAGTGTCGGCTGCCTGGACCACCGGCTACGGAAGGCGCTCCACGAGCTACCAGCTCGACGCCGAGCACCGCAGCCGGTGGTAGATCGTCTGGGCGAGTCAGTCTGCATCCAGGCGCGCGCAGCCCGCACAGCCCTCTCGTGCCCCGACCAGGCTCATAGGCCATTCCACGCCCAGGGCAACCCGGCACACATCCGCTTCGATCGACCGCCCGGGCAATGCGAGCGACGCCCTCGCCACACCGTCGTAAGCGGGTGGACCCTCAGCCGGACCACCCGTCGTGCGCGAGCTGACCGGTCGGCACTCACTAGTACGTCGCCGACCGGCTCCCTGCTCGGCAGCAGGTCGAAGACGGCTAGGAGCCGGAACTGGCCTGTGGACAGGCGCTGCGAGGCGATGGAACGCGGATATGTTCTCCGATGTATCGAACATCTGTTCGAGTGAAAGGAGAGGTCATGTGTGACATGTGCGGTGGTCTGACCGACGAGCAGTACTCGGAGCGGCTGGAGCGGAATGTTGTGGTTCAACACATAGGCGACAGATGTCTCAGGACATAGGCGACACGTGTCTCA
>NZ_BAAGPM010000022.1:0-370808 GCF_054784135.1 Kribbella swartbergensis
GAACAGGTGAACCCACAAATCGTGGGTTCACCTGTCGCCGATGTCCTGAGACATCACACGGCTGGAGCGGAACATTCGGACCTACGGCTGGACCATTCAGTTCGTCGAGGGTGACGGCGCACGCAATCCCGCTTTCGGATACACGCTGGGCCTGAGCCTGCACCGGCACCCGGAGATCATCGTCTTCGACCCTGACCCCGCCTGGGTCTACCTCGGCGTCAAGCCGCTGGTGTGGGCGGTGCAGAGCGGTGAGGTGTTCGACGAGGGTGACGACCTCACGGCGTACTTCCCGCCGCCGGAGCGTGCGGAGTTGCTGCGCTTCCCCGACTCGGCGACCCATCTGTTCACGGCCAACCAGATGTTCCGGCAACCGGGCGAAGGCCCGATTCCCGCCCTGCAGTTGATCTGGCCCACCCGCAACGAACTGATCCGGGACGCCCTGCAAGCCCCGTCCCGCGGTGAGGCCGACCGATGAGCCGCCAGACGCCCGTCGGGGGCCGTCCGGCGCGACGATCACATCCTGGCCGCTCTGGCGTTCGGCGCTCGCGCCGTCTTCGACGATGGCCCGGGCAAGGATCGCCGTACGGGATTGGCGGGAAGCCTGGCTCAGCGGACTCGCCTCTGGCCGACTGGCCGAGGGGCATTTCAGCCGGCTCTCGCGTGGTGGCGGGCCAGGCCGACCGGTCAGGCGGCGGACGCGACCTCGGGCTCGATGGTCGGGTGCGCCAGGACCAGGGCCTCTTCGCGGGCCAGGTCTTCGCTGACCTCGGCGAAGATCGTCGACAGCGGGACGTCCAGCGCCATGCAGATCGCCGCGAGCAGCTCGCTCGAGGCCTCCTTCTGACCGCGCTCGACCTCGGACAGGTAGCCCAGGCTCACCCGGGCGTCGGCGGACACCTCGCGGAGAGTCCGCCCCTGGCGCAGCCGCTTGCGCCGCAGGACGTCGCCCAGCAGGCCACGAACCAGCACCATGAGGTTTCTCCCTTCCGCCTGTCCGGTCGTCTCTACTCGCACGGTAGCTCGACCGTAGGAACCAACGGTACCCGTTGCTGGGTCACTACTCCTCGCAATGTCCACCTTCGGTGCGCCGTGCCAGTCTGCCTTACCTGTCCCCATGGTGGTCTCAACACGCCGGTCAGTCGAGTTCTTCCGCCACCAGAGCCGCGGCGAGTTCCAGAACGGCCCGCACACTCCCCTGGCGGATCGCTGTCCGGTCCCCACTCAGCTCTAGCTTGCGCACTTCCACCGTGTCCGGTCCAGCGGCTGCGACGTACACAGTGCCCGCCTCAATGCCCGCTTGCGGGTCCGGACCGGCCACCCCGGTCGTGGCGAGCCCGTAGGTCGCGTCCAGCCGTTCCCGTACGCCGGTGGCGAGTGCAGCGGCCGTGTCCGGGTGGACCGGGCCTACAGCCGCAAGCAGGTCCTCTGGCACCCCGGCCAGCTTGGCCTTCAGGTCAGTGGCGTACACGACCACTCCACCACGATAGACGGCCGACACGCCCGGTACGTCGGTCAGCGCCGCGCCGACCAGTCCACCCGTCAGCGACTCCGCCGTGGCCAGCGTCTCCCCCCGACGCTTCAGCAAGCCGACCAGCCGCGCCAGGACCGTCTCGAGCGGGCTCTCACCGGCGGGAACTCCGTCAGCCCCTCCTGCGGATGGCCCTGACCTGTGGTGGGTGGTGGACTGGGATTGGCTCATGGGAGGGGGCGTTTGGCGGCGGCTCGGAGGCGGAGAGCGCGGCCTACGTAGTCGAGGCCGGTGACGATGGTCACGATCACGGCGGCGCCCATGATCACGACCGCGGTCCAGTGCAGGACCGCAAACGACTGCCACGGCAGGAGGTAGAGACCCAGCGCGATGGCCTGCAGGACGGTTTTCAGCTTGCCGCCGCGACTCGCCGGCATCACGCCGTGCCGGATCACCCAGAACCGCAGCAGCGTCACGCCCCACTCGCGGACCATCACGACCACGGTGACCCACCACGGCAGTTCGCCGAGGAGCGACAGACCGATGAACGCGGCTCCGGTGAGCGCCTTGTCGGCGATCGGGTCCGCGATTTTGCCGAAGTTCGTAACCAGGTTCCACCGGCGCGCGATGTCGCCGTCGAACCGGTCGGTGACAATGGCAACCACGAATGCGGCGGTGGCGAGCAACCGGTTGCCGTCACCAGTGCCACCCTCACGCAACAGCAACCAGACGAACAACGGGACCAGGATCAGCCGCAGGACCGTGAGCGCGTTGGCCACGTTCCACGCGCTCGGCGCGCTGAGCGGACCGGCGGCTGCACGCGGCACCGGGTTCGTCGGCGGGTTGGTCACGCGGTCAGGTTAGCTGCCGGACGGCCGTCCCGGGGGCTCACGAGCGCCGCGAACTCGGCGATCAGGTCCACTCCGTCGCTGCCGACCACCTTCGCCGAGACCAGGTCGCCGACGCGCACACCCGCCGGAAGCCCGGTCAGCGTGGTGGACCCGTCCACCTCAGGTCCCTGATGAGCCGCCCGTCCCTCGGCCGTCAGGCTCTCGACACTCCCGGCTTCGTCGGCGGCGTCGATCGATTCGACGAGAACCTCCACGAGTTCGCCGATACGGGATTCGGCTCGGGCGGAGGTGAGGTCCTCGGCGAGGCGGGTGACACGGTCGAGCCGGGCGGCGATGGTGTCCTCGTCCAGCTTGCCGTCGTACGTCTCGGCCTCGGTGCCGTCCTCGTCCGAGTAGCCGAACACGCCGATCGCGTCGAGGCCGGCGCGGGAGAGGAAGTCGCAGAGAATGTCGACGTCTTCCCCGGTCTCCCCCGGGAAGCCGACGATCACGTTGCTGCGGATCCCGGCGGTCGGCGCAAGCTGGCGAATCTGCGCGATGAGTTCCAGGAAGCGCTCCGCGTCGCCGAAGCGGCGCATGCGGCGCAGCAGTGGACCGGAGGCGTGCTGGAAGGAGAGGTCGAAGTACGGGACCACGCCGGGCGTCGACGTCATCGCGGTGATGAGGGTCGGTCGCATTTCCGCGGGCTGCAGGTACGAGACGCGGACCCGGGTGATGCCGGGCACCTCGGCGATTTCGCCGACGAGCGTCTCGAGCAGGCGCAGGTCGCCGAGGTCCTTGCCGTACGATGTGGAGTTCTCGGAGACGAGGAAGAGTTCGCGTACCCCGTTCTCCGCGAGCCAATGCGCCTCGGCGAGCACCTCGGTGGGTCGCCGGGACACGAACGCGCCGCGGAACATCGGGATCGCGCAGAACGCGCACCGCCGATCGCATCCGGACGCTAGCTTCAACGGCGCCATGGGTCCGCCGTCGAGCCGCCGTCGTACCACCCTTGGGCCGCTCGCGGGCGCTGACGGGAGGTCGGGCTCTTCGATCCTCAGTTCGAGCCCGGCACCGGAGTCGGGCGATGCCGCTGCGCCTCCACGCCTCGCCGCCGACGGGCCACTGAGCTCGCTGGACGGACCCGGGGATGGTGGGGTGATTGATCCCGGGGTGGTTCTGCCCTTGAGCTCCTGGGGGATGTGGTCGCCCTGGCCGGGGGTGGTTGTGCCCTTGAGTTCGTGCGGGATGTGGTCGCCGTGGCTGGGAGTGGTTCTGCCCTTGAGTTCTTGGGGGCTGTGGTCGCCGTGGCCGGGGATGGTTATGCCGGTTGCGGTGGCGCGGTCGGCGGGGGCCAGCGGGAGGAGCTTGCGGCGGTCGCGCGGGACGTGTGGTTGGTGCTTGGTGCCGGACAGGATCGAACGAAGGCGGTCCGAGATGTCGGCGTAGTCGTCGAAGCTGAGGACCGCGTCGGTTTCGGGGAGGGCTTCGGCGAGTTGTTCGCCGTACCGCTCGGCGAGGCAGCCGACTGCGACGACGGCCTGAGTACGGCCGGCGTCCTTGTAGTCTGCGGCCGCGAGCAGGGTGTCTACGGAGTCCTTCTTGGCGGCCTCGACGAAGCCACAGGTGTTCACCACCACGGTGTCCGCTTCGGCGGCATCCTCGACCAGCCGGAATCCGCCGGCTTCGAGCCGTCCGGCGAGTTCCTCGGAGTCGACGTCGTTGCGGGCGCAGCCCAGCGTGACCAGGGCGACGGTGGTGGGTGTCGTAGTCATCCCCCCGAGTATGACGCGCCGCCCACGCCGAGGCCTAACTCACCGCCACATCTCACACCCACACAGCACGCTCAAGTTGCCTGTGGCAGACACTGCCCAAGCCCCTGCCCCCAACACTCCCCTCGCCTTGCCGCCTGGGGCCCGGAACCTGCTGGCGTGCAGCCGCGAGCACCATCGGCCTGGCATATGGCAAGGACCATCGGGGATGGCGCGTGGCGAGCACCGTCGGGAAGGCGCACGGTGAGCACCGCGGAGCGACGACGGGCGGGATGGGGCGGGGGTTGTTATTCGGGTTTGGTGAGGGTGCCGTTGGGGTGGGCTATGAAGCGGTAGAGCTTGATGGAGTGGGTGTGGCCGTTGACGGTGATTGAGAGGTTGGCGGGGACGCCGACGGAGACGCGGATGTCGCCGGTGGTGGTGACGGTTTGGGAGGTGCCCGGGCCGAGGAGGCCTTGGAAGAGGCGCTTGCCCTTCTTGTCCCGGACTGTGACGTAGGAGCCGTCGCCCTTGGCGGTGAGGGTGAGTTTGGTCTTCGTGGGGACCGGGGGCTTGGTCGGCGTGCGCTTGGTGGGTTTGACGGTCGGCAGAGGGGTCGCCTTGGGCGTGACGGTGGTGACGACCGGGGTGGCGGCGGCTGTCTTGGAGGCGTTCGCCTCGACGTCGCTGGGCACCGTGAACAGGCGAACCATGCCCCAGCCCATCAGGCCGACCAGGATCGCGCCGACGACGACCGCCCAGCGTGGGCGGGCCGGATGGAGGGTCGGGCCCTTGACCACGGCCTGTTCCTCGCGGCGGGACCTGTCGTCGTCGACGGCGTGTTCGGCGTCGAAAGTGGCGAGGAGTGGAGCCGGGTCGGCCTTGACCACGCGGGCGATCGCCCGGATGTGGCCGCGGGCGTAGAAGTTGCCACCGCAGCGGGAGAAGTCGTCGGCCTCCATGGCGGCGAGCAGGCCGGTTCTGATCCGGGTGGCGGCGCTGACCTGCTCGATCGTCATGTCAGCCCGTTCGCGGGCCGCCGTGAGCTCGCTGCCGATGCTCACGTCTCCACCGTCCTCTCCATCGCCCGACTCTTGGCGGACCGTCGACAACACTGCGCCGACAGCCGGACCGTCGACACCAAGTCAACGGCCTTTGCTCGACGGGGTCACGGACGAGTCAGAGTTGTTCCCTGACCGGACATCTGGCATCCGCCAGCATGTGCAACGCCTGCACCACTTCCCCGTGCGACGGCCGGGCCGTCAATCCGAACGGTACCGCGAGTGACGAGCCGGTCAACCGACGGTTCGCATCAGTTGTCTTGCGAGTCGAACTCGGCAGCGCGCTCAGGACTGGGCCCGGATCGTGCAGATGGACGGCGATCCTGCCGTCGTCCAGGAGGTGCCGGCGCTTCAGCACCGTCACCTGGTCGATGTCTTCCCAACGGGTTCCGATCCACTCGTTGCGGATCCGCAGCCGGATGCCGACCTGATCGGCCACCAGCATGTCGCCGACCGTCAGCGCTCGCGCGCAGACGACGGCTAGTACGGCGAACGCCGCCGCTGCGATCCAGCGCAGTACGCCGGTCGGACTGCTGGACGCCGACGCGGCGAAGCCCACCGCGACCAGCGCGGCGCCGAGCGCGAGCCCACCGTGCACCTTCTGGGAGGCGCGGACGGTGAACGGGACCGGCTCGGGGTCGAGTTCGTGGTGGTCCTGTCTGGGCAAGGCACTGGCAGCACTCATGGTCACACCCCCTGCCCCACTAGACGCCGTGCAGCGGCCTGAAGTTGCGCGGCCCCGAGCCGAAGCACCGCTGGCTGTGCCTCGGCACGCGTGGTGCCGAGGCGCGGGGTGACCGGAGGCCGGGTGGCGACGGCACGCCACCCGAGGCCGGATCGCGGGGTGACCGGGGGTCGGGTCAAGGCGCGGCGGGTGGGGCCGGGGTGCGGCGTTGTGGCGGGCGGTCGGAGCTGGGCTGGGGGCGAGGTGCTGGTGCCTGGGTCCGGTCGGGCTGGGGTGAGCGGGGTGCGGGGAGGCACGTCACTCTCCTCTGAGGGTGGTGATGAAGTCCTCTAGGTCATCGGGCTTGACGAGGACGTCGCGGGCCTTGGAACCTTCGCTCGGGCCGACAACGCCGCGGCTTTCCAGGATGTCCATCAGCCGGCCGGCCTTGGCGAAGCCGACGCGCAGTTTGCGCTGCAGCATCGACGTGGAGCCGAACTGCGTGGAAACGATCAGTTCGGCCGCCTGGACGACGAGGTCGAGGTCGTCACCGATCTCGTCGTCGAGTTCCTTGCTCGGACCGGCGGGAGCGGTGACGTCCTCGCGGTACGTCGGCTCGAGCTGCGCCTTGCAGTGCTCGACGACGGAGCGGATCTCGGACTCGGTGACCCACGCGCCCTGGATACGCATCGGCTTGCTCGCGCCCATCGGCAGGAACAGACCGTCACCCTGGCCGACCAGCTTCTCCGCGCCCGGCTGGTCCAGGATGACCCGGCTGTCGGCCAGCGACGAGGTCGCGAACGCCAGCCGTGACGGCACGTTCGCCTTGATCAGACCGGTGACCACGTCCACCGACGGCCGCTGGGTCGCCAGCACCAGGTGGATACCGGCCGCACGCGCCAGCTGGGTGATCCGGACGATCGAGTCCTCGACATCGCGCGGCGCCACCATCATCAGGTCGGCCAGCTCGTCGACGATGACCAGCAGATACGGGTACGGCGACAGCACCCGTTCGCTGCCTGGTGGCGGCTTCACCTTGCCGGCCCGGACCGCCTTGTTGAAGTCGTCGACGTGCCGGAACCCGAACGCGGCCAGGTCGTCGTACCGCATGTCCATCTCGCGGACGACCCACTGCAGTGCCTCGGCGGCCTTCTTGGCGTTGGTGATGATCGGGGTGATCAGGTGCGGGATGCCCTCGTAGTTGTTCAGCTCGACCCGCTTGGGGTCGACGAGGATCATCCGCACCTCGTCCGGGGTGGCCCGCATCAGGATCGAGGTGATGAGGGAGTTGACGAACGACGACTTACCCGAACCGGTGGCGCCCGCGACCAGCAGGTGCGGCATCTTCGCCATGTTCGCGACGACGAAGCCGCCCTCGACGTCCTTGCCGAGCCCGGCCACCATCGGGTGGTGGTCGTTGCGAGCCGTCGCGGACCGGATCACGTCGCCGAGGCTGACGATCTCCTTGTCGGTGTTCGGGATCTCGATCCCGATCGCGGACTTGCCCGGGATCGGCGACAGGATCCGGACGTCGGCCGAGGCGACCGCGTAGGCGATGTTCTTCGACAGTGCGGTGACCTTCTCGACCTTCACCGCCGAGCCGAGCTCCACCTCGTACCGGGTGACTGTCGGGCCCCGGGTGTAGCCGGTGACCTGGGCGTCGATGCCGAACTGCTCGAACACCTCGGTCAGCCGGTCGACGACCTGGTCGGACGCCTTGGTCCGGGCCTTGTGGACCGAACCGGGCTTGAGCATCTGTCCGTCGGGCAGCGTGTACGTGATGTCGCCGGACAGGCTGAGCTGCTCCACCCGCTGCGGCAGCGGCGTGTGCGGCGGCGGCTCCGGCGGGGAGTCGGAGGACTTGCTCGGGGCAACGATCGGCGAGGGCGACGGCACCGCGGCGGCGGCCGCGGCGTCGACGTCGAAGGCGTCCTCGTCGGCAACCGGCGCGGCCTTGGACTTGCGGCCGCGCTTGCCGAGCTCGCGACCCTCGAGCACCGGCGAGTCGTACGGCTTGACCGTGGGCTCGCCGTCGTCGTCCAGCGCTGCCGCCTTGGCGCGACGCTCCTTGCGGGTCAGCCGCACGGTGTCGTCGGTCGGCGCGGCCGCGACGGACGGTGCGTCCTCCGGCAGCGCCGTACGTCCCATCAGTACGTCGAAAGCCGCGCGGACCCGGAGCGGGATCGCGTAGACCGGCGTACCCGTGATGACCAGGGCGCCGAACATCGACAGCAGCACCAGCAGGGGCGCGGCGACGTACTGGGTCAGCAGGTCGGACAGGAAGGTCGAGATGAAGTACCCGATCGCGCCGCCGGCCTCCTGGATCGGGGCGTCGGCAGGGTTGCCCGGCCGCGGCAGGCCGTTGGCGATGTGGATCAGGCCGAGCACACCGAGGGAGAACGTGGTCCAGCCGATCACCTGGCGTCCGGCCGGGCCGTTCCGGTCCGGGTTGCGCATCGTGCGCAGCGCGATGAACAGGAGCATCAGCGGGACGGCCCAGCCGAGCATGCCGACGCTGCCGCCGACGACGACCCGCGTGACGTGGCCGACGGCTCCGGGCAGGTCCCACCAGATGGCGGCGGCCACCACGACCGCCAGGCCGATTAGGAACAGGCCGGCCCCGTCGCGGCGGTGCTCGGGGTCGAGGTCGCGGGCACCGTTGCCGATGCCGCGGACCATGCCGCCGAGCAGGTGTGCGATCCCGATCCACAGCTTCACGATGCCGCGACCGAGCGCGAGCATGGCGGCCGCGAACGGACCCGGTCCGCCGGATTTGGGTGTGCCGGTCCGCGCGGCGGTGGATCCACCGCGCTTCGCGCTCTGCCCACGCTTCTGGGCGCCTGACGGACGGGAGCGTCCACCAGCAGCCGACCGCGCCGTACCCGGCCGGTTGGCTGCCGACTTCTGCGCCCGCGCCGGGGAAGACGTGCGGGTCGCCATGTTCAGCAGGCTACCCCGATTACCTCTCGAGTCACACGTGTCACACGCCGATCACGCTGCCCCATCCGTAGCGTCACGGCGCGGCCACCCACCTGCGGAGCCGGACGAGGTGCCAGAGCACGACGTACCACCCCAGCGCCGCCA
Source organism: Kribbella swartbergensis (assembly GCF_054784135.1). NCBI lineage: Bacteria > Bacillati > Actinomycetota > Actinomycetes > Propionibacteriales > Kribbellaceae > Kribbella > Kribbella swartbergensis. The sequence goes on from NZ_BAAGPM010000022.1 coordinate 8,859, forward strand.
GACCGCCGAGAACGAGACCTGTCAGCACCAGTCGTACGGCGGCCTCCCCCGCGAGGTCGGCGTCGGCTCCACCCAACTGCACGGCGGCGCCGGCGGCGCTCAGCACGAGGATTCCGGCCAGTACGACGTACCGCGCCCAGGACGGGACGAGGTCCGCCGGGGTCACCGGATGGACATCGGCTCGACGGAACCAGCGGTAGAGCCAGGCAGCGAGGACCAGGCAGCCGCCGACGGTGCTGACGTACCGGAGGACGCGGTTGACCTCCCACGCGGCGGTCACCTCGGCGCGGAAGAAGTCGGGGAAGCGGCCGACGAAGTAGCCGTCGCCGTGCGTGAAGGAATCCCAGAGCACGTGGGTGAGGGCGCCGAGGACGACGGAAACCAGGGTCCAGAAGAGCATCACCGGTGACACGGACGGCGGTGGTGGGAGGCGCAAAGCAACAGCTGGTGGTGCGAGGGCCGCGAGAGGACGCCTGAGGAGCAGGTGGAAGACCACGAGCAGGAGCAGCGCGATCACGGGGTCGAGCCACAAGGCTGACGAGAATTCGTGCGTCAGCGTCAAAGTCAGGTTCCCGTGGATCTCCTGGGTGGCGAAGCGGTAGAGCGGGTCGATGTACAGGAAATCGGGTGCCACCGCTCCTGCCACCAGCGCCGATGCGATCAAGGGTTGCCGGATCAGTGGCAGGACGGCGGCGGGGTGGGCAAGGGTGAATGGCACGGCCCGCAGCCTACGAGCGCAGAAGGTCGCCCAGGGCAACGATCAGGCGCCGGTGGTGCCGTCCAGTTGTTCGCGCAGGAGGTCGGCATGGCCGCAGTGGCGGGCGTATTCGCCGATCAGGTGGATGTAGATCATCCGGAGCGTCGACTCGGTGCCCTTGAAGGTGAAGCGCTCGTCCAGCGAGCGCCCGGCCGCAGCCTCGTCGGACAGCTTCCACTCCGCGATCAGGCCTTCGTACGCCGCCTGCGCCTCGTCCGGGTCGATCAGCTCGAAGTCGGCATCCTTGCCCAGTTCCGCGGGAAAGACGGGCTCGGCGGGCTCGCCGCTCGCGAAGTGGATCCGGAACCAGATCCGCTCGACCTTGGTCAGGTGCCGGATCAGTCCGAGCAGCGACAGGTTCGACGGCGGCGACGGACGCTCGGCCAACTCCGCAGCGGTCAACCCCGCGCACTTGTACAGCAGTGTGGTGCGGTAGAAGTCCAGATACCCCTGGAGCAGTTCGCGTTCGGGGGCGGTCAGCGAGCCGTCCGGTCGTTCGACGGCAGGTGCTCTCCAGGTCATGCGTTCCTCTCTCGTCCCACGATGTGTTCGACTATCTCACCACATGAGATAGCCACTGGCGTCTGCCGTAGCCCGTTCGTTACCGTCTTCGGCAGGTCATGAGCGCCAGCGTCAAGCCCCGGCTCGCTGGCCGGCAACCCTCCTCCGCGGTGGGGTGCCCCGGGTGAAGACCAGGCCGTGCGGATACCCCGTTCGGCAAGTGCGGACTTCCTGGGAGCAGCAGCATGTCGATTCTCTCCATCCTCGAGCCTGCCAGTACGACGGCGCCGCGGCCGGCCATCGCGCGGCTCTCCACCGGCAGCATCCCCGCCACGGTCGGGTCGGACCTGCTGGTCCCGCTGGCCGACGGCCGGGTCACCGACTACGCCAACTTCGACCACGGTGCGACCGCGCCGTGCCTGGAGTCGGTCCGTGCCAGCGTGGAGGCGGCGCTGCCGTCGTACGCGTCGGTGCACCGTGGCAACGGGTACGCCTCCCGCATCACCACCCAGTGGTACGAGCGGGCGCGCGCCGAGGTGCACGCCTTCGTCGGCGCCCGCGACGACGACCAGGTGATCTTCACCCGGCAGACGACCGACGCGCTCAACCTGCTCGCCCACGCCGTCCCCGCGGACGCGACCGTGATCGTGTTCGAGTCCGAGCACCACGCCGCGCTCCTGCCCTGGCCGGCGGAGCGGACTGTCCGCCTGGCCGCGCCGACGAGCCAGAGTGAAGCCGTGACCAACGTCGCCGACGCGCTGCGTCAAGCCCCCGAGGGACCGCGGCTCGTTGTCGTGACCGGCGCCTCCAACGTCACCGGCGAGATCTTCCCGATCGCCGAGATCGCGGCGGTCGCCAAGGCACACGGTGCCCGCGTCTGCCTCGACGCCGCCCAGCTCGCGCCGCACCGGCCGGTCGACATCGCCGAGCTCGACGTCGACTGGGTCGCGCTGTCGGGCCACAAGCTGTACGCCCCGTACGGCGCCGGCGCCCTGATCGGCCGCGCCGACTGGCTCGACGCGGCCGAGCCCTACCTGTACGGCGGTGGCGCGACCACCGCGGTCACCGGAGACCTCGTGGTCTGGGCGACCGGCCCGGCCCGGCACGAGGGCGGCTCCCCCAACGTCATCGGCGCGATCGCCCTCGCCTCGGCCTGCGCCGCGATCAGCAAGCACCGGGACGCCATCGAGCAGCACGAGCGCAGCCTGCTCGCCCGGCTCCGGACCGGACTGGCCCAAATCCCGGGCGTCACGACGTACTCGATCTTCGGCCAGGACGCGGACCGCGTCGGCACGGTGTGTTTCACCGTCGCCGGGCTGGCCTCGACGCTGGTGTCCGCAGCGCTCAGCGCCGAGTACGGGATCGGTGTCCGTGACGGCAAGTTCTGTGCGCATCCGCTCGTCGGTCACCTGCTGGCCGGCTCCCCCGAGCACGGCACGGCCGTCCGGGCGAGCCTCGGCCTGGGTACGACGCGTGAGCACGTCGACCGCCTCGTCAACGCCGTACGGACGCTGGCCACCAGCGGACCGCGGTTGGAGTACGAGGAGTCGGCGCACGGCTGTCAGCCCGCCGAAGATCCTCGCGACCTCCAGGCACCCCGCATCTGGTAGCGGTACACAGTCAGGGCAGCCCCTCCTACTGCTCAGGAGGAACAAGGCCTACGTGGTGAGCAGCGAACGCCAGTAGGTCCGCCCACTCCGACGCGATCATCGCGGCGGGTTTCCCGAAGCCGTGACCGGTGTTGACCTCGATCCGAGTCAAGACCGGTTCGGCGGAGGACTGGGCGTGCTGCAAAGCGGCGATGAACTTGTGACTGTGCAGCGGCACCACCCGGTCGTCGTGGTCACCGGTGACCACGAGAGTCGCCGGGTACGCCGTCCCGTCGCGCAGCCGGTGCAACGGCGAGTACGCCAGCAGGTTCTCGAACTGTTCCGGATCGTCCGGATGCCCGAAGTCGGACGCCCACGCGGCCCCCACCGTGAACAGGTGGAACCGCAGCATGTCCATGACGCCGACACCCGGCAGCGCGACAGCGAAGAGGTCCGGGCGCTGAGTCATCACCGCTCCGACGAGCAGTCCGCCGTTGCTGCGGCCATGAATGGCTAGCTGCTCCGGAGTGGTGATACCGGTGTCACGGAGGTGCTCGGCCACGGCGATGAAGTCGTCGAAGACGTTCTGCTTGTTCTTCAGCCGTCCGGCGTCGTGCCACTCGCTGCCGTACTCACCACCGCCGCGCAGGTTCGCGATCACCAGCACTCCCCCTGCGGCCAGCCACGCCGGCCAGCCCGGCCTGTACTCGGCCAGGATGGGGATGCGGAAGCCGCCGTACCCGTAGAGCATGGTCGGCCGTGGTGAGGAGAAGTCCAGGTCGGCGCGGCTGATGACGAAGTACGGCACCTCGCGACCGGGTTCGCGCCGCCGCTCGACCGTAATCGTGGGCGAGGTGAACCCGCCGGATCCGCGGACCAGTTCGGGCAGCGCGCGTACGGCGCCGGTCGAGGCGGAGACGACGTACGACAGGGTCGGGTCGGTGGGAGTCGACAGGCCGACGAAGAGCTCGTCGTACTCCGGCGACGCGTTGAGACCCACCACTCCCCCGCCCGGCGCGTCCACGACGCGTGCACCGGAGCCGTCGAGTTCATAGAGCGTCAGCACGGGCTGAGCGTCGACCAGGGTCACCGTGGCCAGACCGCTCGCCGTACCACGGACCGCCTGCAGGGTGCTGTCGCCTTCCGGGATCAGGTCCGTGAACGTACCGTCCAGCGACGCGAGGACCACTCGTCCACGAGGTGCGTCGCGGTCGGTCCGGAGTACCAGCTGATCGCCGGACATCCGCACGAACGCGATCTCGTCGGCCAGGTAGTCGACCACCTTCACCGGCTCGCCGAGCCCGTCGGAGGTGATCGGGAAGACCCACAACCGGGTGGCCGGGTCCGTGCCTTCGGTGATGTGTACGACGAGGTAGCGGTCGTCCTCGGAGACCTCTGGCGTGATGAAGAACTGGTCGTTCTCCGGGAAGCTCAGCACCAGTTCGTCCTCGGACTGCGGTGTGCCGACCTTGTGCAGCATCAGCCGCCCGCCCGACAGCGACGTGGTCTCGGTCCCCTCGCTGCGACCGCTCGCCGGGTAGTGCAGGTAGAGGTACGCCGAACTGTCGGGCAACCACGTGGCCTCGCAGAACTTGGCCTCGGTCACCACGTCGTCCACGGAGGTGCCGGTGGCGATGTCGAGCAGCCGGAAGGTCGTCCAGTCGCTGCCGCTCTCGTTGATGCCGTACGCGAAGTACTTGGCGTCCGGGCTGACCGTGAACGAGCCGAGCGAGTCGGTGCCGTCGGCGGACAGCGTGTTGGGATCGATCAGCACCCGGCCGGCGGAGACCAGTTCGTCGAGCGACTCGGCGACGTACACCACGTCCTGTGCCTGGGTGCCGTCGTTGCGACCGACGAGGTACCAGCCGGACTTCTTCACCGGTACGCCGGCCCGCGGGCGGGCCAGGATCGCGGACATCGTGCGCTGGAACCACGGCCGCTCCGGATAGCCGGACAGCTCAGCCTCCGTGAACTCGTTCTGCCGACGGACCCAGTCCTGGGTGTCGGGCGAGTCGGGGTCTTCCAGCCAGCGATAGGGATCAGCGATCTCGTGCCCGTGCAACGTCTCGACCACATCGTCGCGCCGGCTCTCGGGATAGGCGGTCATGGGGACCAACCTAATGCCGACGAGCAACCGGGGTCCCGCACATTGCGCGGGCCATGCCGCGGGTCTGGCGGTCTCGTGCTCGGGCGGTCACACTGCGAGCGTGACCAAGACGCGGCCGGTGGGGCCTGTCCCGGACCGGATGCTCGGCGCCGCCGCGGTGGCCGGCGGGCGGGTGCGGCTCGACGTGCTCAACCGGGTCGTGGACCTTCCGGGCGACGAGTTCCTGGCCGCAGTGGACGCTTTGGTCCGCACAGGCGCGCTCATCGTGGCTGCCGCGTCCGGCGAGGCCTGGTTCGCCGACGATGCCGGCCGCCACGAGGTCGAGGCACGGTTGTCTCTCAGCGAACGCGCCGGACTGCACCACCGGATCGCCGAGGCGCTGGAGGCGGACCCGACCTCTGACCCAGCGGAGGTGGCGCGGCACTGGGCAGGGGCAGTTGCGGCGACACCCGACCCAAGCGAACGGGGAAGGCTGCAGCTCCGCCTCGCGAAGGCGTGTGTCCGTGCCGGTGACCTGCCGGCCGCGCATGCCGCGGTACGAGCTGTCGTCGGGGCGGCCCGCAGCTCAGGAGCGGCCGATCTGCTGGCTGAGGCGGCAGTCGCGCTGGAGCCGATGGGGCAGTCGGCGTGGGACGGAGACATCCACCAGTGGTGCACCGAGGCTCTGGCCTCGTCCAACCTCTCAGCCCGGGCGAGAGTTCAGCTACTGGCCCGGCAGACGCAGGCCGCCGTGTACCTCGGACGCTGGCGCCAGGCGCTGGCGGTGAGCAGTGACGCGCTCGAGCAGGCCGAGCCCCTCGGGGACTCGGATCTCCTCGCCGAGGCCCTCACCGCACGTCAACTCGCCACCAGCGGACCGGACGATCTCGACGAGCTGGCCGCGGCGGCGGGGCGGATGATCCAGCTCGGTACGTCGACCGGTCGCGCCGACGTCGAGCTCCGCGGCCGTCTGTGGCGGGTCGACTCGCTGTGGTACGCCGGCGACCTGGCAGCGATCGCCACGGAGATCGGCCGCATCGCGAGCTGCGCCGGACGGATCGGCGGACCGCAGGGCCGCTGGCACGTCCTGGTCACCCGGGCCTCGCTCGCGCAGGCCCGCGCCGAGTTCGAGGAGGCCGAGGCGCTGCTCGGCCACGCGCTGGACGGGTTCCGGCGGATCGGCCATCCCGCGGTGCACGGCGCGGAGGTGGCCTTCCGGATGGTGCTGGGTCATCACCGCGGCCACACCGACCTGCTGGCGCCCTCGGCCTGGGAGTTCGGGACCGACGTCCGCTGGGACCTTGCGGCTCGCCTCGGCCGCGCCTTCGTCCTCGCCGACGCGGGCCGCCTGGACGAGGCCGCCGCCCTGTATCAACGCTGCGGCCATCCCGAGTCCTGGCCCGGATGGCCTGCCGGCGAGCTGCCGCTGCTCGCCATCGCGGCCCACGTCGCGGCCGCGCTCGCCGCCACCGACGACGTGGCCTACGTTCGGGAGCGGCTGGAACCTCGCCGCGGCCGGTACGTCGTGGGCGGAGCAGGCGCGACGAACTTCCTCGGACCGGTCGAGTTGGTGCTCGGTCTGTGCGCGGCCTCGCTCGGCGAGTGGGACACGGCCGTCGCCGACCTCCGGAAAGCCGCTGACCTGTGCCGCACGATCGGAGCACCCGGCTTTGCGGTCGAGTCCGCCTGTCTGCTGGCCGAGACCCATGAGCGGTCGGGAGATCTGACGCAGGCCCATGTGGTCGCCGTGGAATCACTGAGCCTCGCGCGCACCCTGGGAATGGACCCGTGGGCCGAACGGCTCCAGCGGCTGGCGACACCCGAGGACCCGCTGAGTCCCCGGGAGCGCGAGGTCGCCCGGCTGGTCGCCGAAGGTCTGAGCAACCGGGAGATCGCGAACGCCCTGGTCATCTCGGAACGGACGGCCTCGAACCACGTCCAGCACATCCTCGGCAAGCTCGGCTTCGTGAACAGGGCCCAGGTGGCTGCCTGGGCGGCCCGCCGCCGCGGTGCTGAGTAAGCGGTGAGCAATTCGCACGATGCGCCGCCGACGCCGGCGGGCGCACGGTGACGACATGCAACCTGACGAGCAGAGCGGTGCCGACCTCGACCTGTGGGACCGCGTCACCACCGACTATCTCGCCCACCGCATGGGCGTCCGGCCCGCCGCCGGCTTCCGCGAGCGCACCGAAGCCGCCCGCAGCCGGTTGACCACCGGCGCCAGCACCGCGCCGCGCGTCGACTTGTACGTCGACCCCGTCTGTCCCTACACCTGGTTGGTCGCCTGCTGGCTGCGCGAGGTCGCCGCACGACGCGACCTCGCGCTGCACTACCACGTGATGAGCCTGCTGATGCTGAACGAAAGAGGCGAACAGGACGACGACTACCGCCGCGGACTCTCCGCGATGGCCGGGCCGGCCCGAGTGGCGACCGCTGTCGTCCTGCACCACGGCTCCGAAGCGTTCCGGAGCTGGCACACCGCGTTCGGCGACCGCATCTTCGACCACTGGCGTTATCCGGGCCGGTCGGAGTACCGCACGGCGGCACTCGAAGCTCTGCTGACAGTGGGGTTGCCGGAGATGCTGGCCGCCGCGGCCGACACAGCGGAGTACGACGAGGCGCTGCGCCGTAGTCATGACGAGGGAGTTCTTCCGGTCGGACCTGAGGCCGGCACTCCCGTCGTCCACATGGATGGGGTGGCCTTCTTCGGTCCGGTTCTGAACGCCGTTCCGCTCGGCGACGACGCGCTGCGGCTGTTCGACGGCGTACGCCTCCTGGCCGGATGCCGCGACTTCTTCGAACTCAAGCGCACGCGCTCCACGCCGCCGGACGTGCGCTACCTTGCAGGCGTAGGAAAGGCACAGCCATGACCGACGACGAGCTCTGGGCCGCCATCGACGCGCAACGGCTCCGGACGTCCGACTTCCTCACCACGCTGGCCCCGGACGACTGGGATCGCCGGTCGCTGTGCGAGGGCTGGACCGTCCGCGATGTCGCCGCGCATCTCACGCTGCAGCAACTGACCCTCGCGGACGGCCTTCGTATGGCACTCCGTCATCCGGGCAGCCTCAACCACGTGATCCAGGCAGCCGCCCGCGACCGGGCGCGGCTCCCGACCGAACGGATCATCGCCGAGATCCGCGGCATGGTCGGTTCGCGCCGGCACAACGTCGGACTCAGTCCGCTGGAGACGCTGATCGACATCGTCGTGCACGGGCAGGACATCGCGGTTCCGCTCGGCCGCTCGCTTCCGGCGTCGGCGGAGGTGGCCGCGACGGCGGCTTCCCGGGTGTGGGACTACCGCGGGGGACGACTGGCGAAGGTGTTCAAGCCGCTTCCGTACGACGGCCTGCGCCTGGTAGCCACCGACACCGACTGGTCCATAGGCGACGGAGCCGAGATCCAGGGCCCGGTGCTGGCGCTGCTTCTGCTGCTGACCGGGCGCCGCGTCGTACTGCCGCAACTCGAAGGACCGGGAGCCGCGGTTCTCAGTGAGCGGCTCGCGGCTGATCAGGCGCGGCTTCGAAGCTGAACGTCGTACCCACCGGCCCCGGTGGGCGGCATCCCGCGCAGGCGCCGGGGCAGCGGTGGGTACGACGGGCCTCAGCGGGCCGGGTGAATGTCCTTGGTCCAGAGGACCGTGCCGTAGAGGTTGCGTAGCGACGCGGTGAAGACGCCGGTGCGCGGGTCGATGTCGACGTGGCCGAAGAACTGGTTGCCGCCACTCGGCGGCTGGTTCGGGAAGTCGGCCGCCTTGACGAACTCGACCTTCGGGCCGAACGTCGGGTCGAGGGCGTTCGGCCCGAACGTGCCGGCGTTGATCGGCCCGGCGACGATCTCCCAGAACGGGTCGAAGTCGGTGAACGCCGCACGCGCCGGGTCGTAGTGGTGGGCGGCGCAGTAGTGCACGTCCGCGGTCAGCCAGATCGTGTTGCGGACCTTGCGCCGCTTGAACTGGCTCAGCACCCAGGCGATCTCGTGCTCTCGACCAGCCGGAGCACCGGCCAGGCCGTTCGCCACGGCCTCGATCTCGGTGCCGTCGGGGACCAGTACGCCGATCGGCATGTCGCTGGCGATCACCTTCCAGGTCGCCTTGGAACCAGCCACCTCACGGACCAGCCAGGCGGCCTGCTCAGCGCCGAGGATCGCGACCGGACCGGCGGCGCCCGGCTTCGGGTTGACGTCGCGGTAGGTGCGCATGTCGAGGCAGAAGATGTCGAGCAGCGGTCCGTGGCTCACCTTGCGGTAGATCCGGCTGTCGCTGCGCCCAGCCGTGTGCTGCATCGGCAGGTACTCCAGGAACGCCTTGCGGGCCCGGGCCGCGAGCACGTCGACCCGCTTCTCGGTGTACCGGTCGTCGGCCAGGATCTCGCCCGGGTACCAGTTGTTGACCGTCTCGTGGTCGTCCCACTGGCTGATGATCGGTACGTCGGCGTACAGCGCCCGGACGTTGTCGTCGAGCAGGTTGTACTTGTACCGGCCGCGGTACTCGGCCAGCGTCTCGGCGACCTTCGAGACCTCCTCGGTCACCACGTTCTTCCAGATGGTGCCGTCGGCAACCTTCACCTCGGCCTGGATCGGGCCGTCGGCGTAGATGTTGTCACCGGAGTGCAGGAAGAAGTCCGGCCGGGTGTCGTGCATGGCCCGGTACGCCGCCATGCCGCCGAACTCGGGGTTGATCCCGTACCCCTGCCCCGCGGTGTCACCGGTCCACACGAAGGACAGTCCGCGGTTGCGTCCCGGCGTACTGAACGAACCCTCGAGCGCCTCACCGCGGCGGCCGTCGGCGTCCTCGAACGAGATCCGGTAGTCGTAGCGCTGGCCCGGGCGCAGGCCCTTCAGCGGGAGCTGGGCGGTGAAGTCGTCGTCGGGCCCGGTGACCGGGCCGCGCAGCCGGATCGCCCGGTCGAACCGGCCGTGGCTGGTCAGGTCGACGACAAGGCGGGCGCGGCGGTCGGTGCGGGACCAGACGACGGCAGAGTTCGCGGTCACGTCACCGGACATGACCCCGGACGGCAACGCAGGCCGGTCGCGGCGGACAAGATTCGGCGTCGCGGCGGCGATCCCCGGGACGGCCAGGGACGCGCCGGCGACAGTGGATGCGGCCAGGAGCTGGCGGCGGCTCAAGTTCATGCCGTCAGCGTGCTCCCCGCCGGTGACCGGCGGGTGAACCTCAGCTGGCGGGCGGGATTTCGCCCGAGCCGCGGATGGTCAGCTTCACCGGGACGCGCACGGTCCGGCCCGGCCGGTGCGGCTCCGGAAGGCGCTCGGTCATCAGCTGGATCGCCGTACGGGCCATCACGTCGGCCGACTGGGCGACCGCGGTCAGGCCCGGACTGAGCAGGTCACCGAGGGCGAGGTCGTCGAAGGACACCAGCGCGACCCGGTCCCGGCGGCCCGCGAGTCCGCGCAGGACCTCGGCCGTCGTCATGTTGTTGGCCGACAGCAACGCGGTGGCCGGGTCGGAACGATCCAGTACGGCGGACAGCGTGATGCCGATGCCCTCGGTGGTCGGCTCGGAGAGGTGAACCAGGTCCTCGTCCACCTCGATTCCGTGCCGGGCCATCGCGGCCCGGTAGGCGACCACGCGCTCGCGGGCGGTGAAGATCCGCTCGTCGTCACCCAGGTACGCGATCCGCCGGTGGCCCTGGCGGACCAGATGGTCGATCGCCTGGTCGATACCGCCCGCGTTGTCGGCCAGCACGGCGTCCGCCTCGATCCCGTGCGCCGGCCGGTCGATGGTGACCACGGCCATGCCCGCGTCGACGTGCGGCGCCAGGTACTCCTGGGTCTCGCCGATCGGCGCCATGATCAGCGCGTCCGGCCGGCGGGCGACGAACTCCAGGCAGACGTCCCGCTCCCGGTCCGGGTCCTCGTCGGTCAGGCCGATCATCACCACCGAACCGGACGACCGGGCCCACAGCTCGACGGCCCGGCCGAGCGAGGCGAAGAACGGGTCGCCGATGTCGCGGATGACCACCGCGATCGTCCCGGTTTTGCCCCGGCGCAGCATCCGGGCGCTCTCGTTCGGGGTGTAGTTGAGCTCCTTGATCGCGGCCTGGACCTTGGCGGTCAACTCCGGGCTGACGTTCGGCTCCTCGTTCACCACCCGGGAGACGGTCTTCAGCGCCACGCCGGCCCGGGCCGCGACCTCTTTCATGGTGGGCCGGCGCTGGCCGGCACCGTTCACCGTCGTACTCATGCCCGACCCACCTTCTCTCTCAGCTTTCGACGACCACCGGGATGATCATCGGGCGGCGGCGGTGGGTGTCGCTGACCCACTTGCCGACCACCCGGCGGATCACCTGCTGCAGCTGGTACATGTCGTCGACGCCGCCGCCGATCGCCTTCTCGATCTCCGCCTCGATCCGCGGCTTCAGGTCGTCGAAGACGCTGTCGTCCTCGGCGAACCCGCGCGCCTGGATCTCCGGCCCGGCCGTCAGTTTGCCGGTGACAGAGTCCATCACGGCGATCACCGAGATGAAACCCTCGTCACCCAGGATCCTGCGATCCTTCAGCGAGGTCTCGGTGATGTCGCCGACCGTCGACCCGTCGACGAAGACGTAACCGCAGTCGACCTTGCCGGCCACGACCGCCTTCCGGTCGATCAGGTCGACCACCACACCGTCCTCGACCACAACCACATTCTGTGCCGGTACGCCGGTCTGGATGGCCAGGTCCGCGTTCGCGTACAGGTGCCGGATCTCGCCGTGCACCGGCATCACGTTGCGCGGCTTGACGATGTTGTAGCAGTACAGCAGTTCGCCGGCGCTGGCGTGACCGGAGACGTGCACCAGCGCGTTGCCCTTGTGGATCACGTTCGCGCCGTGCCGGGTCAGCCCGTTGATCACCCGGTACACGGAGTTCTCGTTGCCCGGGATCAGCGACGACGCGAGGACGACGGTGTCGCCCGGCTGGATCTGGACGACGTGGTGATCGTTCGCGGCGATCCGGGACAGTGCCGACATCGGCTCTCCCTGCGACCCGGTGGAGACCAGCACCACCTGCTCCGGCGGATAGTTGTCCAGTTCGCGCATGTCGATCAACGTGTCGCCGGGCACGTTCAGGAACCCGAGGTCACGGGCCACACCCATGTTGCGGACCATCGACCGGCCGACGTACGCGACCTTGCGGCGGTGCTTCACGGCCGCGTCCATCACCTGCTGGACCCGGTGCACGTGGGAGGCGAAGCAGGCGACGATGATGCGCTGGTTCTTCGCCTTGGTGAACACCCCGTCCAGCACCGGCGCGATGTCGCGCTCGTGGGTGGTGAAGCCGGGCACCTCGGAGTTCGTGGAGTCGACGCAGAACAGGTCCACGCCCTCCTCGCCGAGCCGGGCGAACGCGCGCAGGTCGGTGATCCGGTTGTCCAGCGGCAACTGGTCCATCTTGAAGTCGCCGGTGTGCAGCACCAGGCCGGCCGGGGTCCGGATCGCCACCGCGAGCGCGTCCGGGATCGAGTGGTTGACCGCGATGAACTCGCAGACGAACGGGCCGATCTGCAGCTTCTCGCCCTCGACCACGGTCTGCTGCGGCACGTTGCGGTGCCGGTGCTCCTTCAGCTTGCCCTCGAGCAGCGCGAGCGTGAGCTGCGACCCGATGACCGGGATGTCACCCCGCTCGCGCAGCAGGTAGGGCAGGCCGCCGATGTGGTCCTCGTGGCCGTGGGTCAGCACGACCGCCACGACGTCGTCGAGCCGGTGCCGGATGGGCTGGAAGTCCGGCAGGATCAGGTCCACACCGGGCTGGTTCTCGTCCGGGAACAGTACGCCGCAGTCGACGATCAGCAGCTTCCCGTCGTACTCGAACACCGTCATATTGCGGCCGACCTCGCCGAGGCCGCCGAGCGGGATGACCCGCAAAGCGCCCGGCGCGAGCGGCCCGGGCGCGTCGAGATCTGGATGGGGATGGCTCATGCAATCAGTCCTGCCGTCTTGAGGTCGGTGGTGAGCCAGTCCACTTGCTCGGCGGTCGCCTCAACCAACGGCGACCGGAGTGTCGCGTGCTCGATGACGCCGGCCAGCTTGAGTGCGGCCTTCACCATGATGGCGCCCTGGGTCCTGGTCATGATCGCCTCGACGGCGGGCACCATCCGTCGGTCGATCTGTCGTGCGGTGGCGAGGTCACCGGCCACCACGGCGTCGATCAGCTGCCGGTACTGCTCGCTGGCGACGTGCGCGACGACGCTGGCGATTCCGGCCGCGCCGATCGCGAGCCAGGCGAGGTTCAGCTCGTCGGCACCGCAGTAGTAGACCAGATCGGTGTTCGCCAGCACCTTGGTGGCTCCGGCGACGTCGCCCTTGGCGTCCTTCACCGCGACGATCCGCGGGTGCTCGGCGAGCGCGATCAGGGTCTCGGTCCTGATCTCCACCCCGGCCCGGCCGGGGATGTCGTACACCATGTTCGGCAGGCCGGTGGCGTCGGCGACCGCGGTGAAGTGCGCGCGCAGCCCGTCCTGCGGAGGCTTGTTGTAGTACGGCGTGACGACCAGCAGCCCGTGCGCACCGGCGGCCTCGGCCTGCTTCGCGCACTCGATCGTGTGCGCGGTGTCGTTGGTGCCGACCCCGGCGACCACCTTGGCCCGGTCGCCGACCGCCTCCAGCACGGCCTCGACCACCTGGACCTTCTCCCGGTCGGAGGTCGTCGGCGCCTCACCGGTCGTCCCGTTCACGATCAGCGCGTCGTTGCCGCGGTCGACGAGGTACTTCGCCACCTTCTGCGCAGCGTCGAGATCCAGCGAGCCGTCGGGCCGGAACGGGGTGATCATCGCCGTCGTCAGGCGGCCGAAGGGCGGCGCCGTCGAGGCAGAGGCTGGTGCTGGAGACATGGGGCTCAGGTTACCGCTCCGAAGCCTCGGAGAAATGAGTAGGCCTGGTGGCTGTCCGCTCGGGGGTCCGGGCAGCCACCAGGCTCACTCGTCCTATCGGGCCGGCCCCGGTAGGCGTTACAGCTCCGGCCAAAAAAGTCCGGAAAAAATTCTGTGGATACTTTCTGTGATCGACATATCGCGGAGTGTGCATGAGTCCGCCGGCCGCTACGCTCGGGCGCGTGCCGACTGCCTCTCCCGCCCAGCGCTCCCTGACCGTCACCTGCGCCGCCATGGGCGGCGCGATCCCGTTGCTGACCTTCGCCCTGTGGTTCGTCCTCGCGGCCGACGGGATCGGCGAGTTCCCGCCGTTGTGGGCGCCGTCGATCGTGCTGGTGGCCGCCGCAGTGGCGTACGGGTTCTGCGAGCTGATCGGCTTCCGCACGCCCCCGCTCGAGTACAGCGGCCGGTCCGCCGGTGAAGTCGAGGCGGAGTCGTGGAGACGGTTCACCACGTCGACATTCCTGCGCTTCGCGGTCTGCGAGGCCGTGTTCATGATCTCGATCCCCCTCGCGTTCGTGGTTGAAAGCTTCTGGGTGGTGTTGGTCGGTGCCGTGCTCGCGCTGCCGCTCTTCGCGTACGAGGTCTGGCCGGGTGTCCGCAACCAGCAGCGCTTCGCGGCGTCACTCGAGGCTCGCGGCGTCCCGTCGTACCTCACCGGCCGAGTGCAGGACTACTGACCCGCCGTCCAGATCGAAGTGGCGGCGAACAGCCGCTCGACCATCTGCAGGGCCCCGGGGAGCAGGAGTACGGCGGCTGCGAGCAGGAGCGGGACGATGACGAGCCGCTCGAACCAGCCGTTGGTGCGGAAACGCAGCAGCCGCGGCAGGCGGATCTCGTACCAGGTCTCACCGCGGATCGGTAGCGGCCACAACCATGGACAGCCGGAGCGGGTGAGGCTGTCGCCGAGGCAGTGAACGAACATGCCGAGCGCGACAGCCACCCCGATCCAGCCGCCGATGCCGGTCAGGCCTGCTTGTACGGCGTCGGCGGCCGTCGTTCCCGGTAACGCCGTACCGGAGACGGACCAGGCGGTGGCGCCGAGCACGAGGACGATCAACCAGTCACCCAGTACGTCGGCCGCCAGAACCAGACCGGTCACGGCCACCGCGAGGACCGCCCACTTGCCTCGATCACCCGCGCTGGCGGCGAGCATGCCGAGCAGGATCGCGGCGACCAGCGTGTGCGTCGCGTGGCGGTGCTTGCCGGTGCTGTCCTCGTCGCGTGGGCCCTTGGTGAGGTTGTAGAGGACCCCGGAGAAGGCGCGGACCGCTACGGAGACGATGCGGGTCAGCGGACCGACCAGCCGGGACGCACGGGCGCCGGGGTGATCAAGGTCAGGCACGAGCGCGTAGCCGGCCGTCGCGGCCGCGAACGGAACCACCTCCGCCACCGTCGTCAGCCCGACCACCGGCGCCACCACCAACCCCGCACACCACCCCGTCAACGCATGCGACCGCCCCATCATCGCGCCCCACTCCCCTCAACTCAGCAAACCCCATCCTCTCAACCCAGACCCCACCTCCCCCACCAGCCACGCTGGTCACACAAATCACACACCTCGGCAGGTGGGCTGGGACCCAACCACCGAGCGCCCTGGCAAGGGGGCAGCCGCCCACCCCCGGCGGGCGGAGGTTGCGCCCGCCTGGCGATGGCCGGCGGGCGCGCCCCCCGGCCTCATGGCGGACGTGCGGACGGAGGCGCCCCAGTCCAGGCGCACCGCGGACGTGCGGACGGAGGCGCGCCGTCCGGGCGCATGACGGGCGGGAGGTGCGGCCGTCCGCGCGGACCCGGCGGGGCCGAGTGAAACCCTCCGGCGCGGTCGGCGGAGGTGAAGCCGCCGTTGCACGGCGGCTGGGTCGAAGTCAGACACCGCTCGCCCTGTGAGCGGGTGCTGGCCAGATCTCCGCGTACGGCCAGCGGGTGGCGGGTTTGCATAATCATTCAGGGGAGTGCATACTTTTCCTGTGTCCAAGGTACTTACGTCTCTGCCTGTTGGTGAACGGGTCGGCATCGCCTTCTCCGGTGGTCTCGACACGTCGGTCGCGGTCGCGTGGATGCGGGACAAGGGCGCCGTCCCCTGCACCTACACCGCCGATCTCGGTCAGTACGACGAGCCCGACATCGCCTCCGTCCCCGGTCGCGCGACGGCGTACGGCGCCGAGATCACCCGACTGGTGGACTGCCGGGCGGCGCTGGTCGAGGAGGGCCTGGCGGCGCTCGCCTGCGGCGCGTTCCACATCCGGTCCGGCGGGCGGACGTACTTCAACACCACCCCGATCGGGCGGGCGGTGACCGGCACGCTGCTGGTCCGGGCGATGCTCGACGACGACGTCCAGATCTGGGGCGACGGGTCGACCTTCAAGGGCAACGACATCGAGCGGTTCTACCGCTACGGCCTGCTGGCGAACCCGCACCTGCGGATCTACAAGCCGTGGCTGGACGCCGACTTCGTCTCCGAACTCGGCGGCCGCAAGGAGATGTCGGAGTGGCTGGCCGCGCACGGCCTGCCGTACCGGGACAGCACCGAGAAGGCGTACTCCACGGACGCGAACATCTGGGGCGCCACCCACGAGGCGAAGACACTCGAGCACCTCGACACCGGCATCGAGACCGTCGACCCGATCATGGGCGTGAAGCACTGGGACCCGACGGTCGAGATCCTGCCGGAGGACGTCACGATCGGGTTCGAGCAGGGCCGGCCGGTGACGATCAACGGCAAGGAGTTCGGCTCCGCGGTCGACCTGGTGCTGGAGGCGAACGCGATCGGCGGCCGGCACGGCCTGGGCATGTCCGACCAGATCGAGAACCGGGTGATCGAGGCCAAGAGCCGCGGAATCTACGAGGCTCCCGGGATGGCGCTGCTGCACGCGGCGTACGAACGGCTGGTCAACGCGATCCACAACGAGGACACGCTGGCGAGCTACCACAACGAGGGCCGGAAGCTCGGGCGGCTGATGTACGAGGGCCGCTGGCTGGACCCGCAGTCGCTGATGCTGCGGGAGTCCCTGCAGCGGTGGGTCGGTACGGCGGTGACCGGCGAGGTGACGCTGCGGCTCCGGCGGGGTGAGGACTACTCGATCCTCGACACCACCGGCCCGGCGCTCAGCTACCACCCGGACAAGCTGTCGATGGAGCGGATCGAGGACTCGGCGTTCGGCCCGGTCGACCGGATCGGTCAGCTGACCATGCGGAACCTGGACATCGCCGACTCGCGGGCGAAACTCGAGCAGTACGCCGGCCTCGGGATGTTCGGCTCGACCAACCCCGCGCTGGCCTCCTCCACCGACCTCATCGGCGCGATGCCGACCGGCGGCGCCGAAGCCATCGCGTCCCGCGGCGAGGCCACCGAGGAGGACGAGCTCCTCGACCGCGCCGCCATGGAGTCCGGCACCGACTGACGATCTGCCCCGAAACTCCTCCCCCGGCCGGGCCGCCCCCCGGCGGCTGCTTCCTCCGCTACGAGTCGAAGTCGAGGGTGACGGTTGGGGTGGTGGGGTGGGACTGGCAGGTGAGGACGTAGCCGGCGCGGATCTCGTCGGGTTCCAGGGCCCAGTTGGTGTCCATACGGACCGAACCCTCGAGGACCTTGGCCCGGCAGGTGCCGCAGACGCCGCCCTTGCATGCGAACGGCGCGTCGGAGCGTACGGCGAGCGTCGCGTCCAGGACCGCCTTGGAGTGCTCGGCCAGCGGGAACGTCGAGCGGCGGCCGTCCAGAATGACGGTGACCTGAGCGGCGTTCTCGTCGATCGGGGCTTCGTCGACGGGAGCCTTCGGGGCCTCGTCGCCGACGTGGAAGAGCTCGGCGTGCACGTGCTCCCGCGCCACGCCCTGCCCGAGCAGTAGCTCCTGCGCCCCGACGACCATCGCGTACGGCCCGCACAGGAACCACTCGTCGACCGACTCCACCGGCAGGATCGTCGTGAACATCCGCTTCAGCCGGTCGGCGTCGATCCGGCCGCTGAACAGCTCCACCTCGGTCGACTCGCGCGACAACACGTGCACCAGGTGGAACCGTTCGGCGTACCGGTCCTTCAGATCGGCCAGCTCGTCGGCGAACATCACCGACCCGGCCGTCCGGTTGCCGTAGAGCAGCGTGACCCGGCTCATCGGTTCGGTGGCCAGGATCGTCGCGACCAGCGAGAGCACCGGCGTGATCCCGCTGCCCGCGGCGACGAAGGCGTAGTGCTTCGCGTTGGCCGGATCGAGCGTCGTACCGAACCGTCCGAGCGGTGTCATCACCTCGAGTTCGTCGCCGACCTTCAGCTCGTTCGCCGCGTACGCCGAGAACTCACCGCCCGGGATCCGCTTCACGCCGATCCGCAGTACGCCGGAACCGGCCGGCGAGCAGATCGAGTAACTGCGCCGGACGTCTTCTCCGGTACGGCGGATGGTCACGTGCTGACCGGCGCTGAACTCGTACTCGTCCCGCAGCTCCGGCGGCACCTCGAACGTGATCGCGACCGAGTCGTCCGTGATCACCTCGATCGCCGCCACCTTCAGCGGATGGAAGACCGCCCGGCGGCGGGCCACAGTCGTCGTCATCAGATCGCCTTGCTGTGCTGGCTGTTCACAGGGATTTGAAGTGGTCGAAGGGTTCCCGGCACGCGTTGCACCGCCAGAGCGACTTGCACGCCGTGGATCCGAACCGGCTCAGCTCGACGGTGTCCGGCGATCCGCATAGCGGGCACCGGACGGTCAGACTGACCGTCACCGGGCCGGCCGCACGCCGTCCGGTCGGTGGGGCGATCCCGTACTCGGTCAGCTTCGCCTTGCCAGCCTCACTCATCCAGTCCGTCGTCCACGCAGGCGACAGCACGGTCTCGACTCGCCCGTCGACATCCAGCGCCTGGAGGGTCAGCTCCACCTCGTGCCGGATCACGTCCATCGCCGGACAACCGGAGTACGTCGGTGTGATCGTGACGACGACCTGGTCGCCCTCGCGCCGCACTCCACGCAGCACGCCGAGGTCCGCGATGGTCAGGACCGGCACCTCGGGGTCCGCCACCTCCCCGACCGCCTCGAGGATGTCGGTGTCCGTCACCATGTCCATCACCAGGTCGCCCCCGGATGCGAGCGCGCGACATGCTGAAGCTCGGCCAGAAGGTACCCCAGGTGCTCGGTGTGACGACCGGACCGGCCACCGGTGTGCTGGTACGACGCCTCGGGCCGGCTGCACGTGGATTCGTCGATCACCGCCATCACCCGGCGGTCCCACTCGTCCCGCAGCGTCGATGGGTCCACTGCGACCGCAAGGCGCCGTACGAGGTCGTCGGACTCGAACATCTCCGCGGTGTAGGGCCAGAACGCCTCCAGCCCGGCCTGCATCCGGCGGTGGCTCTCCTCGGTGCCGTCACCGAGCCGCAGGACCCACTGGGTCGCGTGGTCGACGTGGTACGCGACCTCCTTGACCGCCTTGCCCGCAACGCCCGCCAGCAGCTCGTCCTCGCTGGTCCGGAGCTCTTCGTACAGCAGTTGCTGGTACGTCGCGAAGTACAGCAACCGGGCCATGCTGTGGGCGAAGTCGCCGTTCGGGAGTTCGCAGAGTTGCAGGTTGAGGAAGTCGCGCTCGTCCCGGAAGTAGGCCAGGTCGTCCTCGGAACGGCCGGCGCCCTCGACCTGACCGGCGTACTGCAGCAGTGAGCGCGCCTGGCCGAGCTGGTCGAGACCGATGTTGCCGAGAGCAACGTCTTCCTCGAGTTGCGGTGCGGCCGCGATCCACTCGGCGGTGCGCTGTGCGGAGATCAGCGCGTCGTCACCGAGCCGGAGCGTGTAGACGAACAGGTCGTTCACAGGTGCGCTCATAGATGGGGCGTACCTTCCGGGACCTGGTAGAAGGTCGGGTGCCGGTAGACCTTGTCGCCGGCCGGGTCGAAGAACTCGTCCTTCTCGTCCGGGCTCGACGCGGTGATGTCGGCGGCCCGCACGACCCAGATCGAGACACCCTCCTGACGGCGGGTGTACACGTCACGCGCGTTGCGCAGCGCCATGGTGGCATCCGGCGCGTGCAGGCTGCCGACGTGCGTGTGCGACAACCCACGACGCGACCGGACGAACACCTCCCACAACGGCTCGGCGCTGTGCTTGATCGTGAACTCGCGACGCTCGCTCATGCCGCACTCTCCCGCCGCGCAGCCTTCTTCGCCGCGTACGCCGCCGCGGCCTCACGGACCCAGGCGCCGTCCTCGTGCGCCTTCACCCGGTGCGCCAGCCGCTGCTTGTTGCACGGACCATTGCCCTTCACCACTTCGTACAACTCCGTGTAGTCCGGCTCGGTGAAGCGGTAGTGCCCGGTCTCCTCGTCGTACCGCAAGCCCTCGTCGGGGATCTTCAGCCCGAGTACGTCGGCCTGCGGGACGGTCATGTCGACGAAGCGCTGGCGCAGTTCGTCGTTGCTGTGCCGCTTGATCCCCCACGCCATCGACTGCTCCGAGTGCGTAGACGCGGCATCCGGGGGCCCGAACATCATCAGCGACGGCCACCACCAGCGGTCCAGAGCGTCCTGGGCCATCGCCTTCTGCGCCTCCGTGCCGTTGCACAGCGTGTAGAGGATCTCGAACCCCTGCCGTTGGTGGAACGACTCCTCCTTGCAGACCCGGACCATCGCCCGCGCGTACGGCCCGTAGGAGCAGCGGCAGAGCGGGACCTGGTTGACGATCGCGGCGCCGTCGACCAGCCAGCCGATCGCGCCGATGTCGGCCCAGGTCAGGGTCGGGTAGTTGAAGATGCTGGAGTACTTCTGCTTCCCGCTGTGCAGCAGGTCGAGCAGGTCCGCCCGGTCCACGCCGAGGGTCTCGGCGGCGGCGTACAGGTAGAGCCCGTGGCCGGCCTCGTCCTGCACCTTCGCCATCAGGATTGCCTTGCGGCGCAGCGACGGCGCCCGACTGATCCAGTTGCCCTCCGGCTGCATGCCGATGATCTCGGAGTGCGCGTGCTGCGCGATCTGCCGGATCAGGGTCTTGCGGTACCCCTCCGGCATCGCGTCCCGCGGCTCGATCCGGCCGTCGGCGTCGATGGTCGCCTGGAAGCTGTCGTCCATGCCGGTCAGCATAGCCGAGATGTGACACTTTCTGTCCAGATCACCGACGAAGTGTCACAAAGTCGGACGGTGGTACCAGCTCCCGGCCGGCCGGGCGGGCGGCGCCTATGTGATGAGCACGCGGTCCTACCGTGGGCCGGCCGGGACGCTGCTGCGGCGTCTCGGCTACTGACCTCGGTGCCTCGCCGGCAGGCCACGTGTCCTGCCGGTGGGGCGCTTTGCGAGGATGGTCCATATGAGCGACTTCGGCGTACCGGAACCCGCCAACCTCTCCGACCTGTCCGGCGCGAGCGACAGCCCGGTGGCGGAGACGAGTGTGCGGCTGGCGCTTCCGGCCGAGGCCAACGCGATCGGCGAGATCCAGGTCGCGGCCTGGCGGACGTCGTACGCCGGGCTGCTGCCGGCGGACGTGCTCGCGGACCTGAACCCCGCGCAGTTCGCAGCCCAGTGGCGGGCTGCGCTGATCGCTCCCGGTGAGGCACGCAACCGGGTGATGGTCGCGCTGGCCGGCCGGACGCCGGTCGGGTTCGCGGCGATCACGCCGTCCGACGACCCGGACGCCGACCCGCAACGCGACGCGTTGATCGCCGAACTCGCGATCAAGCCGGACGCGACCCGGTCCGGCCACGGCTCACGACTGCTGAACGCGGTCGTCGACACAGTCCGCGCCGACGGCTTCAGCCGGGTCACGGTCTGGGTCAACTCGACCGACGACGTCGTCCGCGCCTTCTACACCGAGGCCGGCTGGTCCCCCGACGGCGCCCACCGCGAACTGGACCTGTACGGCGACGAGTCCATCCGCATCAAACAAGTCCGCCTCCACACCGACCCCGGCACCGAGTGACGGTGTCGCCGGCGGCCAACGGCGTACGCCTCGGTCAGCGAGCCCTCCCGCTCAGGCCAGGCAGAACTCGTTGCCTTCCGGGTCGCGCATGATGAGGTGAAAACCGGCAGGTTCGTCCAGGCGGGTCGCCACGGTGGCGCCGAGGGCGATGAGGCGGTCGGCTTCGGCTTCGATCGCCGTACGGCGGTCGTCGCCGTCTAGGCCGGGAGCGACCTTGATGTCGAGGTGGACACGGTTCTTCACCTGCTTCGACTCGGGCACGCGCAGGAAGAAGATGTCCGGCCGGGTGCCGCGTTCCTTGTCGACCAGGGTGCGGCCGGCGTTGCGCTGGTCCAGCGGAATGCCGTTGGCGTCGGCCCACTCGTCCCAGGTCGCGAAGCCGTCCGGAACGCCCACCGGGAAGTCGTAGCCGCCGAGGGCCGCCATCCAGAAGCGTGCGACGCGATCCGGATCCGCGCAGTCGAAGACGATGTGCAGGTCAAAGGCGCGCACGTCGATCACCCTGCCACGCCGGCGCGGTGGAGGTCTCGGAGGAGGGAGATTTCGGCGCCGTGGTGGATGGTTTCGCGGTTCACGTGGGCGATGAGGGCGATGAGGGCGAGCATGGTGTCGTCGGCGAAGTAGGCGCCCTTGGGGCCGAGCGGCTGGTTCAACTCGTCCTCGGACAGGCCGCGGATCGCCTCGATCCAGCGGTGGTACCAGTGCTCCAGGAACGCCAGCCCGTCGGCCGCCGTGCCGGGTAGCTCGGCCGGGATGTGTCGCGGATCGAACATGTCCGCGTCGTCCGGCACACTCCCGTCGCCGAAGAACGCACTGACCCGGGTCGCGAAACAGCTGACCCCGATATGCACCAACCGCCACGCGATCGTCGTCACCGGAGGCGGATCCGGCACCGGCTCCTCGTGATCGACTGCGATCCGCCCGATGGAGTCCCGTCGTACCGTCCAGGCGCCTTCAGCCGGCTCCCACAGGTACTCCTCATCCGTCAGCCCCTGAAGCCGCGGCCACAGATGAACGTCCCAGTAGAACTCCAACTGCCCGATCACCAAATCTCCGCAGCCGCCCATCCAGCACTCCCGTCACGAGCCAGTGCGAAGACCCTAGGGCCCGCCGCCGACATATCACGGACGGATCGGCGACCGGGCCGGGGGTGGTGCTCGACGGCGACCACTCGGCATGACAGATTGTCACGGTCCGATCACGCAAGGCCATCCGCTGGAGTCTGCATGAAGTACCTCACCCTGGCCGTCGGCCTAGGGCTGTCCGCTGCTGCCGTTCTCGTCGTCCCCGGGTCCGGGGCGACTGCCTCGATGGACGACCCGACCGTGGTCGACCGGCCGCATCCGGTGGCCAATCGGTACCTCGAGCAGAAACCGGTGTGGAAGCCATGCGGTGACGCGGAACTGCGGACCTACTGCGCCAAGATCACCGCCCCTCGCGACTGGGCGAACCAGTACTCCGGCAACGACATCCAGATCGCGGTCAGCAAGGTCGCGCCGGTGAAGGGCAAGCCGAGCCGCGTGGTCTTCGGCAACCCGGGCGGACCGGGTGGTGCCGGCCTCGGCATGGCGCCGTACCTGGCCAGTCAGGCACCGCTCGCCAAGGACCACCTCGCCGTCGGGTTCGACCCGCGCGGCACCGGCGACAGCACCAACGTCACCTGCCAGGGTGCGCCGGGCTACACGATGGACGCGCGCGACCGCGACCCATGGAACCTGGACCTGATCGCGGAGGCCTCGCAGCTCAACCAGCCGTACTGCGACCGGCAGTCCCGCGGCCTGCTCCCGTACGTCACCACGGCGCAGACCGTGCAGGACATGGACCTGATCCGCCGACTGCTCGGCTTCGACAAGATCGACTTCGTCGGGTACTCCGGCGGCACCTGGCTGGGCGCGTACTACCAGACGTACTTCCCACAGCAAGTCGGCCGCTTCGTGCTCGACTCCAACACCGACTTCACCCAGCCGTGGATCACCACGTTCACCGCGCAGCCGGAGGCGTTCGAGCGCCGCTTCCGTGAGGACTTCGCGACCTGGGCGGCGAAGTACGACGACCGGCTGAAGCTGGGCTCGTCGCCCCGCGCGGTGATCCGGACCTACGAACGGCTCCGGGCTGACCTGAAGAGGCAGCCGGCGGTCGAGGAGTTCCTCGACGGTTCGGTGAAGATCAGCTACGACCAGAACACCCTGGACGAGATCGTCACCGGGGACATGTACACGAAGATCGACTTCTATTCGCTGGCGATCGACCTGGCATTCCTGCGCGACCTTTCCGCCGCCCAGGCCAAGGGCGGCCCCCGCGCCGCGCAACGCAGAGTCGACGCGCTGTCCGTCGCCCGCCAGCGTGAACTGGTCCGGCGGGCGTCGCGCGACACCGTCGGCCTGCGGCCCCTCGGCCGGATCGTCGGCGACGACGCCGAAGGTGCGACGTTCACCGCGATCACCTGCAACGACACCCCGTGGCCGCAGGGCCGTGAACACGGCGAACAACTCGCCGGCCGGCTCGGACCGAAGTACCCGCTGCTCGGCTGGGGCATGAACGAGAACCCGTGCTTCTACTGGGACCGCCCCAAGCTGACGATGCCGCAGCCCACCGGCAAGGGCCTGCCGGCCACGCTCATGGTCCAGTCCGTGCACGACCCGGCGACCAGTTACGCGCTCGCGGTGTCGGCCCACAGCCGGTACGCCGGCTCGCGCCTGCTGACCGTCACCCGTGAGGGCGACCACGGCATCTACGGCGGCGTGAACAAGTGCGCCGACAAGATCGTCAACACGTTCCTCACCACCGGCAAGGCCCCGGATCAGGACGTCACCTGCGTCGGCGAGGGCATCCCCGCACCGCCCCCGGAACCGCCCGCCTACGACTACGGCACCGGGCAACAGGGGTACGGCGCCGGCTCCCCGCTGCGCCGGATCGCGGGATTCACCAAGGCCGTCTCGGGCTATCTGCACTGACGACCCGTTCAGCGGGGCGGAAATCCGCACGATCTGAGGAAATTCTCCTCACCCACCGGCATTTCGAAGTTACCGTCGGCGAAATCACCGCAGGACCTTCGTTGTCAGGACATATTTGTCAGGGCGATGTCAGGGTTCCGTCCCTGTGCGACACAGTGTGATTTCGGCAACCTTGAGTCAGCGCGGAGGAACCGGACGTCGACCGGGGAGGGCTCGACGGGGAGGTACCGACGCCGACGTGGCTTCGGCCGGCTGTGAGGTGGGGGGACTGCCTGGGGGGTCAGACAGGAACACAGCCGGCCGGGTCCGTCATCGAGGTCCGCGCCCTCAGATCCCTCGCGGGGTACCGTCGATCCCCCAGGTCGTGGTGCTCCGCGAGGCACCATCCGATCAGCAGCCCTGGTGGACTGCTGATCGGTTGTCTGTGTCCGGCGTCAGAGCCGGCCGGTGTGGTCCCGGTCAGGGCTGCTGCTCGGCGCCGGCGGGTAGCCGCCGGCCACGGCCGCCAGCGGCGCGGCCCGTCCGGCCGACCAGGCGGTTCGGAACGACCGCCGATCGAGCGCCTGCTCGATCGCGGTCCGGGTCGCCAGGTAGTCGGGCTTCTCGATCTCGGGCACCGGCGCACCGATCTCTTCCCGCACCCCGTCCGCCGCCCCCAGCAGGAAGGCGGCGTACTCGCTTCTCCCCCGTTGCTGGGCGACGGTCGCCAGCTCCTCGAGCACACTCGCCGACCGCCACCGGTCCCCCAGGTCACGATGCTCGGCGAGGCTCTCGTCGAGCAGGTGTACGGCGCGCTCCGTCAGTCCGCGGCGTCGCTCGACGATGCCGAGTTGGTTCAGCGACCAGGCGACACCTTCGCGGTACCCGAGCCGCTGAGACAGCGCCAGGCTCTCCTGCAGCTGGTCCTCTGCCTCGACCAGCTCGCCGCTGTACTGCGCGATGGTCCCGAGACTGATCAACGACCACGCGAGTCCTTCGCCGTCACCGAGCTGCCGGAAGCTGTCCCGCGCCTTACGGCACCGGGCAGCTCCGACCGTCAGGTCACCGCGCAACCAGGCGACGAACCCCAGGTGGTTGTGCGCCCACGCCATCCCCAGCCGATCGCCGAGACTCTCGTAAAGGTCGTAGCTCTGACAGTGCAGGTCTTCTGCGGCGGCGTAGTCCCCACGTTCACGTGCCACACTCCCCAGTCGTTGCAGCGCGAGCGCCGCACCGGACGTGTCGCCCAGCTTCCTGTACTGCGCCAGCGCCGTTTCGAGCCGTGCGGTCGCGGCGTCGTACTCGCACTGCAGGAAGGCGAGCATCCCGGCGCCCAGGTTGGCCTTGGCGCAGGCGGGAGCGAGTTCTTCGAGGTCTGACGAGGGGACGCTGTCCGTCAGCGCCATGGCCCGCTCCAGCCACTGACCACCCTCGGCATAGTGCCCACGCAGGTAGCAGAACAACCACAGCCCACCGGCCAGTCGCAGTGCCTCGCGGACCGACCTCGTCCGTAGTGACCACGCCATGGCGGCACGGAGGTTGTCCAGCTCGCCGTCGAGCCGTTCGAGCCACTGTGCCTGGTGCTCGCCCCGCAGCCGGCCTTCAGCCTCTTCAGCCAGGCTGATGTAGTAGCGCGCGTGCCGACGGGCCGTCTCCTCCGCCAGTCCCGCGGCCTCCAGCCGGCCGGCGGCGAACTCACGAATCACCGCGAGCATGTAGTACCGCGCGGCTCCACTGCGCCGGGTCATCCGGATCAGCGACTTGTCCGCGAGCCGTCCGATCAGGTCGAGCGCATCTGCCCGCTCCAGCGGACCCGGCGACGGCTGACCCGACATGACCGCGGCCGCGGCACCCAACGTCCACCCGCCCACGAAGACCGACAGCTGTGCGAAGGCCTCCCGCTCCGCCGCGGTGAGCAGGTCGTGACTCCACTCGATCGCGCCGTACATGGACTGCTGTCGCGGCGAGGCGGTCCGCGACCCGCCGCGGAGGATGACGAACGAGGACTCCAATTCGTCCGCCAGTTCCTCGATCGTCATCACGTTCGTCCGCGCCGCGGCCAGCTCGATCGCGAGCGGCATTCCCTCCAGCCGCCGGACCACCCGGGCGACCTGGTCGAGCTGTTCGCCCACGTCGTACCCGCGCGCGGTCGCCCGCTCCACGAACAGCCGGACCGCGGCCGACGACTCGAGCTGGTCCTCGTCGTGCGGCAGGGCCAGCGCCGGTACGACGTACACGCTCTCGCCCTGGACGCGGAGGAGTTCACGACTGGAGGCGAGGATCGCCAGGTTCGGGCAGGACTCCAGCAGCGCCGCACACACCTGCCCGACCGTGGCGACGACGTGAGAGCAGTTGTCGAACACCAGCAGCATGGTCCGGCGCCCGATCTGCTCGGCGATCTCCTCGACCAGTCTGGCGGGGTCCGTCGGGTGCACACCGATGGAAGCCGCGATGGCCGTGACCACGCCGGCCGGGTCGGTGAGAGAAGCCAGCGGGACCCAGCACACGCCGTCCTGGAAGCTGTCCTCGAGTTCACTCGCCAACGCCTGCGTGAGCCGCGTCTTACCGACGCCGCCCGGGCCGGTGAGGGTCAGCAAGCGGGTGATGCGTTGGTCCAGCAAACGTTTGGTTGCGGTGAGTTCGGTGGTCCGGCCGATCAGCTCGTTCGGCGCAACGGGAGACCGGCGCAGTTGCGGCTGCGGCGACTCGGTGTCGCGCCGGGCAGCCGCGGTGAACTGTGCCCGGTCGGCCGCGGTGAGCCTGAGCGCATCGGCGAGCAGGCGCAGCGTGTGCGCTCGCGGCGCCCGGCGACGCCCGCGCTCCAAAGCCGCGATCGCGTCGACACTCAGACCGGCGAGCTCCGCCAAACCCTCCTGCGACAGCCCGGCCTCACGCCGGTGCCGGCGCAACAGACCGCCGAAACCTGCCCCCTGCATGTCGTCCGAGGCGCGGCGAGACCCGTCTGATGGCACAGGACGGCTCCACCCAGTCTCCGACCTACACGTGACGGTTGCCACGCGCCTTGCTCTGAAAATAGCCCGTTCCACACCGCGTTGTCAGTTATCGGTGGCATTCCGGGCTAATTCCGGTCGTGGTGCGCGATCGCGGTCCGCATCGTGGCCCGGGCGCGTCTGCGATCGCCGGCCGCGTCGTACGCGGTCGACAACCGGAACCACACCCGCCAGTCGTCGGGCGCCGCTTCGGCCTCGGCCCTGTACTTCTCGAAGGCCGCGTCCGCCGCGGCCCGGTCGATCCGCCCGGACGGACGGCGCGGCAGGTCGTCGACCGGCAGCCCACCGTCCGCCTCCAACTCCCGGGCCAAGGCCTCGGTACGGCGGCCGAACTGCAGCTCACGCCACACCAGGTACGCCCCGAGGACCGGAATCACCAGAACGGCGATCCCCAGCCCGACCGCGATCGGGGCGCCGGTGCCGATCAGCAGCACACCGCGCCAGCCGAGCAGTACGGCGTACACGACGAAGACAACCGCGAGCACGATCGCCGCCCGCTTTGCGGTCAACACAGGGCGGTCACCACAGCGCGGTCATGTCAGTCGAGATCCATGAAGTGCTCGAGACCGACGGTGAGTCCGGGCGCGCCGGCGATCCGGCGGACACCGAGCAGGACGCCGGCCATGAACGAGACCCGGGCCATCGAGTCGTGCCGGATCGTGAGCGTCTCGCCGGTGTCGCCGAACAGCACCTCCTGGTGCGCGATCAGGCCGCGCAGCCGGATGCCGTGCACCCGGATCCCCTCGACGTCCGCACCGCGGGCACCGTCGAGCGCCGTGGTGGTGGCGTCCGGGATCGGCCCGGATCCGGCCTCCCGGCGGGCGCCGGCGATCAGTTCGGCGGTCCGCCGCGCCGTACCGGAGGGAGCGTCGGCCTTGTCCGGGTGATGCAACTCGATGATCTCGACCGACTCGTAGTACTTCGCGGCCTTCGCGGCGAACTGCATCATCAGGACGGCGCCGATGGAGAAGTTGGGCGCGATCAGGACGCCGGTGCCGGGACTCTTGTCCAGCAGGCCGCGCAGCGTCGCGAGCCGCTCGTCGTCGAAGCCGGTGGTGCCGACGACCGCGTGGATGCCGTGCTCGATGCACCAGGCCAGGTTGTCCATCACCACCTCGGGGCGGGTGAAGTCGACCACCACCTCGGCGCCGGCCGCGGTCAGCTGGTCGAGCTCGTCGCCCTGGTCGAGCCGGGCGACCAGTTCGAGGTCGCCGGCTTCTTCGACCGCGAGGCACGTCTGAGCGCCCATCCTGCCCTTGGCCCCCAGCACACCGACCTTGATCATCCGCACCCTTTCAGCAGAGGTTCGACCGACCCAAGGATCTCATCAGGCCGGACGGGCGCGAGCCAGGGTGCCTCATGGTGTGCGTCAGCGTGTTATGGCCGCACGTTCGCTGCGCGGTACGTAGACCTGCAGGTTGATCGTCTGCCGCGGCGGCGCGAGCAGCTCGTAGTCGGCGGTGAAGTCGAGTGCGCAGGCGCGCAGTGCGGTGATCTCGACGTCGGAGATGCGGCGGTTGAGCAGGATGATCGGCGGACGGCCCGGACTCCACGGCTGGCCGTGCTGACAGACCTCCTCGATCCCGGCCGCGGTTCGGTTGCGTTCCTTCGGCGCCACCCAGGCCTCGCCGACCGGCTTGCCTTGCAGGATCAGCACGATCCCGGCCATCTTGTCGAAAGCCAGCATCGGCCGGCCGGGCTGAAGGTAGGGCCGCAGTTGTGCCTCGAGTTCGCCGTAGTTCCGTACCGCCTCCGGGTGGAGGTAGACCCCCTTCAACGGCGCCAGGCGCGCGGGCTCGGTCAGTTGCGCGTGCCCGACCGAGCGATACGGATGCTCGAACATCCCGGTGTAGGAGATGGACGCCACCGCGACCAGCGACGCCACCGTGACCAGACCGACCGTCAGCCGCGCCACCATCGGCACCGCCCAGATCCCGGTCAGTACCGCGATCATCACGGCGGCCCACGCGGCGAACGCGTTGAAGCCGATCGTGTACAGCGGGTTGTTCGTCCCGAACGCCTGCACGAAAGGCAGTACCACCAGCAACCCTAGAACGACCCAGCCCCGCACGTTCTCCCGGCTCAGCGCCGACCTGGGCGCTAGCCCGTACCGCGCAGCGATGACCGCGGCAACGGCTGTCACCAGGGCGACCAGTACGGCGGCCAGCAGCGTCACGGCGTAGACCCGGGTGTGGGCCGAGCCTCCGATCGCGGCGTCGTCGACGACAACCCGGCGTACCGAGAGAACGAAACCCACGAGCGCGAGAACGGCGGCCGCGATCCGCAGCCACGGCCAGCGGCCGATCACCGCGACGGCGGCCGCTGCCAGCAGGACCGCGTGCTGCCGCAACGTCGTCCCGAGCAGCTCGACACCGGTCGACCAGTACATCTCGAGCAACTCGGCCGGAGAGTACGACGTCTCCGCGATGAATCTGTTCACGGCCATGATCCCCGGCACCGCGACGTTCAGCCGGACCACGAACAGCTGCACGACCAGCGCGGCGATCCCGAGTCCGGCCAGGGCGAAGCCGATGCCTCGGGCAACGGCCCGGAGACCCTGACCCGCCAGCACGATCAGCGCCGCGGTCACGATCAGCCCGATCACCACGACCGAGGTCCACTTGGCCAGCATCATCACGCCGATGACCACGCCGGCGACCATCAGCACCCAGAACGGCACTGTGGTCCCGCGGTCGACCGCAGTCGCCATCCACAGCACACACGAGACCAGGGTCAGGGCGCCGAGCAGGATCACGTCGTTGTACCCGGGCGACATCGGCAGCCAGCTGTAACACATCCCACCGGCCGCGAGGATCGTCGCCATCCCGGCCAGCTCCCACAGTCGGGTCGGCGGCGCGCCCGGCCGCCGTCCGCGCAGCCACCGCATGAAGCTGTACCCGAACCACAGGTGGACGACGACCACGGTCAGCAGCCGGAAGAGCCGCAGCCGGACGACGTCGTACCCGAGCCACTCGAAGACCGGGCCGTAGAGGTACTGCACGCCGGTCAGGGCCAGTGGGTTCTGGTCCCACCATCGGTACGACAGCAGGTAATAGCCCTCATCGGTGATGTCGAAGCCCTCGTTCGCGACCCGTGCCGCGCTCAGCACCCACCACGCCGCGACGCCGCCCGCGGCCACGATCACGCAGAGAAGCAGCACCCACTGTCGGCGCAGCGTGATCCGGGCCAGCGACTCCACGGCCGCCACCTTAGGGCATCACGCCGCGGTCACCCCGTCAGCCGAGTCGCTTGGCGTAGCAGCGGGCCAGCGGATCGTCGGCGTACTTCCCGTACGGCGCAAGTGGGTCGAGGAACTGTCCGGGTAGCCGTGGTTCCGTCCTGTCGGACCGGGACCCACGATGTGCTTCCGGCACTACCGCAGCCGATCAGCTGAGTGCGGCAGCAAGTGCAGCGAGTGTTCCCGCCCAGGCGTGCTGCGCCGGAGCGCCGTACCCGAGGACCAGAGCGGGAGGCAGCCCGGAGCCGAAGCGGGACATCCCGAACGTGACCACGCCGCGTTCGGCGAGCTTCCGCAGTACGGCGTCCTCCTCCTCGCCGGGCAACTCGAGCACGACCTGCAGACCCGCCGCGATCCCCGTGGTGCGGTAGCTGCCGAGGGCTCGGATCAACTCGTCCCGACGGCGGCGGTAGCGGAGCCGGACCGCGCGGACGTGCCGGTCGTAGGCGCCGGACTCGATCATCGCCGCCAGCGTCATCTGGGTCAGCGTGTCGCTGTGGCGGTCGTTCATCGCCTTCTCCTCGAGGACGGCGTCGACCAGGTGCGGCGGCACGACGAGCCACCCGAGCCGCAGTCCGGGCGCCAGAGTTTTGCTCGCGGATCCCGCGTACACCACGAGGTCCGGCGCGAGCCCTTGGAGAGCGCCGATCGGCTGGCGGTCGTACCGGAATTCGCCGTCGTAGTCGTCCTCGAGGATGACCGCACCGGTCCGCTGCGCCCAGGCGAGCACCTCGGTACGGCGCTTCGGCGCGAGCGGCACCCCGGTCGGGAACTGATGCGCCGGCGTCAGCACCACCCCAGCCGCGTCGTCGAGCTGATCGACTCTGGCACCGGCCGCATCCACCTGAAGGGGCTTGACGGTGAGACCCGCTCGAGACAGCTGTGCCGGGATGGCCGGCTGCCCGGGACGCTCGTAGGCGAAGGACCTCCCGCCCTGCCGAGCGATCGCGCCCGCCACCAGCGCGACCGCCTGACGGTAACCGCTGCACAGGACGACGCGATCCGGTTCCGCCTGCACGCCACGGGCGCGGCCCAGGTAGCCGGCCAGGATCTCGCGCACGTGGGCCGGGCCTTGCGCCTCGTCGTACTGAAGGGCCTCGCGGGGACGCGTGTTGAGGACGTGCCGGGTGGCGGCGTTCCAGGTTGCGACCGGGAAGGTCGAGACGTCCGGCCGGCCGGGTCGCAGGTCGTGGACGATCGCCGGCGCCGGGGCTGCCGACGCCTGCTTCCGAGGCTGCGGTGGTGGGGTGGCGATGCGGGTGCCGGCGCCGCGGTCGCCGGTGAGATAACCCTCCTGGACCAGCTGACTGTACGCGTCCGCCACGGTGTTCCTGGCGACGCCGAGCTCGGCGGCCAGTGCCCTCGACGACGGCAGCCGAGCGCCGGCGGGGAGCGTACGAATCGCCGCACGCAGGGCGGCCTCGACGCCGGCACGAACTCCGCGGGAGCGGTCGACGACCAGGTGCAGATCCGTCATGGCCCAGGATTCTAGAGGATGCTTGGCCCAGGATCTTGGGACAAGATCCATCTAGCGTCGGTGCTCGTGACCAATCGAAGGTTGTTGCTGATCGGGCTGGTGAGCCGGCTCGGGACCGGAATCGCGGCGACGGTGTCCGCGCTGTTCGTCACCCAGGTGGCGGGCTTGGGCCTTCGGTCCGTCGGCCTCGCGCTGACCGCCGCGACGGCGATCGCGGTGGTCGCGAGCACCTGGCTCGGGCACCTGTCCGACCGGCTCGGCGCGCGCGAGATGTACGCCGGGATGCTCGGCCTGCAGGCGATCGCGACCGCCGGCCTGGTCCTGGTCCGCGGCGTCACCGGCTACGCGTTGGTCGTCCTCGCGCTGGCCGTCGCGGACCTGGGCTACCGGAGTGCTCAGGGCGCGGTGATCCATGCGGTGGTGGCGCCGGAGCAGCGCCTGCGCACGCGGGCTCAGGTCCGGGTGGCGGCGAATATCGGCGTCGCGGCCGGGGCGGGTCTCGGCGGCATCGTCCTGGCCGTGGGTACGCCGTCGGCGTACGAGGCCGGACTGCTGACCACCGCCGGACTGCTGCTGATCACTGCCTCGCTGGTCTTCCGGTTGCCCCGGGTGCCCGCGGTCGCGTCGCCGGCCCGATCGTGGGAGGCGCTGCGAGACCGTCCGTTCGTGCTGTTCATGGCTCTGAACGGGCTCCTGAACATCCACAACCCGATGCTGACCGTCGCCGTACCGCTGTGGATCGCGATCGGCACCGACGCACCCCACTGGGTCGTGTCGGTCCTCTTGGTCGTCAACGCCGCCGCCGTGATCCTGCTCCAGATCCGCCTGACCCGCGGCACCGACTCCCTCCCAGGAGCCGCCCGGGCGGGCCGCCGCTCAGGCCTCCTGCTCTGCCTGTCCTGCGTGGTGCTCTCCCTGACCCCGCTGACCTCGAGCGCCGTCACGATCGCCCTCCTCGTGGTGGCGGCGGTCCTCCACGTCGGCGGCGAGATCCTCGAATCCGCCAGCGGCTGGGGCGCCGGCTACGCCCTGTCCCCGCCCACCCTGGTGGGCCAGTACCAGGGCGTGCACGCCATGGGCCGAGGCCTTGGGGACCTGGTCGGCCCGATCCTCCTCACCACCGTGGTCATCCCCCTCGGTCCCACCGGGTGGTTGCTGGTGGCAACCGTCTTCGCCATCGCCGGTCTCCTCACCCCAGCGGTGCTGCGCCTCGACCGGCAAATGCTCACTGAGGTGGGACGTTCCGCATGAGAGTTCGGCGGTGGTCGCACGTCGCGGGACCGTGTCGGGGTGGTCAGAGCGCGAAGGCGCTGGTGTCCTCGTCGAAGGGGCCCATGACGGTGAGGGCCGGGGTGCCGGCGTACAGGTCGGCGGCCAGTTGGGTGACGTCGTCGAGGGTGACCGCGTCGATGCGGTGCAGGATCTCGTCGACGCTGGGCAGCTCGCCGTACACCAGTTCGGCCTTGGCGATCCGGGTCATCTTGGCCCCGGTGTCCTCCAGGCCCATCACCACCGAGCCGCGCATCTGGCCCTTGCCGCGGAGCAGCTCGTCCGGCGTGATGTTGCCGTTGGCAATCGATTCGAGTTCCGAGCGGACCACGTCGAGCACCTCGCCGGCCTTCTTCGGCAGGCAGCCCGCGTACACACCGACCATGCCGGAGTCCGAGTACGCCGCCCCGAAGGTGAAGACCGAGTACGCCAGACCGCGTTTCTCCCGGACCTCCTGGAACAGCCGCGACGACATACCTCCGCCGACGATCCCGTGCAGTACGCCGGCCACGTAGCGCCGTTCGTCGTTGCGGACCAGGCCCGGCATCCCCAGCACCAGGTGCGCCTGCTCGACCTCGCGGTGGTGCACGCGCACCCCGCCGTACGTCGGGACCGGCTTGCCCGCACCGCGTCGTACCGGAGCCGGCTCGGCCTCGCCGGTGACCCAGTGCCGCTCGAACGCCTTGCGGACCAGGCGGACGACATCGGTGTGCTCGACGTTGCCGGCGACCGAGACGACGATGTTGGCCGGCTTGTAGCGGCGGCGGTACCAGCCGGCCACCTGCCGGCGGGACAGCCCGGCGACCGATTCCGGCGTACCGGTGATCGAACGGCCGAGCGGTGACTTGCCCCAGAGTTGCTCGGCGAAGAGATCGTGGATGTGGTCCGACGTCTCGTCGGCGTGCATCGCGATCTCCTCGTCGATGACGTCGCGCTCACTCTCCACGTCCGCGCTGGTCAGCGTGGCGGAGGTGATCATGTCGCAGATGACGTCGACGGCCAGCGGCAGGTCGGAGTCGAGCACCCGCGCGTAGTAGCAGGTGTACTCCTTGCCGGTGAACGCGTTCATCTCACCGCCGACCGCGTCGATCGCGGCGGAGATCTCCAGCGCGTCGCGGCGTTCGGTGCCCTTGAACAGCAGGTGTTCGAGGAAGTGCGTCGCGCCGGCCAGTTGCTCCGGCTCGTCCCGGGAGCCGACGCCGACCCAGACGCCGAACGTGACGGACCGGAAGCCCGGCACGGACTGGGACAGCACACGGAGCCCGGAGGGCAGGACGGTCCGTTTCACCGGACCGCCCGCCTCCGGGCTCAGCAGCGTGCTGGTGATCGCTCGGGTCACTCGGCGGTCTCGGCCCCCGAGGTCTCCGCGGACTCCGCCTTCTTGTCGTCCTCACCCTCGACGACCGGGATCAGCGACAGCTTGCCGCGGTCGTCGATCTCGGCGATCTCGACCTGCAGCTTCTGGCCGACCGAGAGCACGTCCTCGACCGCCTCGACCCGCTTGCCGCCGGCCAGGCCGCGCAGCTTGCTGATGTGCAGCAGACCGTCCTTGCCCGGCAGCAGGCTGATGAACGCACCGAAGTTGGTCGTCTTCACGACCGTGCCCAGGTAGCGCTCGCCCTTCTCCGGCATGGTCGGGTTCGCGATCGCGTTGATCGCCGCCCGGGCGGCCTCCGCGCTCGGACCGTCGGTCGCGCCGATGTAGACGGTGCCGTCGTCCTCGATCGAGATGTCGGCGCCGGTGTCCTCGGTGATCTGGTTGATCATCTTGCCCTTCGGGCCGATGACCTCGCCGATCTTGTCGACCGGGACCTTCACCGAGATGACCCGCGGCGCGAACTCGCTCATCTCACCCGGCGCGTCGATGGCCTTGGCCATCACGTCCAGGATCGTCAGCCGGGCGTCCTTGGCCTGCTTCAGGGCCGCGCCGAGGACGCTGGCCGGGATGCCGTCCAGCTTGGTGTCCAGCTGCAGCGCGGTGACGAAGTCCTTGGTGCCGGCGACCTTGAAGTCCATGTCACCGAAGGCGTCCTCCGCACCCAGGATGTCGGTCAGCGCGACGTACTCCGTCTTGCCCTCGACCTCGCCGGAGATCAGGCCCATCGCGATACCGGCGACCGGGGCCTTCAGCGGCACACCGGCGGACAGCAGCGACAGGGTGGAGGCGCAGACCGAACCCATCGAGGTCGAGCCGTTGGAGCCGAGCGCCTCGGACACCTGACGGATCGCGTACGGGAAGTCCTCGCGGGAGGGCAGCACCGGCACCAGGGCCCGCTCGGCCAGTGCGCCGTGACCGATCTCGCGGCGCTTCGGCGAACCGACCCGGCCGGTCTCACCGGTCGAGTACGGCGGGAAGTTGTAGTTGTGCATGTACCGCTTGCGGGTCTCCGGGGACAGCGTGTCGAGCTGCTGCTCCATCCGGAGCATGTTGAGCGTGGTGACACCCATGATCTGGGTCTCGCCGCGCTCGAACAGCGCGGAGCCGTGCACCCGCGGCAGCACCCGCACCTGCGCCTTGAGCGGCCGGATGTCGGTCAGGCCACGGCCGTCGATGCGGATCTTGTCCTTCAGCACCCGCTGCCGGACCAGCTTCTTGGTCAGCGACCGGAACGCCGCGGACAGCTCCTTCTCGCGGCCCTCGAAGTCGGCGGCGAGCTTGTCGACCACCGCGTTCTTGATCGCCTCGGTGGCGTCCTCGCGCTCCTGCTTGCCGGCGATGGTGAGCGCCTGGCTGAGCTCCTCGGTCGCGGCGGCCTCGACCGCGGCGAACGCGTCGTCCTGGTAGTCCGGGAAGACCGGGAACTCCGCGGTCGGCTTGGCCGCGCGAGCGGCCAGGTCGGCCTGCGCCTCGACCAGCGTCTTGATGAACGCCTTCGAGGCCTCCAGGCCCTCGGCGACGATCTCCTCGGTCGGCGCCTGCGCGCCACCGGCGACGGCGTCGAACGTGCCCGGGGTGGACTCGGCCTCGACCATCATGATCGCGACGTCACCGGAGTCGGTCACGCGCCCGGCGACCACCATGTCGAAGACGGCTTCCTCGAGCTGGCTGTGGGTCGGGAACGCCACCCACTGGCCCTCGATCAGGGCGACGCGGACGCCGCCGATCGGGCCGGAGAACGGCAGGCCCGCCAGCTGGGTCGACATCGACGCCGCGTTGATCGCGAGGACGTCGTACAAGGCGTCCGGGTTCAGCGCCAGGACGGTGATGACGACCTGGATCTCGTTGCGCAGGCCGGACACGAACGACGGCCGCAGCGGGCGGTCGATCAGCCGGCAGGTCAGGATGGCCTCCTCGGACGGGCGGCCCTCCCGGCGGAAGAACGAGCCGGGGATCCGGCCCGCGGCGTACATCCGCTCCTCGACGTCGACGGTCAGCGGGAAGAAGTCGAACTGGTCCTTGGGCTTCTTGCTGGCCGTGGTGGCCGACAGCACCATCGTGTCGCCGTCGAGGTAGGCGGCGGCCGAACCAGCGGCCTGCTGGGCCAGGCGGCCCGTCTCGAAGCGGATGGTGCGGGTGCCGAAGCTGCCGTTGTCGATGACAGCCTCGGCGAATTCTGTGCCCTCCATGGGCGTACTGGTGGATCCCGACACGGGATGCCCCTCTCTCACGGTCGACGACTGCGAGGCGCGAGCTTCCGGGTGCCGGTCTTCGATCGAGGCTCGCGGGGGGTGTCCTCCCGAAAGCCACTACCGAGGACCGGTCGTCCTCCCGCTACGCGCTCCGCGGCGTCTCGTTTGTCGCTTGGTTATTCGGTTGTGCCGTACCCAGTCCGGGCACGGATACGCCAGGAGCGGCCACCCGGGATTCGGGAGGCCGCTCCTCGCGACGTCATCGGCGAAGGCCGAGCCGCTCGATCAGGGACCGGTAGCGGTTGATGTCCTTCTTCGCCAGGTAGTTCAGCAGCCGGCGGCGCTGACCGACGAGCAGCAGCAGACCACGACGGCTGTGGTGGTCGTGCTTGTGCTCCTTGAGATGCTCGGTGAGATGCGTGATGCGGTGGGTCAGCAGCGCGACCTGGACCTCGGGGGAGCCGGTGTCACCCTCGGTCGTGGCGTACTCACCGATGATCTTCTTCTTCGTGGCGGCATCAACTGATGACACGGAGTTCCTCTCGATTTCCGTTGCGCGGCGCACCGGGGCATTCTTCACCCGAGCACTCTCTGTCCGCGGCCGTTCAGACGGCAGCAGCCAGCGTATCAGTCCGTGGACGCGCCGCCCTAATTCCCGGTGAGGATCCGGCGTGCCCCGTCGACGTCGGCCTTCATCTGCACCAGCAGCTCGTCGATGCTGTCGAACCGGATCTGGCTGCCGCGCAGCCGCGCGACGAAGTCCACCGCGATCCGGGCGCCGTACAGCTCCAGGTCGTCGCGGTCCAGCACGTACGTCTCCACCCGGCGGTCCACACCGTCGAAGGTGGGGTTGCTGCCGACGCTGATCGCCGCGGGCAGCGGATCGGGGTACGACGGTGCACCCTCGGCCGGCTCGAGCACGGTCAGCCGACCCGCGTACACCCCGTCCAGCGGGATCGCGGCCCCCGGGTCGGCGGGGATGTTCGCGGTCGGGAACCCGAGCTCGCGACCCCGCTTGTCCCCCTCCACCACGACACCGGTGACCCGCAGCGGCCGTCCGAGCGCCTCCGCGGCCGCCTCGACGTCACCCTCGGCGATGCGCTCCCGCACGTACGTCGACGACCAGGGCTGCCGGTCGCCCGCGAGCGTGACCCCCTCGACCTGGAAGTCGTGCGTGGCGCCCGCTGTGACCAGTGTGTCCACGTGCCCGGCCGCCTTGTGACCGAAGCGGAAGTTTTCGCCGACCACGACCGCCTTGGCATGCAGCGTGCCGAGCAGGACCCGCTCGATGAACTCCTCCGGCGACCAGGTCGACACCTCCTTGTCGAACGGCAGGATCAGCACGGCATCGGCGCCGTGGGCACCGAGCAGCGCGGCCCGGTCGGCGGGGCCGGTCAGCATCAGCGGCGCCCGGTCGGGCCGCAGTACCGCCATCGGGTGCGGATCGAAGGTGAGCGCGACCACCGGGAGGCCACCAAGTTCGGCCGCCCGCGCCGAGGCGTGCGCGAGCACCTCCTGGTGGCCCCGGTGCACGCCGTCGAAATTGCCGATGGTGACGACCGACGGGCCGAATTCGGGCTCCACCTGGTCCAAACCGTGCCAGACACGCATGACAGCAGGATTCCATGCCGCTGCGCCGGCCGCTGAAGCAGGTCGGCGATCACCCCTTGTAATCGGAGCGTCACTCAACTTAGGGTGTGTCGGCACCGAGATTTCCGGCCCTGCTCCCCGGGGAGGTCGTACGTGAAGATCCGTCGGATCGCCGCGGCAGCGCTGGCATTCCTGCTGTTACCCGGTACGGCGCCGGCCGCAACCGCTCCCGCCTCGGCCTCGTACGAGGCACCGCTGTTCAAGCACTACGTCGCCCTCGGTGACTCCTACACGTCGGCGCCCCTGGTGCCGCTGCCGGAGCTGCTGTCGCTGGGATGCGTGCGATCGACGAGCAACTACCCGAAGATCCTCGCCCGGCTGCTGCGGGTCGCCTGGTACACCGACGTGAGTTGCGGCGGCGCGGACACCACGAACATGACGCAGCCGCAGAGCACGATCGTCGGGACGGCGGCGCCGCAGTTCACCGCGCTGCGGCCGGACACCGACCTGGTCACCCTGGGAATCGGCGGCAACGACTTCGGGGTGTTCGGCGACATCATCGACACCTGCCCTGGGTTGCGGGCCAGTGACCCGACCGGGGCGCCCTGCAAGGCGCACTTCACCGTCAACGGCGTGGACACGCTGAAGGCGCGGATCGTCCAGACCCAGGCCCGGATCACGACCGTTGTCCAGGGCATCAAACAGCGGTCGCCGAAGGCAACGATCGCACTGATCGGCTACCCGAAGATCGCACCGGAACACGGCACCTGCCCGTCGATCCTGCCGTTCGCCGACGGCGACTACGCGTACCTGTACTCGATCGAGGAGGCGCTCAACGCCGCGATCGCGAACGCGGCCGCCGCGACCGGCGTGCTGTACGTCGATACGTTCGGCCCGTCCACCGGGCACGACGCCTGCGCGCCGGACGGGCAGGCGTGGATCCAGGGCAAGGACATCAACCCGCTGCGGGCACTGAACTACCACCCGCGCTACGAAGGACAGGCCGGTGTGGCATCACTGACCTTCAAGGCCCTGACCGGCCGGCCCGTCGTGGTGACCGCGGCCGAGCAGGCCGCCTGGGCCGCTCGCGGCCGGGAGCTGTCCCGGCAGGCAGCGGCCTCCCCTCAGGCCGTCGAGGCCTCCCTGAACCGCCTACGGACCAGCGCGCAACGCTGACCCTTTCAAATCCGTAGAGCGGACCCCGGGCCGAGCCATCTCACGCATGGCGCGGCCCGGCGGTGTTTCACAGCAGCTGCATGAGCTCGGTCAGCGCCCGGCCGAGGGGAAGGTTCACGCGATGCGCTGCGTACGGGTCGCCGCGGGTGAAGCCCTGGTTGACGATCAGGACCGGCTTGCCGGCCTTCGCCGCGTGCCGGACGAAGCGGAAGCCGGACATCACCGTCAGGGACGAGCCGAGGACGAGGACGGCGGCCGCGTCGTCGATCAGCCGGTAACAACGCTCGACCCGCGGCTTCGGGACGTTCTCGCCGAAGAACACCACATCGGGCTTGAGCACGCCGCCGCACACTTCACACGGGACGACGGTGAAGGTGCGTACGACGGCGTCGGGCAGGTCCACGTCCCCGTCGGGATTGATCCGGGTGGCCTCGGCCTCGAACCCCGGATTCGCCGCGCGCAGCCGACGGTCGAGCCGCTCCCGGGCCGACGTCGTACCGCAGTCCAGGCAGACGACGCGGTCCAGGTTGCCGTGCAGCTCGATCACATTCCTGGCGCCGGCCGCTTGGTGGAGGCCGTCGACGTTCTGGGTGATGACCCCGCTCAGGTAGCCGCGGGCCTGGAGCGTCGCGACGGCTCGGTGGCCGTCGTTCGGGAGCGCGCGGGCGATCGTGCGCCAGCCGAGGTGGCTGCGAGCCCAGTACCGTTGCCGGCCGGATTCGCTCGCGACGAAATCGCCGTACGTCATCGGGGTGTGGGTGCGAAGGCTCCCGGTCTCGCCGCGGTAGTCCGGGATGCCGGATTCGGTGGAGATGCCGGCACCGGACAGGACGACGACATCGCCGTCAGCCACCACGTCCGCGATCGGCGCGAGGTCCGTCGTACCAGGCTCGAGCGCCACCACGTCGGGACCGGGAACCCATTGCAGTGTCGGACGCGAACGCACCCCTCCAGCCTACGTGGCTAGATCCGCGGCGGGCCCGCTTTCAGGCGGCGTGCTGCCGCCTCACGGACCTTGACGGCGTCCAGGGATGACCAGTCCGCGTCGATCCACCAGGTGGCGCCGGCCTCGGCCCACGGGCGGACGACGTCGGCCGCCTTCGGGTCGTCGGCGGCGGTGCTGCCTTCGGCCACCACGTCGTACCCGTCCATCGTCAGGCCGTGCGCGGCGCGTTCACGGCGGATCCACTCGACGCCCTCGGACAACAGCTCCGGCGTCCACTCGCCTCGCTCCACACCCGGCGGCACGATGTAGTTCGGCAGCCAGCCGTCCTGGAGCGCGGCGCGCCGCATCGACTTCGGCCGCGGCCAGGCGCCCACGACCCAGGTCGGGATGCGCGGCTGCTGCACCGGAGGCGGCGGCGCGGGCGGCGTCAGCTCGGCGATCTTCTTCGCCCGGTAGTGCTTCCCGGCGTACTCGAACGGCTGGTCCCGCCACAGGTGCTGCAGCATCTCGAGCGACTCGTCCATCAACTCCGCGCGGACCTTGCGGCCCGGGTCGTCCTCGAACAGCCAGAACCGCTCCTCCCCCGCGACCCCCAGCCCGACCGACAGCGTCACCCGCCCGTTGCTCAGGTTGTCCACCGTCGAGGTCTGGCCGGCCAGATCCCACGGTTTGCGCCGCGGCAACGGCGTCAGCATCGTCCCCAGCCGGATCCGGTCGGTCGTCATCGCCGCCGCGGCCAGCATCGCCCAGGCGTCGATCCCCCACACCGACTCCCACACGAAGAAGCCGTCCCACCCGTGCTCCTCCGCCAGCGCGGCCAGCTCCGCCGCCGCCCGCGCGTCCCCATAAGCCATCACGAACCCATATCTCATGGATCAGACGCTAGAGGTCGCCATGGACAGTCCTTCCGCGCCGCGGAGTGTCCGCTCAGCGGATCGGTTTGGGTATTTCCGGTACGGGTCGGTCCGGATACGCCTAGTGTTGAGGTGTTCGCCTGGCGGCACTCACCCCACAACCCGGGTAGCCCTGCCGACAGCGCCGGGCCGCGACTCTCCCCCACGAGGTCGCCACAGTTGCCCCGATCGGCCGGCCCCGGAGCCGCCAGGCGGCCTGCCCCGGCGTGTCCAGCCGACGAAGCGTGTCTAGCCGACGAAGACAGCGGTCGGTTTGGCGATGGGGCCGTGAGGTTCGTAGAGGGCCAGGAAGGTGCCGGCCGAGTCGAACATGGCAGTTTGGCCGGCCTGGAGCTTCAGCCCCGGAAGAGGGCGGCCGGTGCGGATGGCGGCGGCCTGCTCGGCGTCGGCGTCGTACCGGGGGAAGGTTCCGGCCGCGACCTCGGCGATCGGGAGCCACTCGAAGGACTCGGCCAGCGACTCCAGCGTGTGCGCGGCCGAGAGGTCGAAGGAACCGACCCGGGTACGGCGCAATGCGGTGAGGTGACCGCCGACACCGAGTTCGGCGCCGAGGTCCCGGGCCAGGGCACGGATGTAGGTGCCGCTGGAGCAGTCGACCGAGATGTCGACCTCGAGCCCCGACGGTCCCGGTCGTACGTCGATCACGTCGTACCGGGAGACCGTGACGCTCCGGGCCTTGAGGGCGACCTCTTCGCCGGCCCGGACGCGTTCGTACGCGCGCCGCCCGTCGACCTTGATCGCGGACACCTTCGACGGCACCTGTGAGATCTCGCCGCGGAATCCCGCCACCGCGGCCTCGATCGCCTCGGCCGTCACCCCGTCGACCGGCGCCGTCGAGACGATCTCGCCCTCGGCGTCGTCGGTCGTCGTGGTCGCGCCGAGCAGCACGGTGGCGTCGTACGACTTGTCGGCCAACTGGAGATGGCCGAGCAGCCGGGTCGCGCGGTTCAGGCCGACGACCAGCACACCGGTGGCCATCGGGTCCAGCGTGCCGGCGTGCCCGACCTTGCGGGTGCCGGCCAGCCGGCGGATCCGCGCGACGACCGTGTGCGACGTCAGGCCGGCCGGTTTGTCGACGACGACGATGCCGTCGGCGACAGCGGACTCATTCGTCGTCGCTGTCATCGTCCTCGCGGTGCTTGTACGGGTCGGCCTCGCCGGCCGGCTTGGCGTGCGCGGCGGCCTTGGCCACCTCGGCGTCGGCCTGCCGGGCCTTGGCCAGCAGCTCCTCGATGTGCCCGGCGCTCTCCGGCACGGCGTCCAGGAAGAACGCCACGCTCGGGGAGTGCCGCAGGCCGAGGGCCTTGCCGACCTCGCTGCGGATCAGCCCGCGCGCCGACTCCAGCGCCGCCGCCGTCGAGGCGCGGGCCTGCTCGTCGCCGTACACGGTGTAGAAGACGCTCGCCTCGCGCAGGTCCCCGGTCAGCCGGGCGTCCGTCACGGTGACGAAGCCCAGCCGGGGGTCCTTCACCCGGCGCTCGAGCAACTCCGCGACGAGTACCTGGATCCGGTCGGCCAACTGCTTCGCCCTTGCTTCACCCATCAGGGCTCACTCCCTCATTCATGAGTAACGTCCGGAGAGACGCGTCGCCTCTCCGGACGTTACTCCGGTGCCCCGGGGACCGGGGCACCGGCTACGGTCAGCTGCGCGGCTTCTCGCGCAGTTCGAACGCCTCGACCACGTCACCGATCTTGATGTCGTTGTAGCCGCTGATGGTCAGACCGCACTCGAAGCCCTCGCGGACCTCGGACGCGTCGTCCTTGAACCTCTTCAGCGACGACAGGTCGGTGTTGTCGACCACCACGGCGCCGTCCCGGATCAACCGGACCTTGGCGTTGCGGCGGATGACTCCACTGGTCACCCAGCAACCGGCGATGTTGCCCACCTTCGAGGAGCGGAAGATCTCCCGGATCTCCGCCTGGCCCAGGGTGACCTCCTCGTAGATCGGCTTGAGCATGCCCTTCAGGGCGGCCTCGATGTCGTCGATCGCCGAGTAGATGACCGAGTAGTACCGGACATCCACGCCCTCGCGCTCGGCCAGGTCACCGGCCTTGCCCGCCGGCCGCACGTTGAAGCCGATGATGACGGCGTTCGACGCGATGGCCAGGTTGACGTCGTTCTCGTTGATCGCACCGACACCGCGGTCGATGACCCGCAGGTTCACCTCGTCGCCGACCTCGATCCGGACCAGCGCGTCCTCCAGCGCCTCGACCGAACCGGACACGTCGCCCTTGAGGATGAGCAGCAGTTCCTGCGTCTCGCCCTTCTCCATCGAGGCCATGAAGTCCTCGAGGGTCCGGCGCGCGCGCCGCTTGGCGTTGGCCGCCGCGCGAGCGCGGGCTTCCCGCTTCTCCGCGATCTGCCGCGCCATCCGGTCGTCCTCGACCACCAGGAACTTGTCGCCCGCACCCGGTACGGCGGTCAGACCGAGCACCAGGACCGGACGCGACGGGGTCGCCTCCTCGACGTTGTTGCCGTGCTCGTCGAGCATGGCCCGGACCCGGCCGTACGCCGGACCGGCCACCATCGAGTCGCCGACCCGCAGCGTGCCGCGCT
The DNA here is from genome assembly GCF_054784135.1 of Kribbella swartbergensis. Taxonomy (NCBI): domain Bacteria; kingdom Bacillati; phylum Actinomycetota; class Actinomycetes; order Propionibacteriales; family Kribbellaceae; genus Kribbella; species Kribbella swartbergensis. Next base: position 53,222 of record NZ_BAAGPM010000022.1, read on the forward strand.
GCACCAGCACCGTCGCCACCGGGCCGCGGCCCTTGTCCAGGTTGGCCTCGATCGCGATGCCCTGGGCCGGCATGTTCGGGTTGGCCCGCAGGTCCAGCGCCGCGTCCGCCGTCAGGACGACGCCCTCGAGCAGCCCCTCGATGTTGATCCGGGACTTCGCCGACACGTCGACGAACATGGTGTCGCCGCCGTACTCCTCCGGCACCAGGCCGTACTCGGTCAGCTGACCGCGCACCTTGGCCGGGTCGGCACTCGGTACGTCGATCTTGTTGACCGCGACCACGATCGGGACACCCGCCGCACGGGCGTGGTTCAGCGCCTCGATCGTCTGCGGCATCACGCCGTCGTCGGCCGCGACCACCAGGATGACGATGTCGGTGGCCTGCGCACCACGGGCACGCATGGCGGTGAACGCCTCGTGACCCGGGGTGTCGACGAAGGTGATGGCCCGCTGCTCGCCGTCGACCTCGGTGGTCACCTGGTACGCACCGATGTGCTGGGTGATGCCACCGGCCTCCTTGGCGACCACGTTCGCCATCCGGATCGCGTCCAGCAGCTTCGTCTTACCGTGGTCGACGTGACCCATCACGGTCACCACCGGCGGCCGCTGGACCAGGTCGCTGTCGTCGCCCTCGTCCGACCCGAAGTCGATGTCGAACGACTGGAGCAGCTCGCGGTCCTCGTCCTCCGGCGACACGATCTGGACGTCGTAGTTCAGCTCGGTGCCGAGCAGCTGCAACGTCTCCTCGTTGACCGACTGGGTCGCGGTGACCATCTCGCCGAGGTGGAACAGCACCTGCACCAGCGACGCCGGGTCGACGCCGACCTTCTCGGCGAAGTCCGTCAGCGACGCGCCGCGGGCGAGCTTCACGACCTCGCCGTCACCGTGCTTGACGCGGACGCCGCCGACCGCCGGCGCCTGCATGTTGTCGAACTCCTGGCGCTTCGCCCGCTTCGACTTGCGGCCGCGACGGGCCGGACCGCCCGGACGCCCGAAGGCGCCCTGGGTGCCACCCCGGCCGCGGTTGCCCGGACCCGGGCGACCGCCGCCACCGGGCGGGCCGCTGGGGCCGCCGCCACCCGGACGGAAGCCACCGCCGCCGCCACCGCCGCCACTGCGCGGACCGGCACCCGGTCCACCACCCGGGCCGCCACTGGGGCGCCCGCGGCCGCCACCGGCACCGCCGGGACCGGACGGGCGGCCGGTGAAGGTACCGGCCGAGGACTTCGGCATCATCGCCGGGTTGGGCCGCGGCGCACCGGGCACACCCGACGGACGCGGACGGTCGCTGCCGCCACCACTGCGGGCCTGCGGCGGCCGCGGCGGCATCCCGGCCGGGCTCGCACCCTGGCCGGCTCCGCCCTGACCGCCGGGACCCGGACGAGCGTCACCACGCCGCATGCCCTGGGTCGAACTGAACGGGTTGTTGCCCGGTCGCGGGGCACCCGGACGGGGTGCGCCACCTTGACCACCCGGACGCGGAGCGCCGGGACGGGGGGCACCCGGACGCGGCCCACTACCCGGCCGCTGGGTCGTCCCCGGACCACCGGGTCGCGGACCCGCTCCCGGCGTACCCGGACGCGGTCCGGCCGGTGCACCCGGACGGGGCGCCGGCTTGCCCGGGGACTCCGCGGCGGGACGCTGCTGAGCCGGCTCGGACGGCCTGCGGTCAGCGGGCCGGTCAACAGGCCGGTCGGCAGGCACAGCCTCCGGCGCGGCCTTCGCCGCCGGGGCCTCGAAGGACGGCGCGGTGGTAGCCGCGGGCGCCTCCGCCGGAGCCGAGGGCTTCTCCGTCCGCGGACCCGGCTGGGGACCGGGCTTCGGGCCCGGTCGCGGACCCGGCTTCACCGGGGACGGCGCGGCCTGGGCCGGAGCCTCCGCCTGCTCGGCCGGCTCCGTCTTGGCAGCCGGCGCAGCCGGAGCGGCCGGCGCGGTGCGCTCGGCCGGAGCCGCGGGCGCGGACTTCTTCGCCGGCTCGGCAGGCGCGACCGGTGCGGTCGCCTGCGGCGCGGCGGACGTGCTGGCGGCGGCCTTCTTGGCCGCCCGCTTCTTCGGCGGGTTCTTCTCGAACTCTTCCGCCAACCTACGGACTACCGGCGCCTCGATCGTCGAGGATGCCGATCGGACGAACTCGCCCATGTCGTTCAGTCTGGTCAGAACGACCTTGCTGGTAACTCCGAGCTCCTTCGCGAGCTCGTAGACCCGGACCTTTGCCACTACTCTCCCTCTGGTCCGAGCCTGGGCGCGGACCGTTAGTTGACGTACGTGCTCATCGCATTGCACTCATCGGTAGACACTCATCGAGTGGTCATGAGTCGATGACCCGCCTTCATGTCGTCACGACGGTCCCGCTAGACCGCCGCGGGCGGCCGGGTGGCCGCCTTGGTTACTTCAACTGCACTGCCGGTACCGCACTGCGCAACATGTTCCCGCACCAGCTTCAGCTCGAGCGGACCCGGGACCCGGAAGGCCCGCGGGAACGCCTTGCGTCGCTCGGCGAGATCGAGACACTCGGCCACCGGGTGCAGATGCGCCCCACGGCCGGGTGCCCGACGATCGGGATCCGGGAGGACAACGCCTCCGGAAACCGTCATCCGCAGCAGGTCAGCCGGACCGGACCGCTTCCGGCACCCGATACAGGTGCGCTCCCGTGCCTTGCCAGGGCGCCCAGGATCCATCACAGTCACCGTCACTGTCACGTGATCCTTCGGGAGTGGTTGCGACTCAGTCGACCGACCGAGAGATCAGTCTACCTTCTCGTCCCCACGAGTCACATCAGTATCCGGCCGGATGTCGATCCGCCACCCGGTGAGCCGGGCGGCCAGGCGGGCGTTCTGCCCCTCCTTGCCGATCGCGAGCGAGAGCTGGTAGTCGGGTACGACGACCCGCGCGGCGCGGGCCGCTGCGTCCACGACCTCGACCGACGTAACCTGCGCCGGCGACAGCGCATTCCCGACGAACGTCGCCGGGTCGTCGCTGTGGTCGATGATGTCGATCTTCTCGCCGTGCAGCTCGTGCATGATGTTGCGGACCCGCTGGCCCATCGGGCCGATGCACGCGCCCTTGCCGTTCACCGAGGGGTTCAGCGTGCGGACGGCGATCTTGGTCCGGTGACCGGCCTCCCGGGCGATCGCGGTGATCTCGACCGTGCCGTCGGCGATCTCCGGGACCTCGAGCGCGAACAGCTTCTTCACCAGGTTCGGGTGGGTCCGGCTGACCGTGATCTGCGGGCCCTTGAAGCCCTTGCGGACGCCGACCACGTAGACCCGCAGCCGGGCGCCGTGCTCGTACTTCTCCCCCGGCACCTGTTCCGGCGCCGGCAGCACCGCCTCGATCTTGCCCAGGTCGACCATCACCGAGCGCGGGTCGCGGCCCTGCTGGATGACCCCGGAGACGATGTCGCCCTCCTTGCCGGAGAACTCGCCGTACCGGACCTCGTCCTCGGCGTCGCGCAGCCGCTGCAGGATGATCTGCTTGGCCGTGGTGGCCGCGATCCGGCCGAAGTCGTGCGGGGTGTCGTCGTACTCGCGCGCCAGCGTGCCGTCCTCGTTGAACTCGCGGGCGTACACGGTGACGTGCCCGGTCTTGCGGTCCAACTCGGCCCGGGCGTGCGGCTGGGCGCCCTCGGTCCGGTGGTAGGCGACCAGCAGTGCCTGCTCGATCGCCTCGACCACCACGTCCAGCGAGATGTCCTTCTCCCGCTCCAGCGACCGCAGCACGGCCATGTCGATGTCCATGTCAGTTCTCCTCCACCGTGCCGTCGGCAGGTGATTCTGGTTCGTCGTTGCCGGCAGCCCGGTTGAACTCGATCTGGACCTTGGCCTTGGCCACGTCGGCGTACGCGACGGTCTGTCGCTTGCCGTCCACGTCCAGTTCGGCCGCCTCCTCGGAGGCGGACTTGATCCGGCCGGTCACCTTGCCGCCGTCGGTCAGCGTGACGGCGACCAGCCGGCCGGCGTTGCGGCGCCAGTGCCGGGGCAGGGTGAGTGGCCGGTCGACGCCGGGGCTGGAGACCTCCAGCGTGTAGGCGCCGTCGCCCATGATGTCGTCGGCGTCGAGCGCCTTGGAGATGGCCCGGGTGACCTCGGCGACGTCGTCGAGACTGACTCCGCCGTCGCGGTCGACCAGGACGCGCAGCAACCGCCGTCGGCCCGCCGGCGCGATGTCGGCGGCCTCCAGGTCGCAGCCGAACTGCTCGACGATCGGCCGCAGGAAGTTCTCGAGGCTCGTGGTGTCCGTGTGGTCAGTCCTTCGGCTCACAGGTTGACCTGCCTCTCTCTCCAGTTGTGCACCCGTTCCACCGCCCGGCGATCCGACCGAGGGCAGTAGCCCACCATATCCGGCCTGCGACGTTGTCCACGTCACCGGCTCGTCCCAGGCTGGTCACCGGGGCGTTTCCGGGACCGGCCGTCCGCTCGTCACCTGCCTTCCCAGGTATCGTTCCGCCGTGCCGAACGAACCACTCCGCCTGTCGCGTCGCGCCGCCCTCACGACCGCCGCCCTGATCCCGGGGGCGGTCGTCCTGGCCGGCTGCGACGACGACCCGAGCGGTTCCGGTACGCCGGGCGCCGCGAAGAACTCCGAATCGGGCCGGCCCGCCGAGGAGACGCCCAGCACCGACCCGGTGGTCGTCGCGGCACTCGCTACGGCGGCCGCCCAGGTGACTCAATTGTCGCTCCGATACACCAGTGTCGGTCAGAAATTTCCCGCGCTGCGCGCCCGGCTTGCGTCCGGAGCCAAGTACCACGCCAACCACCTGGCCCGGCTCAAGGAGACCGCGGGGGTGCAGCCGCCGGCGGCCGGCAAGCTCCCGGCGCTCCCCAGTACGTCGGCAGCCGCACTGGCCGACCTGGCCAAGCGCGAGCAGGCCGCAGCCGTGGCACACGCCGCCGCGGCGGCCAAGCTGTCCGGGGAACACGCTCGCCTGCTGGCGATGATCGCGGCCGCTGAGACCCAGCTGGCCATTTCGCTCACGCCGAAGAAGAAGGCGGACTCCCGGTGACCGAGATGGAGGCGCTCCAGGCGGCGCTCGCCGGTGAACACGCGGCCGTCTACGGCGTGGGTGTTGCCGGCGGCAAGCTCAGCGGCGCCCGCTTCCGGGCCGCGACCGACACGTTCGAGCAGCACCGCCGCAACCGCGACCGGCTGACCCAGCTGGTGGTGGCGGCCGGCGAGACGCCGGTCGCCGCCGAACCGGCGTACGACCTCCCGCAGGTGGTGACGAACGCGGCCACCGCCTCGGCACTCGTCCTGCTGATCGAACGGCGGCTGGCAGCCGTGTACGGCGACCTGGTCGAGGCGGCCGAGCAACCCGCCGTCCGTGCGTTGGCGATCCAGAATCTGCTCGCCGCCGCGAGCGCCCAGCTCGCCTGGGGCGGCGCGCCGGTCCCCTTCCCGGGCGACGCCTGACCGTGATCGCCTGATCGCCGTCGACCTACCGGGCCGGGCGGACCACCGCCACCCGGCCCAGCCACAATCTGTCCATGTCCCAACGCGCTCACTCGTGCCCGTGCGGGCTCGACCTGTCGTATGCCGACTGCTGTGGCCGCCTCCACGACGGTCGTGCTTCGGCGGCCACCGCCGAGCAACTCATGCGCTCGCGCTACTCGGCTTTCGTCGTCGGCGACGTGTCGTACCTGCTCCGCACCTGGGCCTCCGCGACCCGTCCAGCCCACCTTCGGCTGGACGACGACATCCGCTGGACCGGTCTCGAGATCCTCAGCACCACCGACGGAAGTCCGTTCCACACCGAAGGCACGGTCGAGTTCAGGGCGCACTACGAAGTCGGCGGCCGGGCGGAACACCAGCAGGAGCTCAGCCGCTTCGTCCGCGAGAACGGCGCCTGGGTGTACGTCGCCGCCCTCTGAGCACGGCGGGTCGAGCGGCGAGCTCGACCCGCCCGCCACGAGTTACCTCCTGCGGCGCCAGGGGCCGGTGATCGCGTAGGTGATGCCCGGCGTGTAGACGTTGAAGAACATCGTCCGGCCGTCGGCGGAGAAGCCGGCGCCGGCCAGCTCGCCGAACTCCGGGTCCTCCGGGGTCCCGTTGTTCACCCGGTTGCGGGCGAACTTGAACACCTCGCCGTCCTCGGTGGTGCCGAGGATGTGCTGCTCGCCGAGGCCGTCCTCGCACATCATCAGACCGCCGTACGGCGACATCGTGATGTTGTCCGGGGCGTCGAACTCGGGGTCGTCCGACCCGGGCTTCGGCCGGGTGAAGATGACCTCGAGGCGCAGCGTCTTCTTCCGCGGGTCGAACCGCCAGACCTGGCCGTCGTGGTCGACCTTCGGGCCGAGTTCGGTCCGGGCGAACGACGAGACGAAGTACACGCAGCGGTCCAGGGTCCCCCACCAGCAGCCCTCGAGCTTGTAGCCGCCGGTGATCGTCTTGCCGTAGTCCTGCGAGCGCACCGACTCGGTCGTCGCCAGCGGGTCCGGCACCTTCAGCCACTGCACTCCGCCGAACTCCGCGCCGGCCTCCTGGACGACGGACAGGTCCGGCAGGCCCGGAATGTACATCGCCTGCAGTTCCCCGCCCGCCCGCAGCGAACCCCATCCGCCGCGCGGACGGTTCGGCAGGAACCGGTAGAAGCCGCCGAGCGGCGCGACGAACGCGTCCTCGGTCTCGTACACGATCCCGGTCGCCGGGTCGATCGCGACCGCCTCGTGCTGGAACCGGCCCATCGCGGTCAGCGGCGTCGGGTCCACGTTGCGGCGGTCGTCGTACGGGTCGACCTCGAAGATGAAGCCGTGGTCCTTGGTGTAGCCGCGGGTGCCCTTCTTGTCCTCGGTCTCCTCACAGGTCAGCCAGGTCCGCCAGGGCGTGATGCCGCCGGAGCAGTTGATCGCCGTGCCGCCCAGGCTGACGAACTCCTTGGTGGTGTCGTTGTGCCGGTCCACCACCACCGTGCTGGTGCCGCCCGCGGCGGCCGGGTCGTAGGTGCGCTCCGGTGGGGCGACCACCTTGATCGTGGCGGTCGGGCTGCACTCGTGGTTGCGGACCAGACGCGAGCCGCCGTCACGGTCCGGGAAGGTGCCCATGCCGTCGAACCGGCTCGGGACCTTCAGGCCGTCGGGACGGACGGTGCCCTCGCGGGACAGGATCTTGTACTTGAACCCGCGAGGCAGGTCGAGCATGCCGTTCGGGTCCTCGATCAGCGGCCCGTAGCCGATCTTCGGTCCGGAGGTGCCGAGCGCGGGCTGAGCGGTGTACAGGGCCTCCACCGAGCCGGCCAGGCTGACCGCGACTCCGGCCGCGGCGGCGCGGCCGACGAACTGACGGCGGGACAGGGGATTTGATTCGACGGACACGGTGTGTGCCTCCTCGTGGGCGGAAAAGATCTGCCGGTCATCGATGAACGTACGGTGAACGGCAGACAACGACAAGACGAACCGCGCGCCGCGGCACCCGCGGAAAACGCCGGATCGCGGGTGCCGGACGGTACGAATTCCAGCTGACTTACTGGTAACAGGGCTTCGTGAACTCGTGCGCCTTCGCCGTCTTGCCGGTGAAGAAGTCCCGCTCGACCGTCACGCCGGTCGGTGCCGAGGCGTCCACCTTGGAGATGATGCTGGCCCGGAACACCCGCTCGTTCGGCTCGCCGCTGAACCGGCCCGCCTCGGCCGGCAGCATTCCTTCGTAGTCCACGGTCTCCAGCGACTTCACCGCCGCCAGCAGCCCGGCCCGGGTGAGGTCCTTGGACTCGACCGCCTTCTCCAGCGCGGCCTTCAGCGGGTACGACCAGACCCAGCCGGCCGTGTACCCGTCGTTCGGCGCGGCCCGGAACGTCGCCTGGTCGACCGACTCGGTCAGCGCCTTGTGGCCCGGAGTGTCGGTGCCGTACGGCGCCCAGGGCCCGGACTGCCGGTAGAGCGCGGTCAGCGCGGGCGCGGCCGGGCTCTTCAGCAGGGCCGGGTTCCAGGTCGGGCTGGTGCCGATGAACTGGCCCTTGAACCCGTTCTGCGCGGCGCCGCCGACGATCGTCGCCGCCTCGGTCGGGCCGGTGGTCAGGATGACCAGGTCCGGCTTGGCCGCGACGAGTTTCTGGATCGCCGCACCCTGGTTCTCCTGCCCCGGCGCGGTCGGGATGTCGGTGAACGTCAGCCCGTTGGCCTCGGCCGCGATCCGCGTCCCGGCCGCCGCGTCGTCGCCGTAGTCACCGGGGAAGTGCACCGCGGCGACGGTCTTCGGCCGCAGGGTCTCGACCGCGAAGTCGACCGAGTTCATCGACTCGAAGCAGTAGTTCGTGCCCGACTCCAGGATCACGTCCTCGAACGCCCACGCCGACGTCCAGGACGCCGGCACACCGACCACGCCGCTGGACTTCAGGTCACCCAGGATGGCCGCGGTGGTCGGCGAGCCGAGGGTCTGGGCCAGTCCGAGCACGTTCGGCTTGATCTCGGCGTACACCTCGTTGTGGATCTGCGGGTTGTACTTGTTGTCCTTGACGTACTTGGTCACGTCGACCTCGAAGGCCCCGATCCCGCCGTCGGCGTTGACCCGCTGCCAGAACGCCTTCTGGCTCTCGGTGATCGGTACGCCGAGGGCCTTGAACGGACCCTCGGTCAGGTCCGAGATCGAACCGAGGTAGATGCAGCCCTTCGCCTTGTCGACGGCCGCCGGGCACGGCTCGGAGGTGACCCCGACGTCGAACTTGACGCCCGAGCTGCCCTGCTGAGCTTCGGGGGCGTCGTTGCGGCACCCCGCGATCAGGACCATCGCCGTCACCAGCGCGACGGCGCTTCCCTTGCGAACGCTCATCGATACTCCTTAGTGCGAGAACGGCCACGCCTTCCAATAGGTGCGGACTCTGATCCAGATCCCGAACAGTCCCCGCGGTTCGAAGATGAGGAAGCCGATGATCAACAGGCCGTAGAGGATCGTCTCGACCTGGAAGACCGTGATGCCCCCGGCCGCCGAACTGCCGCTGACGAACGGCAGCACGGCCGGGAGTTCGCGGGTGACCCGCGGCAGCAGGGTGATGAACAGCGCGCCGAGCACCGATCCGGAGATGGTCGCGACCCCGCCGATCAGCACCATCGCGATGTACTGCACCGACATCCCGAGGTTGAACGACCCCGGTTCGACGAAGCCGATCGTCACGTACAGCAGGGCGCCCGCGACACCGGCGTAGAACGACGACACCGCGAACGCGATCAGCTTGTACCGGGTCACGTCGACGCCGATCACCTCGGCGGCCAGGTCCCGGTCCCGTACGGCGGCCAGCGCCCGCCCGATCCTGGACCGGACCAGGTTGCGCGCCAGGACGCCGAAGATCACCAGCAGCACCAGCATCAGCAGGTACAGCTTCTGCGCCTTGGTGAACACCTCCCCGTCGACGGCGAACTGGAACCCGAACAACTCCGGTACGGCGGCCGGCCGCCCGACCCCGACTCCCCCGGTCAACTCCCGCCAGTGCTTGAACACGTGCTCCCCGATGAACACCAGCCCGAGCGTGACCACGGCCAGGTACAGCCCCCGCAACCGGGCCGCCAGCGGAGCGACGATCAACCCGGCCAGACCCGCGGTCATGCCGGCCGCAAGCAACCAGATCGGCAACGAGGTGATCCCGAACCCGATCAGCCGGGTGCTGTCCGGATCGCCCGACAACGCGGCCGCGGTGTAGGCGCCGATGGCCAGGAAGAACGCATGGCCGAGCGACACCTGACCGGCGTACCCGGTCACGATGTTCAGGCCGATCGCCCCGATCGACGCGACACAGGCCGTGGCCAGTACGACGAGCAGGTCGTCGGTGAGCAGGAACGGCAACGACACCGCGACCACACCAAGCACCAACGTCCAGAACCGCTTGGCAGGTGTGTTGAGCAACGCCATGTCCTGCTTGTAGGACAGGTAGAGCAGTGGTCGGCTCATATCCGCTCAACCTCTCTGGTACCGAAGAGGCCGTACGGTCTGAGCAGAAGGACGAGCAGCATCAGCAGGTACGGCACGACGAGGAAGAAGTCGCCGCCGAAGACCGCGTGCAGGTCGCCGCCGTAGCTGCCGACCAGCGCCTCGACCACGCCGATCGCCAGCCCGGCGATCACCGCCCCGCCGAGGGAATCCAGGCCGCCGAGGATGATCACCGGCAGCGCCTTGAGCGCGGTCAGCCAAAGGTTCTGCTCGAGCCCGATACCGGTCGACAGGAACACCCCGGCCAGCCCGGCGAGAGCCGCCGCGAGCGCCCAGGACAACGAGAACACCCGGCCGACCGAGACCCCCTGCGCGAGTGCGACCTCCTGGTCCGACGACGCCGCCCGCATCGCCAGACCGGTCCGGGACCAGCGGTAGAACGCGAACAACGCGGCCACCACGATCAGCGTCGTCACCAGCGTGGCCAGGTGCCGCTGGTCGATCTTGGCGCCCAGTACGTCGACCTGCCGCAGTCCCCACGGGTCGCCCATCTGCCGGATGTCCAGGCCGATGAACGCGTTCACCACCGTGCGGATCACGATGTCGACGCCGAGGGTGATGATCGCGATCACGAACACCGGCTTGCCGATCATCGGCCGCAGCGCCAGCCGCTCCACGCCGGCGCCGAGCAGCGCGGTCAGCAGCAGCGCGACCAGCACGGCGAGGAAGAAGTTCATCGACAGCACCAGGTAACCGACCAGCAGCGCGCCGGCCATCATGAACGCCGGCTGGGCGAAACTGATCACCCGCATGGACTTGTAGACGATCACGAAACCCAGCGCCAGCAGGGCGTAGATCGACCCGTTGCCGAGCCCGCGGACGACGGTGGCGACGAACTCGCTCATCGCACACCCCCGGCGTACATGGACTCGACCAGGTCGGCGAACGCAGTCTCGACGGCCTTGCGCTTGACCTTCTGGGTGGCGGTCAGTTCGCCGTCCTCGTGATCCAGCAGCTTCGGCAGCAGCCGGAACGACCGCACCTGCTCCACGGTGGCGAACCGTTCGTTCACCTCGTCCACGACGCCCTGAACCAGCGCGATCACCTCCGGCTTCGCGGACAGGTCGCCGTACGTCGTGTAGGGCAGCCGGTGGACCTGGGCCCAGTGGCCGACGGTGTCCGGCTCGATGCCGATCAGGGCGGTGAGGAAGTTGCGCCGGTCGCCGATCACCACCGCTTCCTTGATGTACGGCGAGGCCTTGAGCGCGTTCTCGAGTTCGGACGGGGCGACGTTCTTGCCGCCCGCGGTGATGATGATGTCCTTCATCCGGTCGGTGATGCGCAGGTGCGTGCCGTCGACCCACTCCCCCACGTCGCCGGTGTGCAGCCAGCCGTCCGGGTCGATCACCTTCGCGGTCGCCTCCGGGTCGTTCCAGTACCCGGCGAACGTGCCCGGGTGCCGGGTGAGGATCTCGCCGGTGGTCTCGTCGATCTTCACCTCGACGCCTTCGTGTGGCTCGCCGACCGTGCCGACCTTGACCCGGCCGGGCCGGTTGGCGGTGGCCACGGCGGTGTTCTCGGTCATGCCGTACACCTCGTGCATCGGCAGGCCGAGGCCCATGAAGAACCGCAGGACCTCGGGTGCGATCGGCGCTGCGCCGGACGCGGCGTACCGGACCTCGCGCAGCCCGACCCGGTCCTTCAACGCGCGGTAGCAGAACAGCCAGCCGATCGCGTAGACCGCTTTGGACACAGGGGTATGACGTCCCTCGTTGGCTGCGAGTACGCCGCCGATCCAGTCGGCCCGGCGCAGCCAGTAGCCACCGATCAGCCGCTTGACCGGGTCCGCGGACTCGATCCGGATCTGCACTCCGGCGGCGATCTTCTCCCAGATCCGCGGCACCCCGAACAGGATGCTCGGCTGGACCTCGTGCAGGTTCGTCGCAACGGTCTCGATCGACTCGGCGAAGTGCACGCAGACGCCGGCCCCGGCGCCGAACCAGCAACTGAAGATCCGCTCGGCCACGTGGCACAGCGGCAGGTAGGACAGCACGCTGTCGCGCGGCGACGGCGGCGGTGCGGTGAAACCGCCGCGTTCGACGAGTTCCTGGATGGCGAAGTCGACGTTCGATGCCGTCAGCATCACGCCCTTCGGCGGGCCGGTGGTGCCCGAGGTGTAGATCAGCGTGACCACGTCGTCCGGTCGTGCGTCGTCCATCCGCCGGGTCACGGCCTGCGGATCAGCCTCGCGGTGCTCGGTGCCGAGGGCAAGGAACTCGGGCCAGGCCATCAGCCGCGGGTCGTCGTACCGGTGCCGGATGCCGCGTGGCTCGACGTACACGATGTGTTTCAGATCGGGCAGGTCGTCGATCGCCAGCGCCTTGTCGACCTGCTCCTGGTCCTCGGCGATCAGCACCTTCGCACCGGAGTGACGGAGCAGGTAGCCGACCTCGGCGACCGGGTTGGTCGGGTACAGGCCGACGGTGGCGGCGCGGACGGCCACGGTGCCGACGTCGGTGTAGAGCCACTCGCGGCGGTTCTCCGAGTGGATCGCCACCCGGTCGCCCGGCTCGATGCCGAGGGCAAGCAACGCGTGACCGACCAGCTGCGCGGTGTCCCAGTACTGGTCCCAGCTGACCTGCTGCCAGATACCCAGATCCTTTTCCCGCAAGGCGATCGCGTGCGGCGTGGTCCTCGCCCGGTCGCGGACCCGGGTCGCGATGGTCCTCATGCATGCTCCTCACCGAGGTAGGAGCGGATCACGTTCGGGTCGGTCGCGACCTCCTGCGGCGTACCGGTGCGGATCGGCCGGCCGAAGTCGATCACCATGATCCGGTCGGCCAGGTCCATCACCAGGCCCATGTCGTGCTCCACCATCACCATCGGCAGGCCGAGCTCGTCGCGGATGTCGAGGATGAACCGGGCCATGTCCTCGGTCTCCTCCAGGTTCATCCCGGCGACCGGCTCGTCCAGCAGCAACAGCTTCGGTTCGGACGCGAGCGCCCGGCCGAGTTCGACCCGCTTCTGGACGCCGTACGGCAGCAGGCCGACGGGGAGACGCCGCCACTGGGCGAGCTCGAGGAAGTCGACGATCTCCTCGACGGCCCGTCGGTTGGCGAGTTCGTTGCGGCGGGCCTTGCCGATCCACGAAAAGGCGGCGAGGACGCCGTACGGGTGATGGTGGTGGCGGCCGAGCATCAGGTTGTCCAGCACGGTCAGGTTGGAGAACAGCTCGATGTTCTGGAACGTCCGGGCGATGCCCAGCCGGGCGATGGCGTGCGGCTTGCGGCCGATCAGGTCCACGTCCCCGAACCGGACCGTGCCGCGTTGCGGGCGGTAGACGCCGGACAGCACGTTGAAGATCGACGTCTTCCCGGCGCCGTTCGGCCCGATCACCGCGAACAGCTCACCCGGGTCGACGGTGAAGCTCACCCCGTTGAGGGCCGTGACCCCTTCGAACCCGAGCACAACATCCTCGAACGCCAACACCGGAACCCCCGCCCGCGTGCGCTCCACCCGACGGGCCTCGGTCGAGGTCATGAGAGCCAACGCTTTCGGCGGCGGTAGTGCTTGACGTCGCGGAATGACCGCGCCGAGCCTTCGGCGCCGAGGCCGAGGTAGAACTCGCGGACGTCGCCGTCCGCCAGCAGGTCGGCCGCGGGCTTGTCCATCACCATCGCGCCGTTCTCCAGCACGTACCCGTGCTCGGCGATCGACAACGCCATCGCCGCGTTCTGCTCGACCAGCAGGACCGTCGTCCCCTGCCGGTTGATCTCGACGATCACGTCCCGGATCCGCCGGACGATCATCGGAGCCAGACCGAGACTCGGTTCGTCCAGCAGCAGGTACTTCGGGTCGGACATCAGCGCCCGGCCGATCGCCAGCATCTGCTGCTCGCCTCCGGACAGGTAGCCGGCGAGGGTACGCCGCCGTTCGGCCAGCACCGGGAACAGTTGATACGTCCGGTCCAGGTTGGTCCGGATCGAGCGCGGGGTGACGTGGCCGCCGATCCGGAGGTTCTCCTCGACCGTGAGGTCGGCCAGGATGCGCCGGCCCTCCATCACCTGTTTGATGCCCAGGGCAGCGATCCGGCTGGCGCCGTAGCTGTGGATCGGCTCGCCGTCGAGGGTGATCGACCCCCGGCGCACCTCACCGTCGTGGACGTCGAGCAGGCCGGAGATCGCCCGCAGCAAGGTGGACTTGCCGGCCCCGTTCGCGCCGAGCAGGGCGACGATCCGCCCCCGCGGGACCTCGAGACCGACACCCCGCAGTACCAGCATCACGTCGTCGTAGACGACCTCGAGGTTCTTCGCCGCCAGCACCCGGCCTCCTCAGTGCTTGGGGGTTCCCAACCACCGCTCTGGCGAGTGAGTGTGACACCGCGACTGGCGTCTTTGAAGGGGTGGCAGCCCGGAAATCGGACACCGGCGCCCAACCGTGACCGACAGTCAGGAGTTAAAACCAGCTACACCACTGGTATCAAGTACTCCGGCCGGCAGGCCCGGCCGGTCAGAGTGAGCGGACCCAGTTGGAGAGCAGGGCGGCGCCGGCGTCACCGGACTTCTCCGGGTGGAACTGGGTCGCGGAGAGCGGGCCGTTCTCGACCGCGGCGACGAAGCGATCGCCGCCGTATGTCGTCCAGGTCACCAGCGGCGCGACCGAGTCGCGGGCGTCCTGGATCTCCCACTCCCGGACGCCGTACGAGTGGACGAAGTAGAACCGCTCCTTCTCGATGCCCTCGAACAGCCTGCTGCCGTCCGGGACGTCGACGGTGTTCCAGCCCATGTGCGGAACCGGCTCGTCGCCGTGCGGCCGCAGCCGCTCGACCGTGCCCGGCCACTGCTCGCAGCCTTCGGTCTCCACACCGTGCTCGATCCCGCGGGCGAACAGGATCTGCATGCCGACACAGATGCCGAGAACCGGCCGCCCGCCGGTCAGCCGGCGGTCGACGATCACGTCGCCGCGCACCGACTTGAGACCTGTCATGCACGCCTCGAAGGCACCCACGCCGGGGACCAGCAGGCCGTCGGCGTTCAGCGCCTCGTCGAAGTCCGAGGTCACGGTGACGTCCGCGCCGACGCGCTGCAGCGCCCGCTCCCCCGACCGGATGTTGCCCGACCCGTAGTCGAGCAGGACGACCTTCTTGCTCACAACGCGCCCTTGGTGGACGGGATGCCCGGCTGCCGCGGGTCCAACTCGGCGGCGGCCCGCAGCGCCCGGGCGAACGCCTTGAACTGTGCCTCGACGATGTGGTGCGGATCGCGGCCGGACAGCACCCGGATGTGGATGCAGATCGCGGCGTTGAAGGCCAGCGTCTCGAACACGTGCTGGGTCAGCGAGCCGGCGTAGTCGCCGCCGATGATCGCGTACACCTGCCCGTCCGGCTCACCGGTGTGGACGCAGTACGGGCGTCCGGACAGGTCGACCGTGCAGTGCACGAGCGCCTCGTCCAGCGGCACGGTGGCGTCGCCGAACCGGCGGATGCCGCGCTTGTCGCCGAGCGCCTCCTTGAGCGCGAGGCCGATCCCGATCGCGGTGTCCTCGACGGTGTGGTGGGCGTCGATCTCCAGGTCGCCGACCGTGTTCACGTGCAGGTCGAGCAGCGCGTGCTTGGCCAGCGCGTTGAGCATGTGGTCGTAGAACCCGACACCGGTGGAGATGTCGGCGCGGCCCTCACCGTCGATGTTCAGCTCGACCAGGACCTTCGACTCGCTGGTCTCCCGGTCGATCCGTGCGGTCCGACTCATGTCTGCCTTCCCACGTCTGTCTTCAGGACGCGCTCCAGAGAAGCGCGGAATGCGGCCATCTCGGCGCCGGTGCCGATGGAGACCCGCAGCCAGCCGTCCGGGCCGGTCTCGCGGATCAGGACACCGTCGTCGAGCAGCGACTGCCAGACCGCGTGCCTGTCGGCGAACGTGCCGAACAGGACGAAGTTCGCGTCCGAGTCGACCGCGCGCAGGCCGAGCGATCGCAGCCAGACGACCGTCTCGTCCCGCTCGACCCGCAACTGCTCGACCCGGCCGAGCAACTCGTCGGAGTGCCGCAGCGCCGCCCGGGCGACCGCCTGCGTCACCGCGGACAGGTGGTACGGCAGCCGCACGATCCGCAGCGCGTCGACCAGTTGTTTGCTGGCGGCAAGGTACCCGAGCCGCCCGCCGGCCATCGCGAACGCCTTCGACATCGTCCGCGCCACCGCCAGATTCGGGTACGACGGCAACAACGTGACAGCACTCGGGGTCCCGGCCCGGCGGAACTCGGCGTACGCCTCGTCCACCACCAGAACGGCCCCGATCGCGGCGGTCCGGGCGGCGAGCGCCTCGATCACCTCGATCGGCAGCGCGGTCCCGGTCGGGTTGTTCGGCGACGCGAGCAGCACGACCGACGGGCGGTGCCGGGAGATCGCGGCCAGCGCCTTGCTCCGGTCGAGGGTGAAGTCCTCGGCCCGGCGGCCGGTCACCCAGGCCGTGTTCGTGTCCCGCGCGTACTCCGGGTACATCGAGTACGTCGGGGCGAAGGACAGCGCCGTACGTCCCGGACCGCCGAAGGCCTGCAGGATGTGCAGCATCACCTCGTTGGAGCCGTTGGCGGCCCACACCTGCTCGGCGGTGAGGTGCGCGCCGGACTCACGGCCCAGGTACGCCGCGAGGTCCGCACGCAGGTCGAGGAACTCCCGGTCGGGATAGCGGTTCAACCCGCGGGCCGCCGCGGTGACCGCCGCGGTGATGTCCGCGACGGTCTCCTCGCTCGGCGGGTACGGGTTCTCGTTGACGTTGAGCAGGACGGGGACGTCGAGTTGCGGGGCGCCGTACGGCTCGAAGCTCTTCAGCTCCTCGCGGATCGGCAGCCCGTCGATGCGCCCCATCAGCTCTCCCCGGGGAATCGCACGGAGACCGCGGCGCCGTGTGCAGGCAGGTCCTCGGCGTGGGCCAGCGCGACCACGTGGCCGGCGACCTCCTGGAGGGCATCGCGGGAGTAGTTCACGACGTGGACGGCCTTGAGGAAGCTGCGGACCGACAGGCCGGACGAGTGACAGGCGCAACCGGCGGTCGGCAGCACGTGGTTGGACCCCGCGCAGTAGTCGCCGAGCGACACCGGCGACCAGCCGCCGATGAAGATCGCGCCGGCGTTGTTGATCAGCGCGGCCCGCTGCTCGGCGTCCGTGGTCTGGATCTCCAGGTGCTCGGCGGCGTACGCGTCCACGACCGCGGTGCCCTGCTCCAAGTCGTCCACGAGGACCACGGCCGACTGCTGCCCGCCGAGCGCTTCAGTGACTCGGTCCTGGTGCTTGGTGCGCGCCACCTGCTGCGGCAGCGCCGCCTCGACAGCGGCGGCAAGTGTCTCCGACGGTGTCACCAGCACGCTCGCGGCCATCGGGTCGTGCTCGGCCTGACTGATCAGGTCGGCGGCGACGTGCGTCGGGTCGGCGGTGTCGTCGGCCAGGATCGCGATCTCGGTCGGGCCGGCCTCGGAGTCGATGCCGACCTCACCGAGCATGAGCCGCTTGGCCGCGACCACGTAGATGTTGCCCGGACCCGTGATCAGGTTGACCTTCTTGCAGCCGTCGAAGCCGTAAGCGAACCCGGCGATCGCCTGCGCGCCGCCCATCGCGTAGACCTCCTCGATCCCGAGCAGCGCGCACACAGCGAGCACGGTCGGGTGCGGCAGGCCACCGAAGTCCTTCTGTGGCGGCGATGCCACAGCCAGCGAGGGCACACCTGCGACCTGCGCCGGTACGACGTTCATCACCACACTCGAAGCGAGTGGCGCACGACCGCCCGGAACGTACAGCCCGACGCGCTGCACCGGGACGAAGCGTTGGGTGACCCGGCCGCCGGGGGCGGGCTCGGACTGGATGTCGCCCGTCAGCTCGTCCTCGCTGACCTCACGGACCCGCCGGATCGACTCCTCGAACGCGCTGCGCACCTCGGGGTCGAGCTCCTCGAGCGCGGTCTTCAAGGCGTCGGCCGGGACCCGGACGTCCTCGACGCGCACATGGTCGAACTTCTCGCCGTACTCCCTGATCGCCTCGAGCCCGCGATGGCGGACGTCCAGGCAGATCGGTCGGACGACGTCGAGAGCCTTCTCGACGTCGAACACGGCTCGGGGGACGAGGGCGTTCACTTCGGCTTGGAGGTCGGGCACCTCTCCGGCCGCCACTCGGCCCCGCAGGTCGACGCGGCGAATCATGCCCTCAGTCTAGTGGTGACCGCCCGTGCGCCGTCGGCCGTATCCACAAGCTGGCAGTTACCTGGCGTGATGGGGCTCGGACATGGCCTAGGCTCGTCGATATGGACTCCCGCCTGCCCTTGCTCACTGTCGACACGGTGATCTTTCCCGGGCTGGTGCTTCCGATCCCGATCACCGACGTCCAGGGCCGGTCGGTCGTCCGCGACCTGGTCGAGAACGGTGGCGAGCTCGTCTGCGGCACCCTCGCCGTACGGGACGGTTACGAGCTCGGTGAGCGGGTGTTCCGCTCGCTGTACGGCACGGGCTGCGCGGCGACGATCTCGGAGATCACGCTGGACGTCGACGACGACGGTCCGGTCGAGATCACGCTGACCGGCAACCGCCGGTTCAAGGTCGCCGAGCTGGACGGCAGCGGCGACTACCTGGTCGCGGACGTCGAGTGGCTGGTCGAGAGCCTCGGCGACGATCCCTTGGGTACGGCGACCATCGCTCTGGACCGGTTCCGCCGGTACGCCGACGCCGTCACCGAGATCAGCCGACCCGGCCTGCACATCGCCGACCTCCCCGACGACCCGAGCACCCTGTCGTACCTGATGTCCGCCGCGATGACCCTGCTCACCCCTGATCGTCAGAAACTTCTCGAGGCCCCCGACACCACCTCCCGCCTCGCGCAGCTCGTCGGCCTCCTCGACACCGAGCTCTCTGTCATCTCCGCGCTCCCCTCACTGCCGGCCACCGACATCAGCTGGTCCACGATGTCGCCCAACTGAGCCATACCGAAGTGAATCCCAAGGCGGTATGCTCCTGGTATGAGCAAGCAGATCACTGTGCGGTTGCCGGACGAGCTGGTGGAGTTCATGGACCAGCTGGTGGCGGCCGACAAGGCTTCGAGCCGGGCGACCGTGGTGGCCCGGGCGATGGAGCGTGAGCGGCGGCGGGAGCTGGCCGCGCGTGATCTCGCGATCCTCACCGAGTCCGGCGGCAGTGACGTGCCGGACGACCTGGACGGGCTGGCCACCGCCGCGTCCGGGACCGTGCTCAGCGACCTCGACTGATGCGGCCGATCCACATCGCCCGGCTGGACAAGCCGAGGCCGGTGGTCGTGCTCACCCGCGAACTGGTCCGCCCGCGCCTCACCAACGTGACGGTCGCCCCGATCACCAGCACCATCCGCGGCCTGTCCACCGAGGTCCCGGTCGGTCGCCGCAACGGCCTGGACCACGACAGCGCGGTCTCGTGCGACAACATCCAGACGATCCCCAAGGCGCAACTGGGCCGCCTGATCGGCTACCTCCACCCCGACCAGGAGGCCCAGCTCTTCGAGTCGATCGTTCTCGCGTTCGACCTGGAAGGACCGCTGTGATCGTCAGCCCAGTTTGGTGACGTCGCGGACAGCGCCCTTGTCGGCGCTGGTCGCCATCGCGGCGTACGCCCGCAGCGCCTGGGAGACCTTGCGGTCGCGGTTCTTCGGGGCGTAGACACCGTTCAGCGCGTCGCGGCGGGCGGCGAGCTCCTCGTCCGACACCAGCAGCTCGATCGAACGGTTCGGGATGTCGATCCGGATCTGGTCGCCGTCCTCGACCAGGGCGATCGTGCCGCCGGACGCCGCCTCCGGGGAGGCGTGACCGATCGACAGACCCGACGTACCGCCGGAGAAGCGGCCGTCGGTGACCAGAGCGCACACCTTGCCCAGGCCCCGCCCCTTGAGGAACGACGTCGGGTAGAGCATCTCCTGCATCCCGGGCCCGCCCTTCGGACCCTCGTACCGGATCACCACGACGTCACCGGGCTGCACCTGCTTGGCGAGGATCTTCTCGACCGCCTCCTCCTGCGACTCGCACACCACCGCAGGACCCTGGAACGTCCAGA
This sequence comes from Kribbella swartbergensis, assembly GCF_054784135.1. Classification (NCBI taxonomy): domain Bacteria; kingdom Bacillati; phylum Actinomycetota; class Actinomycetes; order Propionibacteriales; family Kribbellaceae; genus Kribbella; species Kribbella swartbergensis. Next base: position 73,131 of record NZ_BAAGPM010000022.1, read on the forward strand.
TCGACTCGTCCACACCGGCCGTCTTCACCACGCAGCCGTCGACCGCCAGGTTGCCCTTCAGCACCGCGAGCCCGCCGTCCTGCGAGTACGCGTGCTCGAGATCCCGGATGCACCCGTTGGCCGCGTCCGTGTCGAGCGTCTCCCAGCGCTCCGACTGCGAGAACGCCGTCGCCGACCGCTTGCACCCCGGCGCCGCGTGCCACAGCTCGACCGCCTCCGGGGACGGCGAACCGCCCCGCAGGTCCCAGGTCTTCAGCCATTCGTCGATCGAGTCGCTGTGCACGGTGTACACGTTCTCGTTCAGCAGCCCGGCCCGGTGCAACTCGCCGAGGATCGCCGGGATCCCGCCGGCCCGGTGCACGTCCTCCATGTAGTAGGTCCCGCTCGGCGCGACGTTCGGGGCGACCTTCGCCAGGCACGGCACCTGGCGCGACACCGCGTTGATGTCGTCCAGGTCGAAGCCGACCTCGGCCTCCTGGGCGGCCGCGAGCAGGTGCAGGATCGTGTTCGTCGACCCGCCCATCGCGATGTCCAGCGCCATCGCGTTGCCGAACGCCTCCTTGGAGGCGATCGACCGCGGCAACACGGTCGCGTCGTCGTTGTCGTAGTACCGGTGCGCCAGCCGTACGACGGTCTCCCCGGCCTTCTCGTACAGCGCCCGCCGCGCGGTGTGGGTGGCCAGCACCGAACCGTTGCCCGGCAGCGACAGCCCGATCGCCTCGGTCAGGCAGTTCATCGAGTTCGCGGTGAACATGCCCGAACACGAACCGCAGGTCGGGCAGGCGTTCTCCTCGATCCGCAGGATGTCGGCGTCGGAGACGTTCTCGTTGACGGCCTCGGACATCGCGTCGATCAGGTCGAGTTTGCGGACGGTCCCGTCGACGAGGGTGGCCCGGCCGGCCTCCATCGGTCCGCCGGAGACGAACACGGTCGGGATGTTCAGCCGCAGCGCGGCCATCAGCATGCCCGGGGTGATCTTGTCGCAGTTCGAGATGCACACCAGGGCGTCGGCACAGTGCGCCTCGACCATGTACTCGACCGAGTCGGCGATCAGGTCCCGCGACGGCAGGCTGTACAGCATCCCGCCGTGCCCCATCGCGATCCCGTCGTCGACGGCGATCGTGTTGAACTCCCGCGCGATCCCGCCGGCCTGCTTGATCGCCTCGGACACGATCCGGCCGACCGGCGCGAGGTGGGTGTGGCCGGGGACGAACTCGGTGAAGCTGTTCGCCACCGCGATGATCGGCTTGCCGAAGTCCTCCCGGGCTACCCCGGAGGCCTGCATGAGCGCGCGGGCGCCCGCCATGTTGCGGCCGTGGGTGACGGTACGGGACCTCAAAGCAGGCACGACGACTTTCTCCTCTGCGTCAGGACAACTCCCCTGCCGGACCGGGGCGGCGGGGTGGGGACGGAATTCACATGGTGCCACGCTCGTCCAGATGGCGGTACGGCGGTCCCGCATGGCGGAGCACCCGTCGTACGCCGGTACCCGTCGGCGTACCCGTTTTGTCCGGAGCGCGTCCTAGCCTGGGAGCATGACGGGGTTCGAGTTCCACGCGCGGCGAGTGCACCCCGCCCTGCGCCCGTACGTCGCCGAGCTCATCGGCTACGCGTATCCCGGTGATCCGCCCGCGCTGCACCGCGGCCTGCCGTCGCAGTACCTCACCCTCGTCATCACCCTCGACGAGCCGCTCGGCCTCGCCTGGCCGGGCTCCCCCGTCGCCAAGTACGGCACTGTGGTCGGCGGGCTGCACTCCACCGCCGTCCACATCAGCCAGTCGCCGAATCGATCCGGCCTCCAGCTCGCCCTCCGACCATCGGCGGCGCGCGCCCTGCTCGGCCTGCCGCCGGGCGAGCTCGCCTCGACAGTGGTCGAGCTGGACGACATCCTCGGCACCTCGGCCCGCACCGTCAGCGAGCGGCTTCGCGAGGCGCGGACCTGGGTGGAGCGCTTCGACCTCGTCGAGGGGTTGCTGCTCGAGCATTGGGCGGACGAGCCCGCCCCCGCGACGCGGGCCGAGCTCGGCTGGGCGTGGCGACGGCTCCGCGAGACGGCCGGCGCGGTCGGCGTCGAGGATCTGGCGGCCGAGGTCGGCTGGAGCCGGCGGCACCTGACGAACCGGTTCACGACGGAGTACGGACTCGGCCCGAAGGTGGCGGCGCGGGTGATGCGGTTCGAGCAGGCGGTCAGTCGGCTGAGACGCGACCCGAAGGTCAAACTGGCGGAGCTGGCGGCCGAGCTCGGGTACGCCGACCAGGCGCACCTGACCCGGGAGTGGAAGACGATCGTCGGCTGCTCACCCCGGCAGTGGATGGCGGAGGAGCTTTTCCCAAACGTTCAAGACCTGGCGGCCGTCGCCGGCGCAGAGTCGGAGGCATGAACACCACAACAGAGAACAAGGTCGTAGTCGGCGTGTGGCCGACGCTGGTCTACCGCGACGGCCAGGCGGCGCTGAAGTTCCTCACCGAGGGGCTGGGGTTCACGCAGGTCTGCCTGTACGCCGGTGACACGGAAGGATCGATCGCGCACTCCGAGCTGGCCTGGCCGGCCGGCGGCGGCGTGATGGTCAGCTCGACCGGGCGGAAGAGCGAGCCGGACGACTTCTCCTGGCTGGCCGACCATCCGCAGTCGGTCTACCTCGTCCACGACGACCCGGATCCGTTGCTGGCACGGGCGATCGCCGCCGGTGCGGTCGTCGTACGCGGGCTGCGGGACGAGGACTACGGATCGCGGGGATTCACCGTGAAGGACCACGAGGGCAACCTGTGGAGTGTCGGCACGTATCGCGGTGAGATCGTCGCGTAGCGGTTGTCCACAACCCGCCTGTGAAGTCCGGGTGCGGCGGTCCTCGACTCACTAGAATCGCCGGGTGACCGAGACAGCCGCAGCCCTGGACGACTCCGCCGGCGAAGCACTGCAGGTGCTGCGCCGGGTGTTCGGGTACGACGCCTTCCGCGGTCAGCAGGCCGAGATCATCGACACCGTCGTCGCCGGCGGGGACGCCTTGGTGCTGATGCCGACCGGCGGCGGCAAATCGTTGTGCTACCAGATCCCGGCGCTGGTGCGGCCGGGCGTCGGCGTGGTGATCTCGCCGCTGATCGCGCTGATGCAGGACCAGGTGGACGCGCTGCGGGCGCTGGGGGTGCGGGCCGGATTCCTGAACTCCACCCAGGACTTCGAGCAGCGGCGTGAGGTCGAGCGCGCGTTCGTGGCCGGCGAACTGGATCTGCTCTATCTGGCGCCCGAGCGGCTCCGGGTCGAGTCGACGGTGCGGTTGCTCGACCAGGGGAAGATCGCGCTGTTCGCGATCGACGAGGCGCACTGCGTGTCCCAGTGGGGTCACGACTTCCGGCCCGACTACCTGATGCTGTCGGAGTTGCACGAGCGCTGGCCCGACGTCCCGCGGATCGCGCTGACCGCGACCGCGACCGAGGCGACGCACCAGGAGATCGCGACCCGGCTGAAGCTGACCGAGGCGAAGCATTTCGTGGCCAGCTTCGACCGGCCGAACATCCAGTACCGGATCGTCTCGAAGGACAATCCGCAGCGGCAGTTGCTCGACCTGCTGCGCACCGAGCATGCGGGCGACGCCGGCATCGTCTACTGCCTGTCCCGCAACAGTGTCGAGAAGACGGCCGAGTTCCTGACGAAGAACGGCATCGAGGCGTTGCCGTACCACGCCGGCCTGGACAACCGGACCCGCGCCGCGAACCAGGCCCGGTTCCTGCGCGAGGACGGCCTGGTCGTGGTCGCGACGATCGCGTTCGGCATGGGCATCGACAAACCGGATGTGCGGTTCGTCGCGCATCTGGACCTGCCGAAGTCGGTCGAGGGCTACTACCAGGAGACCGGGCGGGCCGGCCGCGACGGACTGCCCTCGACGGCATGGCTCGCGTACGGACTGCAGGACGTCGTTCAGCAGCGGAAGATGATCGACACGTCCGAGGGTGACCTCGCGCATCGCCGCCGGCTGAGCGCGCATCTGGACGCGATGCTGGCGTTGTGCGAGACAGTGCAGTGCCGCCGGTCCCAGTTGCTCGCGTACTTCGGTCAGCACGGCGACCCGTGTGGGAACTGCGACACCTGTCTGACGCCGCCGGAGTCGTGGGACGGCACGATCGCCGCGCAGAAGCTGCTGTCGACGGTCTATCGGCTGCAGCACGAGCGGGGTCAGAAGTTCGGCGCCGGACAGTTGATCGACATCCTGCTCGGCCGGGAGACGGACAAGGTCAAGCAGTTCCGGCACGACCAACTCACCGTGTTCGGCATCGGCACGGAACTGAAGGAGAGCGAGTGGCGTGGCGTCATCCGGCAACTGCTCGCACAGCGCCTGCTCTCCGTCGAAGGCGACTACGGCACCCTCGTCCTCACGCCGGAAAGCGCTGAGGTGCTCGGCCGCCGGCGCGAGGTGATGATGCGCCGCGAGCCCGAACGCGTCGGTCGCTCGTCGAAGTCGTCGAGCGCGAAGAAGAAGGCCACCGCGGACCTCTCCCCCGAGGCCGCGCAGACGTTCGAACAGTTGCGCGCTTGGCGTGCCGGTGTCGCGAAGGAGCAAGGCGTCCCGGCGTACGTCATCTTCCACGACGCGACCCTGCGCCAGATCGCGACCGACCTTCCGAGCACCCTGGCCGAGCTCGGCAAGATCAGCGGCGTCGGTGAGAACAAGCTGGCCAAGTACGGCGAAAGCCTGCTGGAAGCACTCGCCGACGCCTGACGCTCGGTCGGGCCTGGCAGAGTGGAGCCATGGCGCGTGTTTTGGTGACCGGGTCCGCGGACGGTCTCGGTCAGATGGTGGCTCGGGAGTTGATCGGTCGAGGGCATGAAGTGGTGCTGCACGCGCGTAACGAGAGGCGCGGCGTCGACGCGATGGCAGCGCTGCCGAAAGCCTCGGGTGTGGTGATCGGTGATCTCTCCAGCATCGCCGAGACCCGCGACGTGGCTCAGCAGGCGAACGAATCCGGCCGGTTCGACGTCGTCGTCCACAACGCGGCGGTCGGGTACCAGGAGCCGCGGATCGAGACCGCCGACGGGCTGGAGCATGTGTTCGCGGTCAACTCGCTGGCGCCGTACCTGCTGACCGCCTTGATCGAGCGGCCGGAGCGGTTGGTCTATCTGAGCTCCGGCATGCACGATAGCGGCGACGTCGTACTGGACGACCTGCAGTGGGTACGACGGCGGTGGAGCGGGTCGCGGGCGTACTCCGACTCGAAACTGCACGACGTGATCCTCGCGTTCGCAGTCGCCCGCCGCTGGCCCGGCGTACTGTCGAACGCCGTCGACCCCGGCTGGGTGCCGACGAAGATGGGCGGCCGAGGTGCGCCAGGCGACATCAACCAGGCGCACCTCACCCAGGTCTGGCTCGCCACGGCCCCGGCCGCTGCTGTGGCCAGCGGCGGGTACTACTACCACCTCCGCCCGCACGCGATCCATCCGGCGGCCTCGGACCCCGAGGTGCAGGAAGCGTTCCTCGAGGTCTGCGGCTCGCTCACCGGGGTGCCGTTCCCCGAGTGATCAGTCCTGTCCGGCGTACAGCGTGTTGCCGTCCTGATCGCGGAAGGTGAACATCGGCGGGACGCCCGGCCAGCTGATCAGCTCGCCGGTGTCGACGCCCTGCTCTTGCAGGTGCTGACGGGCTGCGGCGGCGTCGGGGGTGACCAGACGCACACCGGTGTCGACCGGGTCCTTATTCGTCCTGGGTGTGAGCGCGAGGCTGGTCGGGGCGCCGGGCGGGGCGACCACGATCCACCGACCGCCGAGTTGCGGCAGCGGGGCGTCCATCAACAGCTCGAATCCCAGCGTCTCGGTGTAGAACGCGACCGCGCGGTCCTGGTCGCCGACCGGTACGCCAATGGTCCGAATGCCGGTGAAGTGATTCATCTCTACCTCCGTGGAGTGGGTGCTTTCACTGAGAGGTAGAGACAGCCCTGCCGATTTCGACATCGCCGAGCTGTGAATTCTCCAATCCGTAGACGACGAGGTACTGATCGGGCGCGTCGAGCACCGCGACCACCTCGTAGTCCACCGTGATCCGGCCCAGCGTCGGGTGGTTGAAGTGCTTCTCCCCCGACACGTGCCGCCGGACGTCGCGCCGCTCCCACCGCTCGGCGAACTCCGGACTCGCCTCCAGCAGGTCGTCGACGAGCGCCCGGTACGCCGGATCGTCGACAAGGTGCCCCGCAGCCGACCGCAGATGCGCAACCGTCTCGTCAGCCACCGCATCCCAGTCAACAAACAACTCCCGCGCCCGCGAATCACAAAACACATACCACGCGTTATTTGCCCGCCCCACCCGCTTCCCAGCCGAGGTCGGCGAGGAAGGTGGCTCGGCCGAGGCCGACGCGGAGGACCGCCCAGCCGAGGCCCCTGTCGAGGGCTGCTCGGCCGAGCTCGGCGTGGAGGGCTGCTCGGCCGGGGATGGTGGGCCGGGGGTGGGGTGGTCGGGAAGGCGGCCTGGGAACAGCAGGCTGGCTGCTTCGTTCCAAGCGAGGACGTCGCCGGTGCGGCCGAGCACGACTGCCGCCGTCGGCGGCGCGAGGAGGCTGATCATCCGCAGCGCCGAGCGCGACACCTGCTCCGCCGGCAACTCCTCCGCTACCGCGCCGCCTGCCCACCCCCGCACGCCAACCGCCGCACGGCTCCCTCTATCACCACCCAGCCTCGAACTACCGGCGGACGCTCGACTCCCGTCCGCCGCAGAGCTCCCCGCCAGCCCTCCGCTCCCCGACGACGCTCCGCTCCCCACTGGTACTTGGCTCCCCGCCGCCGGGCTCCCCACCAGCCCACCGGTCCGCGACGACGCTCGGCTCCCCGCCGCCGGACTCCCCGCCAACCCACCGGTCCCCGACGGTGCGCGGCTCCCCACCGCAGAGCTCCCCGCCGCCCCACCGGTCCCCGACGCTCGGCTCCCCGCCGCCGGGCTCCCCGCCAGCCCACCGGTCCCCGACGTTGTTGCGATGCCCGTCCAGGTGGGGTTGCCGGGTGGGGGTGGGGTGCTGGCGAGGGCTTTGAGGTGGCGGGCCTCGTCGGGGGTGAGGTGGAGGGTGCGGATCAGGGCGTCGAGGACGCTGTCGGAGGGCTGACCGGGCGTGGCCTTGTTCGAGGCGGGTGTAGTAGCCGACGGACAGGCCCGCCAGATTCGCGACCTCCTCGCGGCGAAGACCCGGCGTACGGCGTGGCGGACCTTCGACGAGACCCACCGCCGCCGGAGTCAGCCGACCGCGACGCTCGCGGAGGAACGCACCGAACTCGCGCTGCCGCAAACTGCGCCGCGCCATCCGCTCGACCCTCCTGACTGTCCCTGACAGGTGTACCTGGCAACCATCTCCGTGCACCACGGTAGTCGGTGTGTTCTCAGCTGCACTGTCGTTTTTCCTCATCACCCTGAACGCCTCGATGGTCACGACCGCCCTGCCCGCGATCGGCCGGGACCTCGGCACCGGACCACTTCTCGCCTGGGTCCTCACCGGCTACTCCCTCGTATTCGCCGTTTGCCTCCTCCCCGCCGGAGCCTGGTCCGACCACGTCGGCGCCCGCCGGACATTCACCGCCGGCATCACCGTCTTCGCCGCGAGCTCCGCGATCTGCGCAGTCGCCGGCGACCTCGCCGTACTGCTCACCGCCCGGGCGATCCAAGGTGCCGCAGCCGCCACCGTCCTCCCGTCCAGCCTGTCGATGCTCAACGCCGCAATGCCCGACCCGGCCGACCGCGCCCGCGCGGTCGGCCGCTGGGCAGCCGCAGGCGCGATCGCCCTCGTCCTCGGTTCTCCGCTCGGCGGAGCGGTCACCACGCTGCTCGGCTGGCAAGGCACCTTCTGGCTCAACGTCCCGGTCGCGTTGCTCACCCTGTTCACCAGGCTCCCCCGCACTCCGCCGCAGCCCCGCAAACGGCCTGGCGGACGGCTCCGCTCGTCGCCGGTCGTGGTCAGTTCAGTGACCGGCTTCGCCCTGAACTTCGCGTCGTACGGCGTGATCTTCGTCGTCACGCTGATGCTGCAACTGGAGCACGGCCGATCCGCCTGGACCACCGGCCTCGTCTTCGTCCCGATGACGCTGCTGATCATCCCGGCCAACCTGGTCGCCGGGCAGCTGACGCCGCCACCTCTGCTGCTGGGTCAGGTCCTGATGATCGCGGGCCTGATCGGTCTGGCGATCGCCGGCCCCGACATGCCCCTCTGGCAGGTGATCGCCTGGCTTCTGCCGATCGGGGCCGGCGCAGGACTCGTCGCACCCGCCGCGACCACGATGATGCTCAACGGCGTACCACCCGATCGCAGCGGACTGGGCGCCGGCCTGCTCAACGCATCACGTCAGTTCGGCAGCGGCGCGGCACCCGCGATCTTCGGGGCACTGCTCACCACGAACGCCGGCTTTCGTCTCAGCGTGGGTCTCGCCGCAGTCGTCGTCGCGGTCAGCCTGTCTCTGACAGGTGTACCCAGGCCGGCGGCCCGTCCGCGATCCTGACGACCATGCCAATGATTGCCCTCAACAACAGCCGGTTCGGTTACGAGGACGCCGGCGGACCCGGTGCGCCGATCGTCGCCGTGCATGGCACCTTCGGCCGCGGTACGACGTTCGACGCCATCGCCGGCCGGCTGGCACCCGAGTACCGGGTGATCGCGCCCGACCTCCGCGGCCACGGCGGCTCGGACCACGGCGGCCCCTTCGACTTCGTCACCGATCTGGCCGCCTTCATCGAAGCGCTCGACCTCGCCCCCGCCCTGATGATCGGGCACTCGCTCGGCGGCGTCACGACGTACCGGCTGGCCGCCCGGCGCCCCGACCTGGTCCGCGCCATGGTCATCGAGGACGTCGGCGCGGTCACCGATGAGACCGAGGTCGATCAGCCGGTCCTGGACGTCACCGGCTGGCCGCGCCGATTCGCGAACCGCGACGAAGCAGCCGCCTTCTTCGGCGCAACCCCGGCACCCGACTACTTCCTGGAGAGCGTCGTCGAGCGCAACGGGGCCTGGGAACTGCTGTTCGACCCCGCCGAAATGATGGAGGTCCAGCGAACCAACGCCGGCAACTGGTGGTCCGACTGGACGGCCTCCGACCACCCCATTCTGTTGCTACGAGCAACCAAGAGCTTCCTCCTCAGCCAGGCCCTGGCCGAAACCATGACCACCCGCCGCCCCAACACCGACCTCGTCACGCTCGACGCCGGCCACTGGATCCACAGAGAAACCCCGGACAGCTACACCGACGCTGTTCGGGGTTTTCTGGCGGGGGTTACTTCGCGACGACGCGGAGGCTGAAGGCGGCCTCGCCTTCGCCGGTGGAGCGGGCGACGTAGCCGCCGGAGCGGAGGGCGGCCAGGTCCTTGTCGGAGCTGAACCGCTTGCTCAGCGATCCGGCCGCCTCGAAGTCGAGGTAGCCGATCGTCAGCGCGCCCTTCGTGTCGGGCAGAGCCTGCTTGAAGTTCTCGGTGCCGCCGAGGTTGCCGCCCTGGAGGACCTGGTCGGCGTACGACTGGTCGGTGGCGACCACCAGCGAGTCGTCGTCCTTGGCGGTCTCGATCGGGATGTTGGCCTCGGCCTTGCTGCGCAGCAGCGTGGTCAGCTTCTGCACCACCGGCTCGGCCTTGGCCGGGTCGGTCTCCATCCGGGCCGCGATCTTCGGGCCGTTCGCGGCGTCCTTGTCGATCGCGACGGCCAGGTTCTTGCCCATCAGGCTCTTCAGGTCGTCGGGCAGGCTGAGGCCGGTCTCCTCGGTGAACTCCTTGGTCAGCTCCTCGAGGTTGCCGTTCGAGGCCTTCTCGACCTGCTTCCACAGCGTGTCGACCAGGTTCTCGCCGCCGGAGACGGCGATCGCGCCGGCCGTCGTGTCGGGCAGTTGCCCGATCAGCTCACCGGCGTCGGCACCGTCGACCCTGACGCTCTGGTCACCGCGGGCGATGCCCTTCAGCTCGACGTACGACGCGTCGAACCGCAACGCCGCCGCCATGGTCGCGTCCGAGATACCGGCCAACTGCTCCGACTGCACCTTGCCCGAGATGTCGGCGATGCCCTTCATGTCGGCCCAGACCGAGGCGAAGCCCTGCTCGCCGAGGGCGTCCATGTCGGCGCTGAACTTGGCGTTCTTCTCCAGCGGGTTGTCCTTGCTGGTGGCAACGGCCTGGTCGACGATCGCCTGGTCGTCGGCGAGCAGCACGTACCCGTTGCTGAATGCGCGGCCGGGCTTCTTGTCCTCCTTGGCCATCAGCTTGTCCAGGCCCTTGGCGGCCTCGTCCTCGTTCTTCACCTCGATGGCGACCACCACGGTCGGCTCGTCCTTGCCGTCGGCGGCCGGCAGCGCGGCCAGGCCGGCCCGTTCGCCGAGCCACGGCTTGACGTCCTTCTCGTAGTCCACGTCGGCCAGGTCGTTACCGGCGTACTTCTTGATGCTCTCGAACAGCTTCTGCCGCAGGTCGTCGTTCTCACCGGTGAGGCCGAGGTTCTCCTTCACCGAGGGGAACTTCAGCAGGAACCGGATCGCGGCGACCTTCTGGCCGGCGGACGGGTTCAGGTCGACGCGGGCGTAGGCGACCGCGTTGCCCGGCAGCACCGCGGCCGGCTGCTTGCCGCCGTTCAGCTTGCCGTAGGCAAAGATGCCGCCGCCGGCGACGACCAGCGCCATGACCAGCGCCGCGATCAGCGGGACCAGCTTGCCGCGCTTCTTCTTCGGCTCCGGCTGCCACTGGTGCTGACCCGGTCCGTAACCAGGACCCTGCGGCGGCTGCCCGCCGACCTGCAGCTGCTCGTACGACGTCTGTCCACCAACCTGCCCGTACGGCGCCGCACCGGGCTGACCGTACGACGGAGCACCCGGCTGACCGTACTGCTGGCCAGGCTGACCCGGCTGCTGCGGTCCCGGCTGACCGTACTGCGGCTGACCAGGCTGGCCGTACTGGGGCTGACCGGGCTGGCTGTACGGGGACTGACCAGGCTGGCCGTACTGCGGCTGCCCCGGAGGCACCGGACCAGGACGGCCCTGCTGCGGGTGGCCCGCCGAGCCCTGCTGCGGCCACTGGCCCTGCTGGTTGCCCTGGGCACTCATCGGCGGACGCTGTGCACCCGGCTGAGCGCCGTACGGGTTCGGGTTCTGCTGCGGACCGCCGGCACCCGGAAACTGCGGGTTGGGCGGAGTGTTCTGGTCCATATGCTCCCTCGCGTGGCCCGGTGGCCTCACCCACCGGCTCGGACAGGCTAGTGCACCTGATGCGAGGACTCTGACGTACCAGGTTGCGATGTGGTTGCAACCGGTTCGGCGCGCCAAGTGGCGGCGGCGATGATGGCGGCCGCCAGCGCCGCACCGACCAACCACGCCGCGGCGGGGGTCCACGTGTGCAGCTCGAGCGGCGCCGCGACCAGGTCACCCGGCTTGGCCGCCTGCAGGCGCGGCTGCAGCGGGTCGTGACCCAGCAGCATGCCCACGCCCCACGCGACACCCGCGCCGAGCACTGCACCGACGGCGACGATCGCGACCGACCACGGACCGTAGTTCCGCAGCCACCAGAACAGCGCACCGCCGAGCACCAGCGCGGTGACGAACCCGATCGCCGTGAACGTGCCGTCCGGTCCGAATACCCGGGTCATCTGCTCCTCACCCAGCGCGCCACCGTTCTCGTCCACGGTGTACTGCGCCAGCGGCGAGAACTGCTGCCACGCCCACCCGGCCAGCACCCCGGCGACCAGGAACACGACCGTGGTCACCGCGATCGCCTTCGCCCACGGCATCGCCGGCTCCGGCGGTGGCGGCGTACCAAAAGGAACCCCCGAGGGCGGGGGCGCGTACGGATAAGGCTGAGCAGACTGCGGTTGCGTCACCTCGACAGTGTGCCGCACCCAATCCACCGCCACCCAATCGGCCGCCCCGCCCCAGATCCGGCCGTCAGCTGGCGAGGCAGGAGGGGCCGAGGAGGGCCTTGAGGTCGGCCATCAGGGCCGAGGTCGGGGTTACGCGGAAGCGGTCGCCGATTCGCATCACGGTTGTCTTCTGCCGGGCCTGCAACCGGAGCTGCACCTCCGTCATGCCTGGATGCGCCTGCAGGACGTCACGGAGCTGCTCGACGACCGGCGGCGTGCACCGGTTGACCGCCATCGTGATCACGACCGGTCCGCTCGGGCCCTCGGTCAGGTCGGGCACGATCACCTCGGAGCCGCTCAGCTCGACCCAGTCCTCGCGGCGGCGCAGCCGGCCCTTCACCAGGACGATCGCGTCGTTGCTGAGCAAGTGCGCGTGCAACTGGTACGCCGAGGAGAACATCATCACCTCGATCGAACCTTCCAGGTCCTCGATGGTGACGATCGCGTAGATGTCGCCGCGCTTGTTCACCTTCCGCTGCACCGCGGTGACCAGTCCGCCGATGGTCACCTGGCTGCCGTCCGGCCGGTCCTCGTCGGCGAGCAACTGACCGATCGTGCAGTCCGAGCCGTTGGTGAGCACGTGCTCGACACCGAACAGCGGGTGGTCGGAGACGTACAGGCCCAGCATGTCGCGCTCGTGCGCGAGCTTGGTCGCCTTGTCCCACTCCTCGATCTCGGGAACGGTGACGGTGAGCCGGCTGTTCCCCTCGCCCTCGTCGGCGTCGTCGTCACCCATAGAGAACAGGTCGAACTGCCCGTGCGCCTCGTTCCGCTTCAGATCGATGGCCTCGTCGACGGCCTGCTCGTGCACCGCGACGACCGCGCGCCGGGCATGTCCCATCGAGTCGAACGAACCGGCCTTGGCCAGCGACTCGATCACCCGCTTGTTGCAGACCGGCAGCGGTACCTTGTCGATGAAGTCGACGAAGTCGGTGAACCGGCCCTTCTCCTCCCGGGCCGCGACGATCTCGGCCACCACGTTCACCCCGACGTTGCGGATCGCGGACAGGCCGAAGCGGATGTCGGTGCCGACCGGGGTGAAGTTCGAGTCCGACTCGTTCACGTCCGGCGGCAGCACCTTGATGCCCATCCGGCGGCACTCGTTCAGGTAGATGGCCATCTTGTCCTTGTCGTCCTTCACGGACGTCAGGACGGCGGCCATGTACTCCGCCGGGTAGTTCGCCTTCAGGTACGCCGTCCAGTACGACACCAGCCCGTACGCCGCCGAGTGCGCCTTGTTGAACGCGTAGTCGGAGAACGGGACCAGCACGTCCCACAGGGCCTTGATCGACTCCTCGGAGAACCCGTTCGCCTTCATCCCCTCGGAGAAGCCGACGTACTCCGCGTCCAGCACCTCGCGCTTCTTCTTGCCCATCGCGCGGCGGAGCAGATCCGCCTTGCCGAGCGTGTAGCCGGCCAGCTGCTGGGCGATCGCCATGACCTGCTCCTGGTAGACGATCAGGCCGTACGTCGTCCCCAGGATCGGCTCCAGCGCCTCGGCCAGGTCCGGGTGCAGGTAGCTGACCTCCTGCTGGCCGTTCTTGCGCAGCGCGTAGTTGGTGTGGCTGTTCGCACCCATCGGGCCGGGGCGGTACAGCGCGCCGACCGCGGAGATGTCCTCGAAGTTGTCCGGCTTCATCAGCCGCAGCAGCGCCCGCATCGGCCCGCCGTCGAACTGGAACACGCCGAGGGTGTCACCGCGGGCCAGCAGCTCGTACGTCGGCTTGTCGTCGAGCGTCTTGGCCAGCTCGTCGAGGTCCAGCTTGATCCCGCGGCTGGCCTCGACGTTCTTGACCGCGTCGTCCATGATCGTCAGGTTGCGCAGACCCAGGAAGTCCATCTTGACCAGGCCGAGCGTCTCGCAGCTCGGGTAGTCGAACTGGGTGATGATCTGGCCGTCCTGCTCGCGGCGCATGATCGGGATCAGGTCGATCAGCGGCTCGCTGGACATGATCACGCCGGCCGCGTGCACACCCCACTGGCGCTTCAGGTTCTCCAGGCCGCGGGCGGTGTCCACGATCTTGCGGACGTCGGCGTCGGCCTCGTACAACTGCCGGAACTCGGTCGCCTCGGAGTACCGCTTGTGCTGCGGGTCGAAGATGCCGGACAGCGGGATGTCCTTGCCCATCACCGTCGGCGGCATCGCCTTGGTGATCCGGTCGCCCATCGCGAACGGGTAGTCCAGCACCCGGCCGGCGTCCTTGATCGCCTGCTTGGCCTTGATGGTGCCGTAGGTGACGATCATCGCGACCCGGTCGTCGCCGTACTTCTCGGTGACGTAGCGGATCACCTCGGGGCGGCGGCGGTCGTCGAAGTCGACGTCGAAGTCGGGCATCGACATCCGCTCCGGGTTCAGGAAGCGCTCGAAGATCAGGCCGTGCTGGAGCGGGTCCAGGTCGGTGATTCGCATCGCGTACGCACACATCGAACCGGCGCCGGATCCGCGGCCCGGACCGACGCGGATGCCGTTCTTCTTGGCCCAGTTGATGAAGTCCGCGACGACCAGGAAGTAGCCGGCGTACCCCTTCGAGACGATGACCTCGATCTCGTACTCCGCCTGCTTGCGGACGTGGTCGGGGATGCCGTTCGGGTAGCGGAAGTGCAGCCCGGTCTCGACCTCGGAGATGAACCAGGACTCCTCGTTGTGACCCTCCGGGCAGGGGAACCGCGGCATGAACCGGCCCTCGCCCTCGGTGAAGCTGACGTCGCACTGCTCGGCGATCAGCAGCGTGTTGTCACAGGCCTCCGGGAACTCCTTCCAGACCTCGCGCATCTCGGCGGCGGTCTTCAGGTAGAACTCGTCGGCGTCGAACTTGAACCGGTTCGGGTCGGACAGCGTCGAACCGGACTGGACGCACAGCAGCGCGGCGTGCGCGGTGGCGTCCTCGGGCTTGGTGTAGTGCAGGTCGTTGGTGGCGACCAGCGGCAGGCCGAGCTCCTTGGCCAGCCGGAGCAGGTCCTTCTGGACGTCCCGCTCGATGCCGAGGCCGTGGTCCATCAGCTCGCAGTAGAAGTTCTCCCTGCCGAAGATGTCGCGGAACTCCGCGGCCGCCTCGACGGCCTCCTTGTACTGCCCGAGCCGCAGCCGGGTCTGCACCTCGCCGGACGGGCAGCCGGTGGTCGCGATCAGGCCCTGGCCGTAGGTGTTCAGCAGCTCGCGGTCCATCCGGGGCTTGAAGTAATAGCCCTCGAGGCTGGCCAGCGAGCTCATCCTGAACAGGTTGTGCATCCCGGACGTGTTCTTCGCCAGCAGCGTCATGTGCGTGTAGGCACCGCTGCCGGAGACGTCGTCGCGGCCGGAGTTCGCGTCGCCCCACTTGATCCGCTTCCGCTCCGACCGGTGGGTGTGCGGCGTCAGGTACGCCTCGACGCCGATGATCGGCTTGACGTCGTACTTCTTCGCGGTCTTCCAGAACTCGTAGGCGCCGAACACGTACCCGTGGTCGGTGGTCGCGAGGGCCGGCATGCCCATGTCCTGGGCGGTTTTGAACAACTCGTCGATCCGCGCGGCGCCGTCCAGCATGGAGTACTCGGTGTGCACGTGTAGATGCACGAAACTGTCGCTGGACGCCATGTCTGCGCAGACCTCCCAGGGCGTGAGTGAGGGTGACTGCTGAAGCCTAATCCGGCCCTCGGACAGTTTTCGAAGTGGCTCTCCGGGGAGGCCCGAACCCGCCCGCTATCCGGTCAGCCAGGACCACGCGCACACTGAGGGAATGGTGCGCGTGGCGCTGATCGCCGGGTCCGTGGTGCTCCTGCTGCTGGCCGTGCTCTGGGGCTGCCAGCGGCAGCTGATCTACCTGCCCGACTCGTCGGCGGTGCCGACCAGGGCGGGCGCCAAGGAGGTCGTGCTGGAGACGAGCGACGGTCTCCGGCTGGGGGCGTCGCTCGTTCGACCGCAGCAGCGCGACCGTGGCGTCGCCGTACTGGTCGCCAACGGCAACGGCGGCAACCGGGCCGGCCGGGCTCCGCTGGCGCAGGCGCTGGCTGCCGAAGGGCTGACCGTGTTGCTGTTCGACTACCGCGGGTACGGCGGCAACGAGGGCAGTCCCAGTGAGAAAGGGCTGGCCCGGGACGTGCGGGCTGCCCAGGACTACCTGGTCGAGTACGGCGTACCGGCTGAGCGGATCGTGTACTTCGGTGAGAGCCTGGGGGCCGCTGTGGTGACCGAGCTGGCAGCTGAGCGGCCGCCAGGTGGATTGGTGCTGCGGTCGCCGTTCGTCGACCTCGGGTCGGTCGGACAGGTCCACTACCCGTTCCTGCCGGTCAAGCTGCTGCTCCGCGACAAGTTCCCGCTGGCGGAGCAGCTGGCTCGCGTGAAGGCGCCTGTCGCCGTGGTCTACGGGAGCGACGACTCCGTCGTACCGCCCGAGCAGAGCCGATCGGTGGCCGAGGCGGCGCCGACGCTGAAGGACGTGGTCGAGATTGCCGGAGCAGACCACAACGATGCCGCGTTGGTCCACGGTCCGGAGGTGATCGCGGCCGTCGTCAGGCTCGCCGACCAGCTTTAGACGAGCTCGCGGTGGTCGCCGTCGATGACGAGCGCCTGACCGTCGCGCATCGGCAGATACGGTACGCCGGTCCGGTCGTACAGCTCGGCCACGGTCGCCACCAGGTCCGTCTCGGGGTGACCGGGTGAGTCGAGGTGCGGGACGATCGCGTGGTCGAGCAGACCGAGGCCGTCCCAGATGACCTCGCCGTCGACCGCGTCGACGTCGTCACACAGCTCGAGACCGCGGAGGCTGGGTGCGAGGACGCACGGTCCGGCGCTGTAACCGGCGTACACGATCTCCTCCGCATGGATCAGCTCGGGCAGGATCCGGTCTGCTCCGCTCTTCGCCAGTGCGGCTCGGAGCACGAACACGTTCCCGCCACGCACCCACAGACCGTCGTACTCCGTGAGCCTGGTGCGCAGCGCCTCGCCTGTGCAGACCCGCAGGTCGAGCTCTTCGGGCTGGAGGCCCAGCTCTGTCAGCCAAGTGATCTCGTCGGCGACCTTCTCCCGTCGTACGGCGGGATCCTCGGCGTCGATCGAGTTGCAGACGACCGCGACCCGCGCGGCCGGCGGCAGGAGCGCGACCAGCCGCTCAGGGTGGTCGCCGAGGCGGAAGGACGACAGGTACAGCTTCATTGACTGTCGACCAGCAGATCCAGAGCGTGATCAAGGTCGTCCGGGTACTCCGAGGTGAACTCGACGTACTCCCCGCTGCCCGGGTGGGTGAAGCCGAGCCGCATCGCGTGCAGCCACTGCCGGGTGAGCTGCAGACGCTCGGCCAGCACCGGATCGGCGCCGTACGTCAGGTCACCGCAGCACGGGTGCCCGATCGCGGTCATGTGGACCCGGATCTGGTGGGTGCGGCCGGTCTCGAGGGTGATCTCGAGCAGGGTCGCGTACCGGAACGCCTCGAGGGTCTCGTAGTGCGTCACACTCGGCTTGCCGCCGGCGACGATGCCGAACTTGTAGTCGTGATGCGGGTGCCGGTCGATCGGCGCGTCGACGGTGCCGGTGAACGGGTCCGGGTGACCCTGGACCAGCGCGTGGTAGATCTTCTTGACCGTGCGCTCCTTGAAGGCGCGTTTCAGCACGGTGTAGGCATACTCCGTCTTGGCCACGACCATCAGTCCGGACGTGCCGACGTCGAGGCGGTGCACGATGCCCTTGCGCTCGGCGGCGCCGCTGGTGGAGATGCTGAACCCCGCGCCGGCCAGGTGGCCGATCACGGTCGGGCCGGTCCACCCCGGAGACGGGTGCGCGGCCACGCCGACCGGTTTGTCGACCACGATGATCTCGTCGTCGTCGTACACGATCCGCAGGTTCTCGACGGTCTCCGGTACGACGGTGACCTCGGCCGGCGGCGCCGGCAGCTCGACGTCGAGCAGGTCGCCGGCGGCGACGCGGGTCGACTTGGGCGCCGGGGCGCCGCCGACCTGGACCAGACCGGACTCGATCAGCTCGGCCGCCTTGGTCCGGGACACGCCGAACAGCCGGGACAGCGCCGCGTCGAGGCGCTCGCCGGCCAGGCCGTCGGGGACCATCACGGTCCGCGAGTCGCCGCTCACGCCTTCACCTCGCTTCGCTCGGTTCCGGCGTGACCGAGAACGCTGCTCTACCCATTCTTCGCTCGCTGCGCTCGCTCAGGCTTCGGTTCTTTCGTCCCGTCGAGCCTGACCCCGCGCAGGGTCTGGATCACCAGCAGGGCGGCGGCCGACGTGACGGCCATGTCCGCGACGTTGAAGATCGCCCAGTGCGGGGTCTGCAGGAAGTCGACCACATGCCCGTGGAACGGCGCCGGCTCGCGGAAGATCCGGTCGAGGATGTTCCCGAGCGCACCGCCGAACAGCAAGCCGAACGCCACCGCCCACCCGGCCGACCCGAGCCGCCGCGACAGGTAGACCACGCCGAGCGCGACGATGATCTGGATCGCGCTGATGTACGGCGTGTAGCCCGAGCCGAGGCTGAACGCGGCGCCGGAGTTCCGGATCAGGTTGAACTTCAGGAAGCTCCCGATCACGTTCACCGGCTCCCCCGGCGTCAGATGCTCCAACGCCAGCGCCTTCGTCACCTGATCCAGAACCAGGATCAGCGCACCGATCACCCCGAACAACACCATCCACTTCCACGAGGTCCGCCGGGCAGGCGCGCTCTGGCCGTCCGCCGGTACGGCGTCGGCGGAGGCGGGGGATGACGGAGAACCGGCCGACGCAGGGTCGGCCGGTTCCGTGGACTCGGCGGGGGTGTCACCCGCCGGGTGGGACGTGTCGGGGTCGCTCAGCGGCGTTCTTCGCGTTCTTTGCATGACACGCACAGTGTCGCACGCGGGAACGCCTGCAACCGACCCTTGCCGATCGCATTGCCGCAGCTCTCACAGATACCGTACGTGCCGTCGTCGATCCGCGACAGCGCCCGCTCGATCTGGTCCAGCATGTCCCGGGCGTTGTTCGCCAGCGACATCTCGTGGTCCCGCTCCAGCGTGGTCGAGCCGACGTCGGCCTGGTCGTTGCCGGCGCCGTCACCGCCGTCCCGGAGCAGCCCGACGATCTCCTGCTCGGCGTCCCGGATCTCCTGCTTCAGGTGCACGACGTCGGCTTCGAGCTCGCTGCGGAGCTCGGCCAGTTCGGCCGCGGTCCACGGGGTCTCGCCGGCCTTCACCGTGAGGGTCTCTGCCTTGTGTGCTGGGGACTTCGCCGGCGCCGTCGCCGGTGTCCTGTTCTCGTTCGTCTTCATGGCCACCCTCTTCGTCGGAGCTTGCTTGGCAGGGGTCTTCTTGGCCGGAGCCTTCTTCGCCGCGGAGGAGCCGGCCGTCGTCGCCGTCTTCTTCGCGGAAGTCTTCTTCGCCGGCGAGGTCTTCGCCGGTGCCTTGCGGGCCGCTGTCGCTGCCTTCGCCGCCTTCGCCGTCTTCGTGGTCTTCGTGCTCTTCGCGGCCGGCTCAGCGGATTTCGCGGCGCTCTTCTTGGCCGCGGCAGTGCGTTGGGGGGCGGACTTCTTGGGAGCCGATGTAGCCATGGTCAGCTACCCCCTGCCTTCGTCGGAGACTGAAGCGGACTGGTCGCAAGACACTAGGCCACGTGTCGGTCACGTGCCAGTCCGACGCGCAGACCGTGGACATACGGTAGTCGGTTCTTCAATCTCACTCGATGTACCGCGCGTCACAGCCAGGTTTCAGCCGAGCAAGTGTTCGAATCTCGGCCGAAGATCCTTCTCCTCCCCCTCCACCGCGACCAGTTTGTCCCTGCTGGTCGCGGCCCGCACCAACGTCGCCGCGGAGCGTCGTACCGGCCGCCGACCGCATCCCGGGAGGCGCCTGGCTCGACCCGCACGAGAATTGTGATGGCTGAATTCCCGCCTGGCCACTCCTTTTCAACGGCCCCACCCGGCCGGCCCCGGTCGTCTAACGATTCGTAGTTGCCCGGTACGCCGTCGTACACTGGCAGCCGCGATCCGCAAGGCAGTGATGGGGCCATCACCCCGGAGCCGCCGGAAGAACAGTCCGCAGGGACCTATTAGAACCGGCAGCGACGCGTTAAGGAAGTGGGTGAGCTGACCTGGACCGGGCGGGGTGGGACTCGCGATCGGTCCGGCTCACCAAGGAGGGTGGTACCGCGCGGCCCGGCGAATGTGCCGGCGCTTCGTCCCTCGTCCGGCAGCAGTACGGCTCGACGAAGGACGACAGAGATGGCAACAACTCCGTGGCGGCAGGTCCCGGCGCAGGTGGACTTCCCCGCACTCGAGCGGGAGGTGCTGGTCCACTGGGACGAGCACGACACCTTCGCCAAGAGTCTCGAGCAGTCGGCCGGCGGCACGCCGTGGACCTTCTTCGAAGGACCCCCGACCGCGAACGGGATGCCCGGCACCCACCACATCGAGGCGCGCGTCTTCAAGGACGTCTTCCCGCGCTACCGGACCATGAAGGGTTTCCGGGTCGAGCGCAAGGCCGGCTGGGACTGCCACGGCCTGCCGGTCGAGGTCGCGGTGGAGAAGGAACTCGGCTTCAACGGCAAGAACGACATCGAGGCGTACGGCATCGCCGAGTTCAACGCCAAGTGCCGTGAGTCGGTGCTGCGGCACGTCGACGCGTTCAACGAACTGACCGTCCGGATGGGCTACTGGGTCGACCTGGAGCGCCCGTACCGGACGATGGACCCGGAGTACGTGCAGTCGGTCTGGTGGTCGCTCAAGCAGATCCACGACAAGGGTCTGCTCGTCGAGGACTACCGCATCACGCCGTACTGTCCCCGCTGCGGCACCGGCCTGTCCGACCACGAGCTCGCGCAGGGCTACGAGACCGTCATCGACCCCTCGGTGTACGTGCGCTTCCCCCTGACGTCCGGTCCGCTGGCGGGTAAGGCGTCGCTGCTGGTCTGGACCACGACCCCCTGGACCCTCGTCTCGAACACGGCGGTCGCCGCGCACCCCGACGTTCAGTACGTCGTCGCCACCGACGGCACCGAGTCACTGGTCGTCGCCGAGCCGTTGCTGGGCACGCTCGGCGAGGGCTGGACGGTGACCGGTCGGTACGGCGGTCGCGAGATGGAGCGGTGGACGTACCAGCGGCCGTTCGAGCTGGTGGAGTTCCCCGAGCCGGCGCACTACGTCGTACTGGCCGACTACGTCACCACCGAGGACGGCACCGGTCTGGTCCACCAGTCCCCCGCCTTCGGTGCCGACGACCTCGCGGTGGGCCGCGCCTACGGGCTCCCGGTGGTGAACCCGATCCAGGCGGACGGTCACTTCGAGGCCGACGTACCCCTGGTGGGCGGCCAGTTCTTCAAGAAGGCCGACGAGGATCTGGTGAAGGACCTGCAGGAGCGCGGTGTGCTCTTCCGGCACGTGCCGTACGAGCACCCGTATCCGCACTGCTGGCGCTGCCACACCCCGGTCATGTACTACGCGCTCCCGTCCTGGTACATCCGCACCACCCAGGTGAAGGACGCCCTGCTCCGGGAGAACGAGAAGACCAACTGGTACCCGGACTCGGTGAAGTGGGGCCGGTACGGCGACTGGCTGCGGAACAACATCGACTGGGCCGTCTCCCGCTCCCGCTACTGGGGTACGCCGCTGCCGATCTGGCGCTGCGAAGGCGACCACCAGGTGTGCGTCGGCTCGCTGGCCGAGCTCGGTGAGCTGGCCGGACGCGACCTGAGCGGCACCGACCCGCACCGGCCGTACGTCGACGACATCACCTTCGACTGCCCGACCTGCGGCGCGGAGTCGCGGCGGGTGGCCGAGGTCATCGACGCCTGGTACGACTCGGGCGCGATGCCGTTCGCGCAGTGGGGCTACCCGTGGGCCGACGGGTCGAAGGAGAAGTTCGAGCAGGCCTACCCGGCCGACTACATCTGCGAGGCGATCGACCAGACCCGCGGCTGGTTCTACACGCTGATGGCCGTCGGCACGCTGGTTTTCGACGAGTCTTCGTACCGCAACGTCGTCTGCCTCGGCCACATCCTGGCCGAGGACGGCCGGAAGATGTCCAAGCATCTGGGCAACATCCTCGAGCCGATCCCGCTGATGGACGACCACAGCGCGGACGCGGTGCGCTGGTTCATGGCCGCCTCCGGGTCGCCGTGGAAGGCGCGCGGCATCGGTCCGAACGTGCTCAACGAGATCGTCCGGAAGGTGCTGCTCACCTACTGGAACACGGTCGCCTTCCACGCCCTGTACGCGCGGCTGGCCGACTGGTCGCCGACGGCCGACGTACCGCCGGTCGCGGAGCGCTCGGTGCTGGACCGCTGGCTGGTCAGCGAGACGCACCGGCTGGTCCGCGACACCGACCAGGCGTACGCCGACTACGACACCCAGCGGCTCGGTGCGCTGATCAACTCGTTCGTCGACGTGCTGTCGAACTGGTACGTCCGGCGGTCGCGCCGGCGCTTCTGGGCCGGTGAGCCCGGTGCGCTGGCCACGCTGCACGAGACGCTCGACGTACTCACCCGGGTGATGGCGCCGCTGATGCCGTTCGTGACCGAGCGGGTCTGGCAGGACGTGTTCCGGCCGGTCACCCCTGGTCTGCCCGAGTCGGTTCACCTCGCGAGCTTCCCGACGTACGACGAGACACTCATCGACGACGCGCTCGCGCAGCACGTGTCGATGGCCCGGCGTGTCGTCGAACTGGGCCGGTCGGCCCGCGCGGAGGCGAAGGTTCGGACCCGTCAGCCGCTGTCGCGGGCACTGGTCGGGTCGGCCGCGATCGCGGACCTGTCCGCCGAGCTGCTGCAGGAGATCGCCGATGAGCTGAACGTCGGCTCGGTCGAGCCGTTGTCCTCGGCCGGCGCCGACCTGGTCGAGTTCTCCGCCAAGGGAAACTTCCGCGAGCTCGGCAAGCGGTTCGCCAAGCAGACTCCGGTGGTCGCGGCCGCGATCGCCGCCGCCGACGCCGCCGCGCTCGCCGCGGCCCTGAAGGAGTCCGGTACGGCGACGATCGTGGTCGACGGTGAGGACGTCCAGGTCAGCGAGTCGGAGGTGCTGCTGTCCGAGCGGCCGCGCGAGGGCTGGTCGGTGGTCAACGAGCAGGGCGAGACTGTTGCCCTCGACCTCGAGGTCACTCCGGAACTGAAGCAGGCCGGCCTGGCCCGCGAGGTGGTCCGGACCCTGCAGGAGGCCCGGAAGAACGCCGGTCTCGAGGTGTCGGACCGGATCAAGGTCTGGCTGACGTCGACCGACGCCGACCTCACCGATGCCCTCGGCAAACACGCCGACGAGATCGCCCGCGAGGTCCTCGCCGTCGAGCTCAGCCAGTCGGCCCCGACCGAGTCGGCCGACGTTGCCACCGGCACCGAAGAGGACCTGCAGCTCACCTACTGGCTCACGAAGGCCTGATCAGCGCGGTGGACGCGCCGCCCTGGCTCGCAAGGCCGGGGCGGCGCCCAGCAGGTTGATCACGTCGACCAGCAGCACCCGCGCCTGCTCGACCCGATCGGCGCCCAAAGCTTGACGAAGTTCTGACCCGAGCGCGGCCCGATGCCGCCGCGCCGCCTCGATCACGCCAGCGCCTCGCTCGGTCAGCACGACGGTGCGGGCCCGGGCATCGGCGGGATCCGGTTCGCGGCTGAGGTACCCGCGCTTCTCCAGGTCGGCGACCGACTTGGACGCGGCCTGCTGAGTGACGCCGAGCCGCTCGGCCAGTGCGCTGATCGTCATCGGTCCCCCGACCAGGTGCTGGAACACCACCCCGTCTGCGAACCGGGTGTCGGTGAACCCGTCCGCGACCAGCCGGCGCTGGATCTCGTCGGCCAGCGCCCACCCGGTGAACAACGAGGCCAGGGACAGATCGGCGTCAGCCGGATCGAACTCCATACCGCCGAACTATACAACCCTGGTTGTGCATCAGGTAACCTACAACCATGGTTGTGCAAAAGGAGTTCGTGGCCAGAGCGCACCGCATCGTGTGGTGCACGGTGGCGACAGTCGGGCCGGACAACCGGCCGAGAACCCGCATTCTGCATCCGCTCTGGGAATTGGACGATGACCTGACCGGCTGGATCGTCACCAAGGCGACCCCGATCAAGGTGCGGCACCTGGCCTACAGCCGGTATGTCAGCTGCAGCTACTGGGAACCGGGCCACGAGGTGGCGGTCGCGGACTGCCGCGCGGAGTGGATCACCGACGTGGCGACCCGGCGGCGAGTGTGGGAGCTGTATCGAGATGCTCCGGCACCACTGGGGTACAACTTCTGGGGTGTGTTCCCCGAAGGTCCGGCCGGGGAATCACCGTCCTTGCTGCGGCTTGCGCCGTACCGGCTGCGGCTCAGTGATGTGGAGACGTTGAGCGGCCGGAAGGAGCCCCTTGTCTGGCCCTGACATCCTGTGACTGGTCACGGACTGTGTGTCAAAAGTACCCGGACATGACGAAGAGGCGGTGCCGCCGGAAAGCACCGCCTCTTGTCCGAGGTTTTAGACGCCGTGACCGTGCGCCTGCGCGCGAGCCTCCGGGCGGAAGCCGTTCCGCGGGCTCAGCGTGTCGTCGCCGTTGCCCAGCGCCTTGAGCTGCTCGGTGAAGTAGGTCTTCAGCCGGCTGCGGTACTCGCGCTCGTAGGCGTGCAGGTCGTCGATCGTGCGCTCCAGCTGGCCCTTCTGCTTCTCCAGCGAGCCCAGCATCTGGGCGCGGCGCTCGGCGATCTCGCCGTCGAGCTTCTCGGCGCGGGCGCGGGCCTCACCGGTCATCCGGTCGGCCTTGCCGCGCGCCTCGTTCTCCAGCCGCTCGGCCTTGGCGCGGGCCTCGCCGATGATCTTGTCGGCGGTGTCCTTCGCCTCCTGGACGAGGTCGTCGGAGTGCTTCGTCGCCATCTCCAGCAGCCGCACCGCGGAGCTGGAGGCGTCGCCGACGGTCCCTGCCGCCGCAGCAGCCCCCGCGGCCGCTACAGGCGCGACGACGGGTGGCTTCTCCTCCGGCTTCTCGACCACGACCGGTGGCTTGGGCTGCTGCACGACGGGCGGCAGCGCGGCGGTCTGGTCGACCGGCCGGTCCTGCCCCGCACCCGCGCGCTGAGCCGCCGCGAGCTTGGCCCGCAGCTCCTCGTTCTCGGCGAGAAGTCGCTCGAGCTCGGCTTCGACCTCGTCGAGGAAGGAGTCGACCTCAGTGACGTCGTAGCCCTCCCGTAGTCGGACGGGCGTGAACTGCTTCGAGCGGACGTCATCCGGCGTCAGCGGCATCTTTCACCTCGTTTGTCTGTGTCTTGGCGGAGTCCCCGTGGCCTCAACCCCGGCGACTCAGTAGATCACGTTATCGCTTCGTTGTGTTCTAACGGAATCCGGGCGGGCGATAACGGTCCACGACCCGGCGGACGCATCAACGAACCGGCCCCGTTGTCCGAGACTCTACCTACCCCGTCCGTGGCGTCCTCACCCTCCGACTCGGTGGGCGATTCACCGGTTCCGTACCACCCGCGGCGCACTGGGTCACAGTGAACGGAGGGCGGTCGAGTTGATCGACATCGCCAGCGAGACGATGACGAACAGCATCAGCATGGACAGGTCGATCCGGATCCCGCCGGCCCCGATCGGGGGCAGGATCCGCCGCAGCGGCCGCAGGAAAGGATCGGTGACCGAGTAGACCAACTCGAAGAACAGCAGCAGTGGGCCCTTCGGGTGCCACTGCGGCGCGAACATGACGATCAGGCTGAGCACGAACCGCGCCACCAACGTCAGGAAGAAGGCGAGCAGTACCCAGTAGAGAACCGTGAGGACGAGCGCTAGAGCAACCATGTCGTCAATGAGTGTAGAAGACCGGCGGAAACGGCGGGTCGGAACCGGCCGTCAGCTCTGGTTGTAGAACCCATCCGCGGCGATCTTCTCCTTCTCCTCGGCCGCCACCGTCACGTTCGGCGGGCAGACCAGGAACACCTTGGTGGTGATCCGCTCGATCGAGCCACGGCAGCAGAAGATCAGCCCGGCGGCGAAGTCGACCAGCCGCTTGGCGTCGGCGTGGTCCATCTCGGTCAGGTTCATGATGACGGGCGTGCCGTCACGGAAGTGCTCACCGATGACGCGCGCCTCGTTGTAGCTGCGCGGGTGCACGGTGGTGATGCGGGCCAACTCGGTAACCTCCGGGGACGGTGCGACACCACGTCGATCTGGGAACTTGCTGACCGTGCCGCCGGTCTCCTCGCGCCCTTGGTGGAAGTGCGGCTCGGCGCGGGTTTCGCGGCTCTCCCGGCCGGCGGGCACCGGCTCGGTCTCGTGGGACTCCCCGTCGACGGCCTCGACTGCGTCGTCGTCGTATTCGTCGTACTCGTCGTAGTCGTCGTACCGCGCGTTGTAGCGCTCCCCGTCCTCGACCAAGCCGAGGTAGACACCCATCTTGCGCAGCGCGCCGCTCATGGCCCTCCAGCCCCTCGATCCGGTTCGACGACAACGGTGAGCAGGAAGCAAAACCCGCTCGATGTCGACACTAACCCAGTGGAGTGCGTGTACCGAGTAATGCACGCCCGAGCCGAACGTGTGTCGCCCCGTGCCTGATCGCGGCGTCCAGATCCTCGCTCATCCCCGCCGAGATCCAGTCCGCGCCAGGATGTTCGGAGCGTAACCGGGAGGCTACTTCGCGCAGTCCCGCGAACGCCTCGTCGGGGTCCGAGCCCAGTGGTGCCACCGCCATCACGCCGCCCAGCTCCAACCCGTCCGCCGCGGCGACTTCCGCGGCCAGCTCAAGTACGGCGGATGGCTCGAGACCACCGCGGTTGGCGCCGGTGGCGGCTTCGGCCGGTCCGTAGGACGCAAGGCTCACCTGGAGCAGGCAGCGCACGATCCGTTCTTCCGCGACCGCGGCCTTCGACAACGCGGTCACCAGCGAGGAACGGTCGACCGAGTGCACGACCGACGCGTACCGGACCACGGACCGCGCCTTCTTCGACTGCAGTTGCCCGACGAAGTGCCAGGTGACGTCCGGGCAGTCCGGTGCCTTGACCTTGAGCTCCTGCTCGCGGTTCTCCCCCACGTCGTCGACCCCGAGGGCCGTCAGCGTCCGTACGTCGCTGACTGGGAAGGTTTTGGTGATCGCGACAAGGGTGACCTCGTCCGGGGTCCTCCCCGCCGCCTCACAGGCCTTCTCGATCCGCTCCCGAGCCTGCCGCAGGTTGTCCCGCAGTTCGTCCGCGCGTGTCGTCATCACTGCGTCAGCTTCACCAGCCCGGCCATCCGGCCACTCACCGGACCTTCCCGCCGATACGAGTAGAGATTCTCCGACTCGATCGTGCAGGTGGTCGCGTCGACTACGTCGACCTCCAGTTCGGCCAGTTGCGCGCGGACCCCGGCCGCCACGTCGATCGACGGCGTACCCCAACTCGTCTCGGCGTACGACGCCGGCACCCGCTCGGCCACCTCGGCCCGCATCTCCGCCGGCACCTCGTAGCAGTTGCCACACGCATAAGGCCCGAGTACGGCGGTGATCCGCGACGCGCCGAGTTCCCGCATCGCCTCGACAGTCGCCGGTACGACGCCGGCGTACAACCCCTTGCGGCCGGAATGCGCGGCACCGATGACACCGTCGCCGGCGAACAGGACGGGCAGACAGTCGGCGGCGCGGACACACAGCACGACGTCGTCGCGAGTGGTGACGAGGGCATCGGCGGTCGGCATCGGCCTGACCGGAAGTTCGTCTCCGCGCCGGACCACGTGGACGTCGCGGCCGTGCACCTGGCTGACCCGGACCATCGCCTCCGGCCGGACACCGAACTCGGCCGCGAGCCGGCGGTAGTTCTCCACCACGGCGTCGGCGTCGTCACCGACCGCACTGCCGAGGTTCAGTTCGCCGTACGGCGCTCTGCTCGCACCGCCGAACCGATCGGTGAAGGCGAAGCGGACATCGCGCAGAACTTCGTCATACCCGAACACATCCAGAGCCTACCGGCCAGGATGCTGCTTACTTCAGGAAGTCCGGGATGTCGAGGTCTTCTTCGGGCTCGGGCTTGCGGGCCGGGCGGGTCGGGCCGGACTGCGAGGTGCCGGACTGCGTGCTCGGCTGCGACGGTCCCGACGGGGTCGGCGAGTTGCTCGGGCCGTTGACCGGCCAGGAGTGCTGCGACGTGGGCGAGGCCGGGGTGTGCGGCGCGGGCTGCGGGTTCGGCGCGACCGTGCGGACCGGGTCGCCGGCCTGCGGGCGGGCCGAGTGCGTCGTACCGGCACCCGGACGGCCTTCGGTCGGCGTCGGCACCGGGACCGTGTCGTCGGTCGGCGCCGGCGGGTTCGGTGACGTGCTCTGCCCGGTGGGCGATCCGGCCGGTGCGGACGTGCCAGGCCCGGCCTGCCCCGCGGAGGCCGGGCCGGCCTGCGCCTGCCCACTGCCCTGCCCGGTGGAAACCGGCGCGGTCGGCGTGGCCGGGTTCTGACCCTGCTGACCGGTTGGCGGCGCGGCCGGAGGAGGCTGCGGCGGGGGTGTCGACTGCTGCGTCGGCGCCGCGTAGGAGGCTTCGCTGCTCGGCCTGGACGTTGCCTGCGGGCGGGCCGAGTTCATCGCCTGCTCGCGGCGCTTCGGCATCCCGCCGTCGAACCCGGCCGCGATCACCGTGACCCGGACCTCGTCGCCGAGGGCGTCGTCGATGACCGCACCGAAGATGATGTTCGCGTCCGAGTGCGCCGACTCCGAGACCAGCTGGGCAGCCTCGTTGATCTCGAACAGACCCAGGTCGGACCCGCCGGCGATCGACAGCAGTACGCCGTGCGCACCCTCGATGCTTGCCTCGAGCAACGGAGAGGAGATGGCCGCCTCGGCCGCCGCGACCGCGCGGTCCTCACCGCGGGACGAGCCGATACCCATCAGCGCGGAACCGGCGTTCGACATGACCGCCTTGACGTCGGCGAAGTCGACGTTGATCAGGCCGGGCGTGGTGATCAGGTCGGTGATGCCGGAGACACCCTGCAGCAGCACCTGGTCGGCCTGCTTGAACGCGTCCAGCACGGACACGGCGCGGTCGGAGATGGTCAGCAGCCGGTCGTTCGGGATGACGATCAGCGTGTCCACCTCCTCGCGGAGGGTGCTGATGCCGTCCTCGGCCTGGGTGGCGCGGCGCTTGCCCTCGAACGAGAACGGCCGGGTCACCACACCGATGGTCAGCGCGCCGAGCGAACGGGCGATCCGGGCCACCACCGGCGCGCCGCCGGTGCCGGTGCCGCCGCCCTCGCCGGCGGTGACGAAGACCATGTCGGCGCCCTTCAGCGCCTCCTCGATCTCCTCCGCGTGGTCCTCGGCGGCCTTCTGCCCGATCGCCGGGTTCGCGCCGGCGCCGAGGCCGCGGGTCTCTTCGCGGCCGATGTCGAGCTTGACGTCCGCGTCGCTCATCAACAGCGCCTGCGCGTCGGTGTTGATGGCGATGAACTCAACGCCCTTCAGACCGTGCTCGATCATCCGGTTGACGGCGTTCACGCCGCCTCCGCCGATGCCGACGACCTTGATGAGTGCCAGGTAGTTCTGCGGTGCCGCCACGTCCGCGCCTCTCGCCTCGTTCTGTTCCCGTTGTGGCCGGTTGGCCCTGTTCCAGCGAAAAGTTCCAGCGAAAAGACTGAACCTCAAGTGGATGGTTAGACTTATGTCAACTTTAGATTACGCCGCACGGTACGGGACCGATTCGGGCCGTGTCCACGCGCCTCGCCGCGCACGCCGGTGATGTCCCTGTGATGTGATCGGTCACCGCTTTTCCCCTTTGGTGACAGGAAGATCGGGCGCCGACACGTCGTACACCGTCGCCTTGCGCTTCATCAGCACGCTGAGTACCTCGGCCTTGCGCTCGCTGTCATCGGAACTGCCCCAAACGACCCTTACGCCGGACCCGAGGTTGAGGGTGATCGAGTCCGGCGACGCTGCCGAAATCGACCTCACCTGTGCCCGCAGTGTGGACGGCAGTGCGGCCGAAACCGTCACCACCGACCGGATCGTCACGTCCCGCCGGTTCCCGGTCACCTTCGCCTCCGGCAACCCGGCCGGCCGGTCCGGCACCGTTTTGAACGCCGTACCGGTCGCGTCGACCAGCTCGTACCGGCTGCCGTCGGTGACCACCACCACCGGAACCCGTTCGGTGACGACGATCACGACCTTGTTCGGCCATGCCCGGGTCACCTGCGCGTCAGCCACCGCCGGGATCGTCCGCACCCGGGCCGCGATCGCACTCAGGTCGACCTGCGCGAGTGGCGTACCCACCGGTGCCTCGGCGACGTTCTCGATCGTTGCCACCGGCACCGTATCGGCCCCGCTCACCCGGACGCCGTCGACCGCGAGCACGGCGGAGAAGTAGAACAGCCAGACGATCAACCCGCCGAACACCAGGACGGCGCCGCCGATCGCCCACGGCAGCCAGCTTCGCCAGCGCACCAACCGTTGCCGGCGCGCGAACCGCTGTTGTGCCCGAGCCAGATCAGCGCTCTGGCTCATGCCGAAGACCCCACCCCTTTACTCCACCACAGGAGCGAGAACCTCGGCCGCAGACTCGCGGGCGGCGGCGCGTTCGGCCAGCAAACCGACGACTTCCGGGCCGATCAGCGTCACGTCGCCGGCGCCCAGGGTGACGACCAGGTCGCCCGGTTCGGCCAGATCGGCGACCAGTTGCGGTACGGCGGACCACGACGGCTCGAACCGGACCTGCTCAGGCTTCAGCGGCACGTGGTTCGCGATCAGCGCACCGGTGACGCCGGGCTCCGGGTCCTCGCGGGCCGCGAACACGTCCATCACGACGACCTCGTCGGCCAGCGCGAGCGCCTCGGAGAACTGGGTGGCGAAGATCCTGGTCCGGCTGAACAGGTGCGGCTGGAAGCAGGCGATCACGCGCCCCTCCCCCGCGACCTGCCGGGCCGCGGTGAGGTCGACGGCCAGCTCGGTCGGGTGGTGGGCGTAGGAGTCGAACACCCGGACCCCGTCCTCGAGCCCCTTGAACTCGAACCGCCGGCCGGTCCCGGTGAACGCGGCCAGCCCCGCGGCCAGGTCGGCCGCGGAGAACCCGAGGCCCAGCCCGACCGTCAACGCGGCGGACGCGTTCAGCGCGTTGTGCTTGCCGGCCTGCTGCAACTGCACCACCGGCAGCTTCCGGCCGCGGTACACCGGGACGAACGACTGCGTGGCGCCGGTCGCGGTGATCTGCGTGACCCGCAGGTCCGCGTCGTGCGACTCGCCGTACGTCCGGACGTCGATCCCACGCTCCCGCGCGAACGTCGCCAACTGCCGTGCACCCGGGTCGTCGAAGCAGATGACCATGAAGCCCCCCGGAAGCACCTGGTCGCAGAACTGCTCGAAGGCGAGCCGGTAGCTGGCCTCGTCGCCGTAGTTGTCCAGGTGGTCCGGCTCGACCGAGGTGACGATCGACACCTCGGGGCTGTAGGTCAGGAACGACTTGTCCGATTCGTCCGCCTCCGCGACGAACAGGTCACCGCTGCCGTCGTGGGCGTTCGACCCGGACTCGTTGAGGTTGCCGCCGATCGCGTACGACGGGTCCGCGCCGCAGTGCTGCAGTGCGACGGTCAGCATCGACGTTGTGGTCGTCTTGCCGTGCGTGCCGGCGACCGCGAGGGTCCGGCGGCCGACCATCACCGAGGCGAGCGCCGCGGCCCGCGGCAGGATCGGGATCCCGGCGGCGCGGGCGGCGACCACCTCGGGGTTGGTCTCACGGATCGCGGTGGACACCACCACGGTGTCCGCCTCGGCGACGTGCTCGGCGGCGTGACCGACCCAGCAGGTGGCGCCGAGTGCGCGCAGCGCCGACAGCACCTTCCCGTCCTTGGCGTCGGAACCGGACACCTCGATGCCGCGGGACGCCATGATCCGGGCGATTCCGGACATGCCGGCGCCGCCGATGCCGACGAAGTGCACCCGGCCCAGCTTCTCGGCCGGGAGCGTCGTATCAGGAGCGGTGACGATCACGAAGCAGACCCCACCACATCCAGGATGATCCGCGCCAATCGGTCGTCGGCATCCGTACGGATCAGGCCCTTCGCCGCTGTGGACATGGCAGTCAGACGCTCGGTGTCGTGCAGAAGTTGCGGAACGTTCGCGCGGACCCAGTCCGGCGTCACGGCCGCGTTGTCCACCAGCAGGCCGCCACCGGCGTCGACTACGGGTTTGGCGTTCAGCGCTTGCTCGCCGTTACCGTGCGGGAGCGGAACGTAGACCGCGGGCAGTCCGACGCCGGACACCTCGGTGACCGTGTTCGCACCCGACCGGCACACGACCAGGTCCGCCGCCGCGTAGGCGAGGTCCATCCGGTCGACGTACGACAACACCACATAAGGCAGGTTCCCCGCGGAGGGCACTTCAAGTGTGTTCTTCGGGCCGATCGCGTGGATCACCTGGATCCCGGCCGCCCGCAGGTCGGCGGCCGCACCGGCGAACGCCTCGTTCAGCCGCTGGGCGCCCTGCGATCCGCCGGTGACGAACAGGGTCGGCGCGTCCGGGTCGAGCCCGAAGAACTGCCGCGCCTCGGCCCGCAGCGCGGCCCGGTCCAGTGTCGAGATGGCGCGCCGGATCGGCAGGCCGACGTACTCGGCGTGCGGCAGGTCCGTGCCCGGGAACGAGGTCTTCACGTGCTGCGTGCAGTACCGGGCGGCGAACTTGTTCGCGATCCCGGGGACCGCGTTGCCCTCGTGGACGACGATCGGGGTCTTCCGCCGCCAGGCGGCCACGTACGCGGGAGTGGAGACGTACCCGCCGAAACCGACCAGCACGTCGGCCTTGGCCTCCTCCAGCACGCGGCGGGCGGCGCTCACCGAGGCGAGCATCTTCCCCGGTACGGCGAGCAGCGCCGGCGTCGGCTTGCGCGGCAGCGGCACCGGCGGGATCAGTTCGAGCCGGTAACCGGCCTCGGGAACCACCCGGGTCTCCAGGCCGCGCTCGGTGCCGAGGGCCAGGATCTCGATGCCCGGATCGATCCGGCGCAGGGCGTCGGCGGTGGCGATCAGGGGTGAGGTGTGGCCGGCGGATCCTCCACCGGCCAGGACGATGCTGGGCACAGCTTTCAGCGCTCCCGCGTGTTCTCGGTCAGGACGTACGTCGCGACGGCAGCCACCCGAACCGCGGCCGCCTGGTCTCCTTCAGCGCGGCCTGTGCGCCGGGTTCGGCCTTCGCGAAGGCCAGCAGCATGCCGATCGCGATCAGCGTCGGCAGCAGTGCGGAACCACCGTACGACAAAAGCGGGAGCGGAATCCCCACGATGGGTAGCAGCCCGATCACGGCCCCCAGGTTGACCAGGGTCTGGGCCATGATCCAGATGGTGATCCCGGCCGCCGCGTAGCGGACGAACGGCTCGGTGTTCCGGGTCGCGATCCGCACCCCGGCGTAGGCCAGGGTGAGGAACAGGGCGAGCACGGTGAGCGACCCGACCAGGCCGAGTTCCTCACCGATCACGGAGAAGATGAAGTCGGTGTGCGCCTCCGGCAGGTTGCCCCACTTCTGCCGGCTGTTGCCGATCCCGACACCCCACCAGCCGCCGGTGGAGAGCGCGTAGAACGAGTGGTACGCCTGCCAGCCGATCCCGGACGGGTCGTTGAACGGGTCCCAGAACGACGAGATCCGGTCCATCCGGTGCTTGGCGGTGATCACGAAGTACGACGCGATCGCGCCGACCACCACGATGGTCGCGACGAACAGCCGGGTCGGTGCGCCGACGATCCAGATCAGCCCGATCATCACCGCCATCAGGACCAGCGCCGTCCCCAGGTCGCGCTGGCCGACGACCAGCGCGATCACCAGGCCGCAGACCGGCACCATCGGCACCAGCAGGTGCTTCCACTGGGTGAGCAGCTTCTCCTTGCGGGCGTACAGATCCGCGCACCACATCACCAGCGCCAGCTTGGCGAACTCACTGGGCTGGATCTGCAGCGGGCCGCCGAGGTTCAGCCAGTTGGTGTTGCCGTTCACGCCGACACCCAGGCCCGGGATGTACGTCAGCACCAGCAGGAACACGGAGCCCAGCAGGGCGACGTACGCGAGCATGCGGAAGTGCCGCGGCGTCATCCGGGACGCGACGTAGGCCATCGGCAGGCCGACGCCGACCCAGATCAGCTGGCGGACGAAGATCGTGTAGCTGTTCCCGTTCGCGCGCAGTGACAGCACGCTGGACGCGGACAGCACCATCAGCAGCCCGAGCACCAGCAGCAGGCCGGTGGCCCCGAGCAGGATGTGGTACGACGTCAGCGGCCGGTCCAGCACCTCGCGAATCGCGGCCACCCACGGCCGCTCGTCACTCTTCTTCTGATCCGGCTGATCCGCGATCGACGTCACGCGATCACCTCCGGATCAGTTCTGGCCCAGCCGGTGCACGGCTTCGGCGAAGGCGTCCCCGCGGGCTCCGTAGTTGGCGAACATGTCCCAGGAGGCGCAGCCGGGAGCGAGCAGCACGGTGTCGCCCACCTGCGCGAGCTTCGTTGCCTCCCCCACCACGATCTCCATGGCTCCAGTGTCCGTTGCCTCGATCACGATCCTCGGGACATCCGGTGCGTGTCGGGCAAGAGCTTCGGCGATCACCTGCTTGTCCTGTCCGAGCAGGACGACGGCGCGCAGCCGGTCGCGGGCCGCGATGACCAACTCGTCGAAGGTCGCCCCCTTGGCCTGACCGCCGGCGATCCAGACCACGTGCTCGTAGGCCAGCAACGACGCCTGGGCCGCGTGCGGGTTGGTCGCCTTCGAGTCGTCGACATAGTTGACCCCGGCAACTTCCGCGACGTGCGCGATCCGGTGCTTGTCCGGCCGGAACCCGCGCAGCCCGTCGCGGACCGCGGTCGCCGGGACCCCGAATGCCCGGGCCAGCGCGGCGGCGGCCAGCGCGTTCGCCACGTTGTGCGGCGCCGGCGGGGTGACGTCGTCCAGCGTCGCCAGCTCGAGCGCCGAGGACGCCCGCTGCTCCACGAAAGCACGGTCGACGAGCAGATCGTCGACCAGGCCGACCATCGAGATGTCCGGCGTACCGAGGATGAAGCCGATCGCGCGGCAGCCCTCGACCACGTCGGCGTCCACCACCAGTTGCTCGGTGGCCGGGTCGGCGACGTTGTAGACGCAGGCGACCTGGCAGTTCTCGTAGATCCGGCCCTTGTCCTTCGCGTACGCCTCCAGCGAGCCGTGCCAGTCGACGTGGTCCGGTGCGATGTTCAGTACGGCGGCCGAGTGCGCGGACATCGAGTGGGTGAAGTGCAACTGGTAGCTCGACAGCTCGACCGCGATCACGTCGTACGGCTCGGGGTCCATCACGGCTTCCAGCAGCGGCTTCCCGACGTTGCCGGCGGCAACGGCACGGTGCCCGGCGGCGGTCAGCATGGCGGTCAGCATCTGCACCGTCGTGGTCTTGCCGTTGGTGCCGGTGACGCACAGCCACGGCGCGGCGTTCGCCGGGTCGCGCAGCCGCCAGGCCAGCTCGATCTCGCTCCAGATCGGCACCTCGCGCTCGGCCGCCTCGGCCAGCAGCGGCGCGTGCGGCGGTACGCCGGGCGACGTCACGACGACGTCGACGTCCTTGGGGAGTTCCGCCGTACTGCCCGGACCGAGCGTGACGGTGGCGCCGAGCGTCTCGAGGATCCGGGCCTTCTCCCGCAGGTCCTCGGTTTCCCGGTCGTCCAGGACGGTCAGGTGCTCGGCGCCGGCCTGGAGCAGCGAGTCGGCACACGCGTAACCCGCCGTACCGAAGCCGAGAACGACGAAGCGGGTCGTGCTCCAGCCGTCGTCGGTGCGTGTGGTGAGACTCATCCGGCCACCCATTCCGCGTAGAAGACGCCGAGACCGATCACGACGCACAGGCCCTGGATGATCCAGAACCGGATCACCACGTTGACCTGTTCCCAGCCGAGCATCTCGAAGTGGTGGTGCAACGGCGCCATCCGGAACAGCCGCTTGCCCTTGGTGATCTTGAAGTAGCCGACCTGCAGGATCACCGAGGCGGTGATGATGACGAACAGGCCGCCGAGCAGCAGCACCAGCAGTTCGGTCCGGGTCATCACCGCGAAACCGGCCAGCGCGCCGCCGAGCGACAGCGAGCCGGTGTCACCCATGAAGATCTTGGCCGGTGACGCGTTCCACCACAGGAAGCCGAACAGCGCACCGGTCAGCGCGGCCGCGACCACGGCCAGGTCGTGCGGGTCGCGGACCTCGTAGCACTTCGACGTCGGCGCGGTCGCGCAACTCTGGTTGAACTGCCAGATGCAGATCAGCGTGTAGGCGCCGAACACCATCATCGACGCGCCGGTGGCCAGACCGTCCAGGCCGTCGGCCAGGTTGACGCCGTTGGACATGCCGGCGATCAGCAGCAGGATCCAGATCACCACCAGCACGCCGGCCAGGTGCAGCCACTCGATGTCGCGGATGAACGAGATGAACGGCGAGGCCGGCCGCTGGCCGCGTTCGTCCGGGAACTGCAGCGCGAGCACGGCGAACGCGACCGCGACCATGGTCTGGCCGGCCAGCTTCGCTTTGCTGCGCAGGCCCAGGCTGCGCTGGCGGAAGATCTTGATGAAGTCGTCGAGGAAGCCGACCGCGCCCATCCCGGCGAACAGGAACAGCACCAGGATCGCAGAGGCGCTCGGCGGCGTCATCGTGAACAGCTTCGCGGCGAAGTAGCCGACGATGGTCGCGACGATGAACACGGTGCCGCCCATGGTCGGCGTACCGCGCTTGGTGTGGTGCGAGGTCGGGCCATCGTCGCGGATCTCCTGGCCGTAGCCGCGCCGGGCCAGCAGGGTGATCGCCCACCGGGTGCCGAGCAGCGTCAGCACCATCGAGACGGCACCCGCGAACAGGATCGAGATCACTGCGCGTCCTCCAGCAGAGCGTCGGCCAGGCTGCGCAGTTTCGCGGCCTTCGAGGACTTCACCAGTACGACGTCACCGGCCCGCAACTCGGCCCGGAGCAGGTCGAGGGCCTCCGGGATCGTGTCGACGTACGCCGACTCGTTGCCCCAGGACCCTTCGAGCGAGGCCCCGAGGTGGATCGGTTTGGCCCCCGGGCCGACCACGACGAGCCGGTTCACGTCCAGCCGGACCGCGAGCCGGCCGACCGCGTCGTGCTCGTCGGCGGAGGTGTCACCGAGTTCGAGCATCTCGCCGAGCACCGCCCAGGTCCGGGCGCCGCGGGCCCGCCCGATCGCGACCAGCGCCTTCAGCGCGGCGCGCATCGAGTCCGGGTTCGCGTTGAAGGCGTCGTTGATCACCGTAACGCCGTCCGCACGTTCGACGACCTCCATCCGGGCCGCCGAGACCGGAGTGGCTCCGGCCAGCCCTTCGGCGATCTGCTCGGGAGTCAGCCCGACCGCGTAGGCGACGGCCGCCGCGCCGAGCGCGTTGGACACGTAGTGCTCCCCGACGAACTGCAACTGCACCGGGCGGCTGAAGTCGCCGATCCGGAGCGTGAAACCCGGCCGGCCCTCGGCGTCCAGCTTCAGGTCGGTCGCGCGAACCTCTGCGCCGGGCGCCTCACCGAATGTCAGCGCCCGCTGCTCGGTCCGGCTCGCCATCGCGGCGACGCGCGGGTCGTCCGCATTCAGTACGGCGGTGCCGCCCGGTACCAGCGCCTCGATCAGCTCACCCTTGGCCAGCGCGATGTTGTCCTGGCTGCCGAACTCGCCGATGTGCGACGTCCCGACGTTCAGCACCAGCCCGACCTTCGGCGGCGTGATCCCGCACAGATAGGTCAGGTCGCCCAGGTGCCGCGCACCCATCTCCGCCACCAGGAACTTCGTGGTGTCGGTCGCCTGCAGCGCGGTCAGCGGGTGGCCGAGCTCGTTGTTGAACGAACCCTCCGGCGACACGGTCTCGCCGTACGGGCGGATCAACTGGGCGATCAGGTCCTTCGTGCTGGTCTTCCCGGACGATCCGGTCAGGCCGATCACGGTCAGCCCGGGCAACCGGCCGACCACCAGCCGGGCCAGGTCGCCGAGCGCCTTCTGCGCGTCGGCGACGACGATGCACGGCGAACCGTCGACAGCTCGTGTGGTCAGCGATGCCGTGACACCGGCCTCGGTCGCCGTACCGACGTAGTCGTGCCCGTCGACACGCTCGCCGGGCAGGGCGACGAACAGCCCACCCGGCACGGCGGCTCGCGAGTCGATCACCACCGCGCCGTCCACGACAGCCGAGGGGTCGACACCCACCAGCTCGCCGTCGACGGCCTCGGCGATCTCACCGCAACTGACAGGGATCACCGCTCTGCCTCCAGCAACTCACGCACGGTCTCACGATCGTCGAACGGGTGGATCACACCGCCGACGTCCTGGCCTGTCTCGTGGCCCTTCCCCAGTACGACGACGGTGTCACCCGGACCGGCCAGCTCGATCGCGGCGGCGATGGCCTGCCGGCGATCGCCGATCTCGCGCAGGTCGGCCTCCGGCACCGCGGCCCGGGCACCCTCGAGCGCGGCGGCCCGGATCGCCGCCGGGTCCTCGCTGCGCGGGTTGTCGTCGGTGATGATCACGACGTCCGCCGTCCGCGCGGCCGCGGCGCCCATCGCCGGTCGCTTGCCCGGGTCCCGGTCGCCTCCGCAGCCGACGACCGCGTACAGACGTCCTTTCGTCGCACCGCGGGCGGCCTGGAGCGCGAGCTCGACCGCGTCCGGCGTGTGCGCGTAGTCGACGATCACAGTCACACCGTCCTGGCGGGTGAACGTCTCCATCCGACCCGGTACGGCGGCGGTCCGCAACCCGGCCGCGATCTCGTCGGCCGGTACGCCGACCTGCCGCAGCATCGCGGTCGCCAGCAGGGCGTTCGCCACGTTGAAGTCTCCGGGCAGCCCGATCTCGACGGTCAGCGTCTCCCCCGGCCCCTGGATGTCGATCACCGTCGTGTTGTGCTCGGACTGGTGCGTACTGGTCACGCTCCAGTCGGCTTCACCCCTGGTGGACACCGTGACCAGTGGTACGACGGTCTGCGCGGCCAGCCGGCGGCCGTACTCGTCGTCGATCGTCACCACCGCCACATCACACCGCTCCGGGGTGAACAGCGAGGCCTTCGCCGCGAAGTACTCCTCGAACGTGTGGTGGAAGTCCAGGTGATCCTGGGTCAGGTTGGTGAACCCGGCGACCGCGAACCGCGCACCGTCCACCCGTCCCTGGGCCAGCGCGTGACTGGACACCTCCATCGAGCACGAGGCGACTCCCTGCTCACGCATCACCGCGAACAGCGCGTGCAGGTCGGTGGCCTCCGGAGTGGTCCGGACGCTCTTCACCACCTCGTCGCCGATCCGGGTCTGGACCGTGCCGATCAAGGCGGCCGGTCCGAGCCGGCGCAGTACGGCGTCCAGCAGGAAGGTCGTCGTGGTCTTGCCGTTGGTCCCGGTGATCCCGAGCAGCCGCAGTTCCTTCGTCGGCTCGCCGTAGATCCGGGCCGCGACCGCGCCGAGCACGTCCCGCGGCCGGTCGACCACCAGCACGGGCAGGCCGGTCGCCTCGGCCCGCTCCTGACCGGTGGGGTCGGTCAACACGGCGACAGCTCCGGACTGCTGGGCCTTCGCGACGAAGGCCGCGCCATGCGTGACCGCTCCGGGCAGAGCGGCGTACAGGTCGCCTCGAAGGACCGACCGGGAGTCGAGCGACACACCGGTCACCTCGACGCTGGTGGTGGCGGGCATCGGCGCATGAGCGGTCCTGGCGACCTCGGCGAGGCTGACCGGCACGACGTGCCGCGGCCTGATCGCTGCGACAGCTCCGCCTGCGGCGGTAGGTGTGGACACGGGCCATGAGGCTACCGCTCCGGCCCTTGTGACTCCCACCTGACCCTGCGTCACCACTCGAGCGGTACGACAGGCTGCTTCGCACCCGTCGGGGGTACGACGTACTTCTGCAGCGCGTAGCTCATCACGTCCCGGAACACCGGTCCTCCCTGTCCACCACCACTACGCCCGTTCTGCGGGTTCTGGAGTACGACGTACGTAACGAAGCGCGGGTTGTCGGCGGGCGCGAATCCGGCGAAAGAGGTGGCCCACTTCCGGTAGCAGGCGCAGGCGGGGTCGACCTGCTGCGCGGTACCTGTCTTGCCGGCCACCCGGTAGCCGTCGATCGCGGCCTGGGTCGCGGTCCCACCCTTCGCGGTGACCGCCTCCATCATCGTGGCGACCTCTTTGGCGGCCTTCTCGCTCACCACCCGGCGGGACGCGCCGGACGGGTTCGGGACGATGTTGCCGTTCACGTCGACGTAGTTCTTCACCAGTTTCGGCGGCACGAAGACACCGCCGTTGGCGACCGCGTTGACGGCCGCGGTCATCTGGACGGCGTTGACCGCGAGCCCCTGGCCGAACGCGACCTGCGAACGGGTCAGCTCGCTCCACTCGTCGCCGGGCGGCATCACGCCACGGCTCTCGCCAGGGAAGCCGAGTCCGGTCGGCTCGCCGAACCCGAAGTCCTTCAGGTACTTCACGAACTGAGGGATCCGCATCTCCCGCGACGCGATGATCGTGCCGACGTTCGACGACTTCGCGATCACGCCCGCGATGGTCAGGTCGAGCGTGCCGTGCGGGAAGTGGTCGCGGACCGTCCGGCGCTGCACCTCGATACTGCCCGGCACCTTGAGCTTGGTGTTCAGGTCGATGAGACCGGCGTCGGCCAGCGCGGCCATCGTGACCACCTTCTGCACACTGCCCGGCTCGTACACCTGCTCGAGCGCCGGGTTGTACAACTGGCTCGACTTCACCGGCTTGTTCGGGTCGAACGTCGGGTAGTTCGCCATCGCCAGGATCTCGCCGGTCTTCACGTCCTGGGTGATCACCGTGCCGGAGGTGGCCTTGTACTGCTTCACCGCCTGCTCGATCCGCTTCTCCGCGAACCACTGCAGGTCGGCGTCCAGGGTGAGCTGGGCGGTCAGGCCGGGCTTGGGCTCCTCGACGGTGTGGTTCGCGTTCGGGATCTTGTTGCCCTTGGTGTCCACCTCGTACATGGCCTTGCCGTCCTGGCCGGACAGCTTGTCGTTCAGGCCGTACTCGAGCCCGGCGAGGCCCTTGCCGTCGGCGCCGACGACGCCGACCACGTTGGCCGCGATGGTGCCGTTCGGGTGGCTGCGGATCGGGTCGTCCTCGGTGTAGATCCCGGCCAGCAGAGGCTCCTGCTGGTCCAGCGGCTTGCCCTTGTTCTGCTGGGCGATCTGGGCGTTCTTCGCCTTCAGCTCGGCCTCGATGTCGTTCCAGGTCTGCGGGCTGACCTGACGGGCGAGGTAGGCGAACCGGCCCTTCCCGGTCATCGCGGTGACGAGTTCGGCGTACGTCGTACCGGTCAGCTTCGGAGCCAGGACGGCCGCGAGTTGCTGGGCCACCGGCTTGGTCTGGGTCGGGTCGGCGGTGATCGCGACCGCGTCCTCGGACACGCTCAGCGGTACGCCGTTCCGGTCCAGGATCGAGCCGCGGGACGCGTGCAGCACGAACGGCTTGGTGTTCTCCTTGCTGGCCGCCAGTGCGTAGCTGTCCGGGTCCACTCCCTGCAGCAGCACCAGCCGGCCGGCGAACAGCGACAGCACGAACGCCATCACCACGAACGTCACCCGCAGCCGCAACATCGGCCGCCCCAGCTTCAACGTCCGCGGCGGACGCTTGACCTTCTTCTTCCTCGGCTGCGGAGGACGCCGGCTCTGAGCCCGCTTCCGCGGTGCACTCTTCTTCGCCGCCGCCTTCTTGGCGGCCACGTTCCGGGGCGTGCTGTCCGGGTCGGGCCGTCGAGGTGCCGGCCGCGCCCCAGCCGTAGCCTTCCGCGGCCGAGCCGCCCGCTTGGCGCCCGGCGCCCGCTCCAGCGACCGCCCCTGCCCCTCGGCCCCCGCCTTCCGCGCTCCGCCGCCCAACCCGCCCCGACGACCCGCCCGCGCCCCGCCCGCCGTCTCCGACCGACCCGCCCGCCCATCGCCCCGAGCAGCCCCACTCCGCGACCCGGCCGCCTTCTCCGGCCGACCCGCCTTCCCCTCGGCCCGAGCAGCCGCGCTCCGCGGCCCGGTGGTTGCCCCACCGGCCTCTCCTTCGGTCCGGGCAGCCGCATTCCGCGGCCCGCTCGTCTTCTCTGGTCGACCCGCCTGGCCGTCGCCCCGAGCAGCCGCGCTCCGCGGCCCGGTGGTTGGCCCACCGGCCTGCCGTTCGGTCCGTGCACTTGCGTTGCGTGGGGTGGGCCGGCCACCTGTACTTGTCTGCTTGCGCGGCGCGGGCGCGCGGCCGCTCGCGCCGGGGCGGCTCTGGCCGCCTGCCGAGTTCGTGCCGGTCGCTCCGCCTGCTTCCGGCCGGCGCGCGGCGCCGGCTGCCTCCTCCCGTGCCTTGCGGAGGAGGCGTTCGCGGGTGGACTCGGGACGCTGTGGGGTGATGCCGGTGCTGTCGGTAGCCGACGTCGGACGAGGCGGAGCCTTGCGCGGCGGAGTGCTCCGCCCCGGTTCACCACGCTTGCGTGGCGGCTCGCTGCCCCGTCGGTCCGTCATCCGATCATCCCCCGGTGGTCGTCGTACGTGTGGTCGTGCCGGCGGGCGGCTTGTTGCCCGTCGCCGTACCGGTTCGTGCTGTCGTCCCGGTCGCGGACGGCCGGGTCCCGCTCGCCGGCGGCTTCACGGCGGTCGCCGGCGGCTTCACGGTGCTGGCGGGTGGCTTCACCGTCGTGGCCGACGGCTTCGGCTTGACCGGCGTGACCGGCGGCTTGGTCGCCGTACCCGTCGGCATGCCCGGGCCGAACATCGCCGCGCCCGTGCCGGCCTTGCCCTCCACCGGCACACCCAGCACCTGCCCGTCGGACAGCCGTAGGAACACCGGGTTCGGGTTCGGCACCATGCCCATCCGCACCGCCCGGTCGGCCAGGTTCTGCGGCGACTCCAGCGTGCGGACCTGCTTCTCCAACTGCTCCTGCTGGTCCTTCAGCTGGTCCGCCTGCTTGTTCAGCGCGGTCACCTGGAAGGTCCCGCTCTGCAGCTCCGTGTTGAGCAGCAGCAGGCCGACCAGACCGGCCGCCAGCAGTGACACCACGAAGATGACGAACGGCATCCGCGGCGGCCGGAACGGCGCCCCGTACACGACCCGCAGCTTCGGCTCCGGACGCTTCGCCGGAGCCGGTGTGACCCGCGCTTTCTGCGGGCTGAAGACAGTACTCATCAGGCCACCAACCCCTTCGTCCGGATCCGTTCGGCCGCCCGCACGCGAGCGGAGGCGGCCCGCGGGTTCGCCGCGACCTCCTCCTCGGTCGGCCGCTCGGCTCCCCGGGTCAGCAACTTGAGGTAAGGCTCGTGCCCGGCCGGGATCACCGGCAGGTCGTCCGGTACGTCGGACTTGGCGCCGGCCGCGAACGTCTGCTTGGTGATCCGGTCCTCCAGGGAGTGGTAGCTCATCACCACGATCCGGCCGTGCAGCGCCAGCGCCTCGATCGCGGCCGGCAGCGCACGCCGCAGCACGTCGAGCTCGCCGTTCACCTCGATCCGCAGCGCCTGGAACGTCCGCTTGGCCGGGTGTCCCCCGGTCCGGCGGGCGGCCTGTGGGATCGCGTTGCGGACCAGCTCGGACAACCGCGCGCTGTTGGTGAACGGCTCGATCTCCCGCTCGCGCACGATCCGGTCCGCGATCCGCCGGGCGAACTTCTCCTCGCCGTACTGGTACAGGATCCGGGCCAGGTCGGCCGCGCTGTAGGTGTTGACGATGTCGGCGGCCGTGGTCGGGCCGGTGCTGTCCATCCGCATGTCCAGCGGCGCGTCCTGCGCGTAGGCGAAACCGCGCTCCGGCTCGTCCAGCTGCATCGAGGAGACGCCCAGGTCGAACAGGATGCCGTCGATCTCCGGGACGTCGAGGTCCGCGAGCACCCGCGGCAGTTCGTCGTACACCGCGTGCACGAGCGTGATGCGCTCCTGGTACGGCGCCAGCCGGTCACCGGCGAGCCGCAGCGCCTCGGGGTCGCGGTCGAGACCGATCAGCCGGGCCTCGGGGAACCGGCGCAGGAACGCCTCGGAATGACCGCCGAGGCCGAGGGTGGCGTCGACGAGGACCGCGCTGGGGTGCGCGAGCGCGGGAGCCAGCAGCGCGACCACGCGCTCCAGCATCACCGGCACATGCCGCTCCGCAGCGTCCATCCTCGACCCTTCCCGTCGCCGCGGGAGCGACCCTGCCCCCGCAGGTTCTCGTGACTGCCGTCCTGCCCTTCCGGCCTGCCCTCGCGGGCCCTGGCGTTGCCGGTGAGCGCCGGCCCGGAGGTCGCGGCTCCGGTCCGGCTTCGCCGTACTGCGTCGTACCTGTGCTGTCCGGGGCGGGTCGGGCCGGCGGGGCCGGCTGCCGTCGATGTCTCCTGGAGGTCCCTGGATGTCATGGGAGGAAAAGTGGAGCCGGTCCCGGAGACATCGCCGTCCGGTCAGATCGCGGGTTCGCCTTCCGGGGAAGTACCCCGTGGTCTTGGCGCCGGGGAAGTGACGCCAACACCTGAGGTCGGAAGTCGGACCCGTGATCTCACCGGACGGCCGGTGCACTCACGGTTGCTGCTCTCCCACTCTTCAGCTCAGAAGATCCCGGGCAGTACCTCCTCGGAGAGGTCGGCGAACGCCTGCTCCTGCTCCGCGGAGTACCTGTTCCAGTTCTCCGTGTTCCAGATCTCCACCCTGTTCATCGCCCCGATGACGACGCAGTCGCGATCCAGGCTTGCGTAATCGCGCAGCATCGGCGGGATGGTGACCCGGCCCTGCTTGTCCGGCACCTCGTTCGAGGCTCCGGCGAACAGCATCCGCAGGTAGTCCCGCGCACCCTTGTTGGTGATCGGCGCCTGCTTCAACTGCTCGGTCAGTTGGACGAACTCGCGCTCGGGCCACACGGACAGCGACCGCTCCTGTCCGCGGGTGATCACCAGGCCGTCGGCCAGTTCGTCCCGGAACTTCGCCGGCAGGAACAGCCGTCCTTTGTCGTCGAGCTTGGGGAAGTGAGTTCCGAGGAACACGCTCCACCTCCCCGTTGCGGACTCTCCGTCTCAGGCGAGCTGTTTCCACCACTTCAGTTCCACTGCGCTCCACCTTACTCCACTTTCCCCCACCGTCAACCAACTTCACCCCCGTTTCCCCC
Organism: Kribbella swartbergensis; assembly: GCF_054784135.1. NCBI lineage: Bacteria > Bacillati > Actinomycetota > Actinomycetes > Propionibacteriales > Kribbellaceae > Kribbella > Kribbella swartbergensis. The sequence goes on from NZ_BAAGPM010000022.1 coordinate 117,895, forward strand.
ACGCGTCGCCCGATTCCCACGCTCCCCGTCCGGCCCACCGCCGCCCTCCGGGCACCGCTCCCCCGCCTGACCGCCCTCCACTTCCCTCCACCCACGTCCACCCCGGAACCGCTCCGTCGCCTCCGACGTATGAGGCATATGAGTGGAGAACTCGGGCATCCCGGCGCCGAACCGTTTCGCCGTGCGCGTCGTCGTACGCCCGGCACAAGGTTTTGCCCACCCGTACGCTTGGAGGGACGACTTTCCGACCCACGCCGGTGAGGGCCTGTGCCGATGAACACCGAAACGCCAGGTAACGAAACTTCCGCTGCTCTAGGCCGGACCTCTACAGCGGGTGAGAATGTGTCGGCCGTCAACGAATGGGGAGGACACAGGGTGAGCACCACCGCGACCAGCTCGGCGCTGGCTGGAGCCGGGGATTTCGACGAGCTGTCCGAGGTGGCGGGCCGCGTCCGCCGGGCGATGGAGCAGGTGATCGAGGGCAAACCCGACGTGGTCGAGGTCGCCATTACGGTCCTGCTGGCCGAGGGGCACCTGCTGATCGAGGACGTTCCCGGCGTGGGCAAGACGATGCTGGCCAAGGCTCTGGCCAAGTCGATCGACTGCAGCGTGCGCCGGATCCAGTTCACGCCGGACCTGCTGCCGTCGGACATCACCGGCGTGTCGGTCTTCAACCAGGAGATCCGCGACTTCGAGTTCAAGCCGGGTGCGGTGTTCGCGAACATCGTGGTCGGCGACGAGATCAACCGCGCCTCGCCGAAGACCCAGGCCGCGCTGCTGGAGTCGATGGAGGAACGCCAGGTCACCGTCGACACCACGACGTACCAGCTCGAGACGCCGTTCATGGTCATCGCGACCCAGAACCCGATCGAGATGGAAGGCACCTACCCCCTCCCCGAGGCGCAGCGCGACCGGTTCATGGCCCGGGTCTCGATGGGCTACCCCGAGCCGGCCGCCGAGCTGCGGATGCTCGACGGTCACGCCGCCGACGACCCGCTGCTCAACCTGCAGGCGGTCACCGACGGCCAGCAGATCCTGCGGCTGGTGAAGACGGTGCAGTCGGTGCACGTGTCGGAGTCGGTCAAGGAGTACGCCGTCGCGCTCGTCGGGGCGACCCGCCGTTCGCAGGAGCTCCGGCTGGGTGCGAGCCCCCGGTCGACCCTGCATCTGATCCGCGCCGCCCGTGCGGCCGCGGCTCTGGACTCCAGGGAGTTCGTCCTGCCGGACGACATCCAGGAGCTGGCCGTACCGGTGCTGGCACACCGTGTACTCCCTGCGGCTGAGGCGCATCTCGGTGGGCGCGGTGCAGCCGACATCATCTCCGGGCTGGTGGCCACCGTGCCGCTGCCCCGCACACGTCGGGACTGAGACATGCGGCAGGCACTGCGCGGGCTGACGACCAGAGGCCGGGCCTTCGTCGCGGCCGGGATCACTGCGTCACTGTGCGCGCTGCTGCTCGGGCAGAAGGACCTGCTGCGCGTCGGCATCCTCCTGGTTGCTCTGCCGATCGTCGCAGCGCTGGTGGTCGGGCGGACCAGGCTGCGGTTGCAGGTACGGCGCAGCCTCGCACCGGACCAGGTTCCGGTCGGCACGCAGGCGACCGTGGAGCTTGCCCTGAGCAACCAAGGCCGGATGCCGGCCGGGCTGTTGCTGCTCGAGGACCGGATTCCCTACGTCCTGGGGCACCGGCCCCGGTTCGTCGTTGACCGGGTCAGCCCGAACTGGCGTCGTACCGTCACCTACCCGATCAAGAGCGACGTACGCGGTCTGTTCCAGGTCGGGCCGTTGATGCTGACGGTGGCCGACCCGTTCGGGCTGGTCGAGACCAGCCGCACGTTCACCCGCAGCCAGCACCTGCTGGTCACGCCGCGGGTCTACAAGCTGCCCGAGATCCGGCTGGGCGCGGACCGCGCCGGCTCGGGTGAGAACCGGCCGCGCGCCATCGCCTCGGCCGGCGAGGAGGACGCGACCGTCCGCGAGTACCGCGACGGCGACGACCTGCGTCGGGTGCACTGGCGATCGACCGCGCGGCGCGGCGAGCTGATGGTGCGGCGCGAGGAGCAGCCCTGGCAGAGCCGGTGCGCGATGTTCATCGACGCGCGCACCGTCTCGCATCACGGCCACGGACCGTCGTCGAGCCTGGAGTGGGCGGTCAGCGCGGCTGCCTCGATCGGCACCGACCGGATCCGCCGCGGCTACGCCACCACGCTGCTGGGCGGGCCGACCACGCTGTCGGCGATCAGCCACCGTACGTCCGCCGCCGTCCATCAACCGCTCACCACGCAGCAGTTGCTGACCGAGTGCGCGACCGTCGAGGAACACAAGTACGCCGAGATCGGTCCGCTGCTCACCGTCGACCGGCACGCGCAGGAGCCGAGCCTGGTGATCGCGATCGTCGGCGCGCTGAGCTCCGACGACGTCGTCGCGCTGAATCGCTGGCGGACCAGCCAGGCGATCGGCGTCGCGCTGGTGCTCGACGCGGCCAGCTGGGCGGTCGGCGCCGAGACGACCGAGAAGGCGGCCCGGCTGACCGCGGCCACGGACGCCACCGAGAACGAACTGCGCCGCAACGGCTGGCGGGTCGCCAGGGCCCGGCGCGGCGATCACCTACCCACCGTGTGGTCCGGCCTCGGACTACGGAGCGGAAGGATCGCATGAAGGTGCTCATGGCCGTTCCTCCACCGCCGGCGGGGTCGCGATGACCGGGCACGCCAGGATTTCGCTCGCTGCCTGGGGGGCGACCGTGCTGGGTGCGCTCGTGCTCACGCCGGTGTTCTCCGGGCCGTTCCTGTTCATCAGCGCGTTCCTGTGCGGCGCGATCACCGGCATCGGGATCCTGCTGCAGAACCTGCGCGCGCCGCGGATCCTCGTACCGTTCGTCCAGCTGTTCGTGCTGGTCGAGCTGATCTCGCTGTTCTTCCTGAAGGAGACGCTGAAGTTCGGGCTGATCCCGGTGAAGGCGACCGCGCTGGAGTTCAACCAGCAGATGGTCAATGCGATGGACTCGATCAACCGGTTCAGCGCGCCACTGCCGCCGGACCAGCACCTGACGCTGTTCGCCGCCTCGGTGATCGCCGCGACCGGGTTGCTGATCCACGTGATCGCCGTACAGCTTCGTCAGGCCGCGTGGGCCGGACTGCTGCTGCTGATCATGTACACCGTGCCGGCCGCGACCGTGCACGGCGGCCTGCCGGCGCTGCTGTTCATCCCGCCGGCGCTCGGGTACATCCTGCTGCTGTCGGCCGAGGGCCGCAGCCGGCTCAGCCGCTGGGGCCGTCGCATCTCCGGGGTGTCCCATCTGGACGCCGCCGAGCCGATCGAGGCGTCCGCGCTCGGGCAGGCCGGCCGCCGGATCGGCCTGACCGTCGTGGCCCTGGCCGCGCTGCTGCCCGCCTTGTTGCCGGCCCTGCCGGAAGGCGTCGTCGGCAACGGCCTGGCCGGGAGCGGACCCGGCACCGGGATCGGTGCGTCGATCTCGTCGACCGACCCGATGCTGGACATGGGCAAGAACCTGAAGCGCGGCGACAACGTGGTCGCGCTGACCTACAAGGGCGGCGCGTCGGGCGGCACCTACCTGCGCCTCACCGCGCTCGACTTCTTCGACGGCGACACCTGGCGGATCGGACCGCGTCAGGAAGGCCGCAAGATCAGCGGTGACCTGACCCCGCCGCCCGGGTACAACGGCGACCTGGGCAAGGTGCCGCAGTCCAAGATCGAGATCGACGTCAGCCGGAGCTTCCGGTCCCAGTTCGCCCCGATCCCCTACCCGGCGAAGTCGATCTCGCTCAAGCGGGACTGGCGGTACGACGTCAGCGCCCTCGACGTGGTGTCGTCGAACGGCCAGGTGGTCGGCGGCAAGAACTACAACGTGACCGCGTACGACCTGCAGCCGACACCGCAGCAACTGCACGACGCGATCGGCTCCGGTGAGCCGGACCAGTACACCAACCGGGTCCCCCGCGGCACCCCGCAGGACATCAGGAACCTGGCCGAGGAGATCACGAACGATGCCAGGGGCAACCAGTTCGAGGCGGCCGTGCTGCTGCAGAACTGGTTCCGCAGCGGCGGCGGCTTCACCTACAGCACCGAGAACGCGCGCGGCAGCGGCATGCGGGCGCTGCGGAACTTCCTGCTGGTGAGCAAGACCGGGTACTGCGAGCAGTTCGCCACCGGTATGGCGCTGATGGCCCGCATCGTCGGCATCCCGTCCCGGGTCGGGATCGGGTTCCTGCCCGGCCAGGCCGGCAAGGACGGCGAGTACACCGTGCGGATGCACGACATGCACGCCTGGCCGGAGCTGTACTTCCAGGGCATCGGCTGGGTCCGGTTCGAGCCGACACCGGCCGCGCGGGTGGCGAGCACGCCGAACTGGACGGTGCCGGCGACCCCGGACCCGACCAGCCCGACGACCGCGCCCAGCACCGCCCCGACCATCCCCGGCGCGACCGAGGACCCGGGCATCGAGAGGCCGAACGGCGACCGCAACCTGCCCGAGGACAGCGGTGTGCCGGTGGTTGACGGCGGCAACTGGTTCACCAATGGCGGCGGACGGACGCTCGCCATCGTCGCTGGTGTCCTCCTGTTGCTCGGCATCCCGTGGCTGATCCGCAGCCTCACGCGGCGGCGACGGTTCGCCAGACCGCCCGGCCGGCTCGGCGCCGAGGGCCTGTGGGCCGAGATCCGGGACACGTCGCGCGACCTGGGGCTGGACTGGTCGGACATCGCCACCCCACGCCAGGCTGGCGACTGGCTCGTCACCAAACTGCCCGCCGACGCCCATCCCCAGGCGCTCCGCCTGGCCCGCGGCATCGAGGCACTCCGGTACGCCGGTGACGCGGGCCGGACCGTGGACCTTCGCCCCGAGGCGGCCGCCGTACGCAAGGCGCTGTGGTCTCAGGCCCCGCAACTGCGCCGCTGGCGCGCCCGCCTGCTACCGCCGTCGTGGCGCTGGTACCTGAGCCGAGGCAGCACCGAGGCCTCCGACCTCCTCGACGAGTTCGACCTCCTCCTGGCCCGCCTCCGCTCCCGAGCGCTGCGCCGCCACCCCGCCAACTAGCCCCCGGCCGCGCAGCCCCGCTGCGCGGCCGGCTCACATCTCCGGGCGCCCGCCAACCCATGCGCGCGGCCACCCAGCCCAACCCGAGCGCCGGCCTTGGGCCCACCTGCTCCCGCGAACAACACCGCGGGAGCGGCCACCGGCGTACCCCCACACAAAGAAAAACCACACCCGCGCCACCGGGGACGCGGGTGTGGAATATCGGCCGGATGCGCGCTAGGCGCGTCCTACTGTCAGAGGTCTTCGTCGCGGCGACGCCGCCAGCGGTCTTCCATCCGCTCCATGAAGCTCCCGGACGAGTCGTGCTTGGTCCGGTGCCGCTTGGTCGGCGGCGGAGGCGGCGGGGCGATGTCGTCGGCGTCTCCGGCGTTGCTGATCCGCTTCATGCTCAGCGCGGCGATGTACAGACAGGCGACCATCATGACGAAGCCGATGACTCCGATGATGGTGTTGGGGATGATCGCGCCGGTCATCAGGACCGCGATGCCCAGCACGAATCCAACGCCGGCAAGCACTGCCCGGCGCTTGTAGTACAAGCGCACATTGGTCCCTCGCATGGCGGAGACGAACTTCGGGTCTTCCGCAGCAAGGGCACGTTCGAGCTGCTCGAACTGGCGCTGCTCTTCTTCCGAGAGGGGCACCGTCGATCCCTCCATGATGAGCGCGATCTCGATAGGCCGACTCCAGTCTAGGCCGCGCCAGCCTCACACGAAACCCTGACCGCCTGTCCAGCGCGTCACGGTCCGGCAACTCCCCACATCCGACTCCCTCAAACCCACCCGTCCCGGCGTGTCGCACCCGCCGGGCCCGGGCCTGGCACCCACTTTCGCCCAGCCAGGCCTCACCGGTCTATTCCAACTGCCCGCCGGCTCTAGCGCCTTCCCGACGTACCCGTATTGCAACTGCCGCCGGTTCTACGCCTTCCCGACGTACCCCGGAGCCCGGTCACCGCTCCATCACCGTACGTCGCCTCCGCCGCCTGACCCGCGCACACGGGAGACGGTTGGTGCCCGCGGACAGGTCAGCGGGTGGCGAGGATGTGGAGTTGGGTGGCGATCGCGCGGAAGGCGGGGTGTTCGCTGGCGGCCCGCTCCAACTCGGCGAGGGACTCGGCGGCGCCTGGTTCGGAGTCGACGAAGGTGGACGGGACCAGGTCCGCGAACGTGCGTACGCCGTGCACCGTGTGCACCACGAACCCGGCGTCGGCCAACTGCGCGGTGATACCCGCTTCGTCGAACCGCCGCGGCATCGGATCCGTCGCGCCCCACCGCCCGTCCGGATCCTGCAACGCGATCCGGGCCTCGGCCAGATGTCCGGCGAGCGCGCGGGCCAGGACGACAGCGTTGCGCTGGGCAACAAGAAGGCTGAGTACGCCGCCTTCCCGCAGCACGGAAGCCATTGCCTGCAAGGCCTGCACCGGGTCGTCGACGACCTCGAGTACGCCGTGGCAGAGTACGGCGTCGGCACTCGACTCACCCGCGAGACCGGGAAGCTCAGCGGCGTCACCTTGCACACCGCGGACGAGTTCACTGACGCCTTCGTCACTCGCGCGGCGCTCGAGGGAGGCCAGTGCGTCCGGGCTCGGGTCCACGACGGTCACCCGGTGCCCTTCGACGGCCAGCGGCACCGCGAACCCACCGGTCCCACCACCCAGGTCGACGATGTCCAACCCGGCACCGGGATCGATCCGCGCCCGCCCCGCCAACGCAACCCGCAGAGCCTCGGCCACCAGCGCCGTCCGCACAGACCGCCGCCGCCGATCGACCATCGCCATAACCCTCCTACCCGTCAACCCCGCCGCGCCACACCCTACTTCCCCACCACCCCCACCCCACATCACACCCACAACCCAACCCCGCCCAGGGCGGCCGCGGTGCGGGGCGTAAGGGGACGTTAAGGAGCTGGAGTCTGTCGGCGGGCGAGGGACTGAGTCATGGTCTGAATCAAGGGGAGAAACATCGGACCCGGGAGGGGATCATGGCCATCTTCAGCAAGTCCTTCGACGATCCCGACGAGCGCCGTACGCCGGACAAGACCACCGTCGACGTGGTCAAGCTGCCGGGAGCCAGCGTCGCGCGCATCACCTTCCAGCCAGGCTGGCGCTGGTCGGAATGCATCCGCCCGGTCGTCGGCGGAAACTCCTGCCAGGTGCGGCACGTCGGCATCCTTCTCGCCGGCGAGCTCGAGGTGGTCCACGACGACGGCGCCAAGGCGCACGTCACCCCAGGCATCGCCTACGTCGTCGAACCCGGCCACGACGCCTGGGTCGTCGGAGAAACCCCAGTCATCGGCCTCGAGTTCGAACCCCAGGCAGCCGAAACCTACGCCAAACCCTGACCACCCCCACCCCAAGAACCACCCGGCCGACAACCGCACCGTCCGGACAGCAGCGCGGTTGGCTGAGGCCTTGCGCAGGTGGTGGCCGTCGCAGCGACAGGGTGAGGGGTTAGGCGGGGGTGCGGGCTAGGACGTAGAGGCGTTGGGTGGATTCTTGGCGGGTGGGGAGGGGGCCTCGGAGGTACCACTCGATGTCGACCAGGCCGGCGGATTCGACGAGGTTGACGATGGTGGCCGGGTCGTGGAGGACGAAGTCGAGGTTGACCTGGTGGCCGAAGAATTCGTCGACGTGGCGGATCTGGTCACCCGCGTGGAGGGCCAGGACGAGCCAGCCGCCTGGGTCGAGCGGGCGCACCAGGGCGGCGATCGCGTCGGGGAGCTCGGCGGCGGCCAGGTGGATCAGGGAGTACCAGCCCAGGACCGCCGACCAGCCGGAGCTTGTCGGCGGGCGGCCGAGCCGCCGGAGGTCTCCCACCTCGAAGTTCCGGTCCGGGAAGCGGCGGCGGGCTTCGGCCACCATCTCGGGTGAGAGGTCGATTCCGGTCGCGTCGGCGCCGTGGTCGGCCAGGTAGGCGGTGATGTGTCCCGGCCCGGAGCCGACCTCCACCACCGGTCGTCCGGCGGCGTGGGCGACCACCCGGTCCAGCAGCCACGTCTCGAACGGCAGGTCGTCCAGTTCGCCGGTGAGGTTCTCGGCGTACGCCGTGGCGACAGCGTCGTACGACGTACGCACCCGAGCGTCCCGTGCATCGGGCCCGTCGGCGATCACCGCGTCCCGATCGATTGCCGGCGTGGCGGCGGGAGCGATCTGTTCCGGCAGCGGGCCGAGGAGATGGATCCATCGGGGGTCGTGCTGGCCGGGGCGGCGTTCGAGTTCGCGGACCAGCGGTTCGGGGCGCGCGGCCATCCGGCGCAGGCAGGTCTCGACCTCGGAGCGGTCGGCGAACGGGTGGAGTCGTTCGGTGCGGGTGCGGAGCTCGCCGGGCGTCTGTTCGCCGCGGAGGAGCAGCACGGTGAGCAGCGCTCGCTCGTCGGGTTCGAGGCCCAGGCGCTCGTCCAGGGTCTGGTGGTACTTCAAGGTGCGCCGGCCTGTGTCGACCCAGACGATCCGCAGGAGTCCGCGGTCCCGGAGTGAGCGCGCGATCCGCTCGACTGTCGGCAGGTCGTAGTCGACGACGGGTTCCCGGTTGCTCGTCTGGTTGCACGCCGTACGGAGTGCGTTGGCGGTGAGAGGGTACGACGCCGGAACCGTCGTCTGCTTTTCCATCAGACTCCCGAGAACACGCTGATCCTCGGCGTCGAGAACAGGAAGTTCGCTCACCCCCCCGACCCTAGACACCCCAGGTACCACCACGCACCTGAATCACCTGCCGGGGTCCGCACACGCGGCGGAGTACCCCCAGGCGACCGAGCCCGGAGGCCGACATGCCCGGCGGGGCCGGGGGCCGTACAGGCGACCGAGCCCGCAGGCCGACACGGCCAAGGCGGCCGACGCGCTCCAGCGGAGCCCGGACACGCGGGCCAGGCCGGAGGCCAACATGGTCGGCGTGACCGGCGTGCTCAGGCGCAGCCGGCAGTCGCCCCGGCCCGACGGCCGACGTGGTCGGCGTGACCGACATGCTCTCGTGGGGGCTTGGGGTTCGCACGGGCGGCGGAGCTCGGAGGCCGGCGTGCTCTGGGTGAGGCCGGGGGGTTGCACGGGCAGCCGAGCTCGGAGGCCACGTGGTCGGCGTGGAGCGTGGAGGGCGGGTGGTGGGTGGAGGACTTAGCCGGGTTGGTAGGTGTCGGGGTCTATGAGGGTCACCGGTTCGAAGGCGGCGCCGTTGCAGCGGTCGCAGGTGGTGTCGTTCCAGGTGCCGCCGCCGGCGCACTTGCTGCACAGGCCGTCGTGCCAGGAGTCACCTTCGATGGACTGGTGCGGGCTTGGGTAGTGGGTGTCGGGCAGGTAGCACTCGACGCCGGTGACGGCATGGACGCGACCGCACAGATCCTTACCCACGCCTCTGCGTAGCTCGCTCAAACGTCACTTCTCCGAGTCGACAGCCGCTGACCTCAGCTGGCTTGCATCCAGGTTTGGGTGAGAACGGACTGGGGGTCCGTGGTGGCGGTCAGGCCGGGTGAGCTCGAGAGGCGCAGGCTGGACTCGACCAGGTCGTAGAAGGTTTCCACGGCGCGGACGAGGTCGTCGGCCTCGCGGGTGGTGACGGCGCGCTCGAGACCCGCTTCGGCGGCGGCACGCTGGGAGGCACCGGCGGCGAAGAAGGTGGCCCACTCGCCGAACTCGGGCGCGACCTCGGCGAGCAGCACCCAGGCGTTGCGCTGGACCCGGCGGCGGGCGCCGGAGCGGACCGGGCGAGCGCGGACGGCGAGCACCGCGGCCGCGACCCGAAGCGCCGCGACGTGGGCACTCGAGTAGCGGAGCAGGTGGTCGTTCGTCTCCCCCGCCTCGGCCAGTGCGGTCCGGGCGCGAGCAAGCTCGCGGCTGGCCGCGCCGGCGGCTGCCGGGGACACCGGTGAAACAGTCATCGGTCCGTCACCCTTTCCAGTTGCCAGCGGCCGGAGTCGGGGTCGTGCGCGAGGTCGAAGAGCTCGCGCCGGCCGTGCCGGCCGCACCCCGCCTCCACTCGGTAGACCGAACGCCGCGGCCCCCAGTCGGCATCCAGTACGCCGACCGCGGCCGGGCTTCCAGAGATGCCCGCGGCGGCGTGATCGGGAGTAGCGCTCCCGGCGGGAGCGAGGGCGGTGGTGCTCCCGCCGGGAGCCTGCGCGGCAGCACGGTCCGGGCGAGATCGGGGGCTCGCCGGAGCTGCCGCGCCGTTCGGGTGGGCACCGCTGTGCGTCCGCAGCGCGCCGGGGCGGCCGTCGTACGTCGCGCCCAGGCCGGCGCCGATGATGCCGCGCTCCCACCAGGCGGCGGTCTCGGTCCAGTGGGCCTGGACGGAGCAGACGCGCCAGAGCCGGCCGCGCCAGAGGAACTGCTCAGGGGTCTCGACGCCGTCCACGACATCCGAGCGCACTTCGACGGCCTCGTCGAATTCCCACATGTTCCATCGCCTCCTGTGTACGAGCCACTTGCCTCGATCGAGGACCAGTCCCTGATCGACGGCCGGGTCCGAGGCCCGGCGGGCGGGCGCGAGGTGGGGGTCGAGGACCACCTCGGCGCCCGGCCCACCGGGACCACCGGTTTCCGATGCGGCCGCAACTCCGCACCGGAGCCGTCCAGCTGTCCGGATCACCTGCGGCCGGTCTCCCGACGAGACCGGGCCGGAGGTAATCGAACATCTGTTCGAACACGAACAGCGTATCGCCGCGCGTCGGCAAACGTCAACGGGCCGTAAGCCCGGCGCGCCCCCGCGGGCCCGGTCCGCCGTCCACACTGAGAGGCAGGTACGCCGGAACGGACCGGCAGAGCGCACCAGAGAGGCCGAGATGCCGAAGCACAGGACCCGGACAGCACTGATCGCCGCGGCGGCGGTGGCCGTGGTGGTCACCGCGGTCGCGTTACCGCTGTTCCAGCCGTGGCGGATCTTCACCGACAGGGTCGTCGACGAAGCGCTGCCCGGCGCCGTTCCGATCTCCACACAGCCATCGTCGGCGACGCCACCGACAGTTTCCGCGGCGACGCCGCCGCCCCCGGCGAAGAGCCCGGCCGGAGAGACCCGGCCGGTCACCCTGCTGACCGGCAAGCTGATCACGCACGAACACGAGACGACCGGCACGGTCGCCGTACTCAGGCTTCCCGACGGCTCCCGGATCCTGCGCCTGGAGAACCTCGACACCTCCGACGGCCCCGACCTCAAGGTCTGGCTCAGTGACGCCAAGGTGGTTCCCGGCCGTCCGGGCTGGCACGTGTTCGACGACGGCGAGTACCACAACCTGGGCGACCTGAAGGGCAACCACGGCAACCAGAACTACGCCATCCCCCAGAACCTGAAGCTGGACGCGTTCCGCAGCGTCACGATCTGGTGCGACCGTTTCAACGTCTCCTTCGGAGCAGCCGAGCTCAAATCCGCGTGACAGGCCGCCTAAGCTGCCGAAGGTGAGCAACCATCCCAACGTGCAACGGGTGGCCGACGCGCTGCAGGCGGCCGGGGCCACCGGTGAGATCGTGATCCTGGACGAGGCGGTCCCGACGGCGGCGGCTGCGGCGGCCGAACTGGGCTGCGAGGTCGGCGCGATCGCGAACAGTCTGATCTTCGACGGCGACGGCGCCCCGGTGCTGATCCTGACGTCCGGCGCGCACCGGGTCGACACCGCCAAGGTCGCGGCCGAGCTCGGCATCACCAAGCTGCGCCGCGCCACCCCGGAGTTCGTCAAGGAGCACACCGGTCAGTCGATCGGCGGTGTCGCCCCGGTCGGGCACCCGCATCCGGTCGCGACGTACGTCGACACCGCCCTGGAGCAGTACGACGTCGTGTGGGCGGCGGCCGGCATCCCGCACTCGGTCTTCCCGACGACGTACGGCGAACTCCTCGAACTGACCAGCGGCACCCCGATCACCGTCAACTAGCAGAACGACGAAGCCCGCCCGGCACCAAGGCCGGACGGGCTTCGTCAACCAAATGACCTAGACCGCAGGCTTCAGGTCCACATCGGCGGCGCGGACGTACGCCATCCGGTGGCCGAACCAGATCTGGTAGTAGCGGTCGTTGCCGAGCACCTGGACGTGGTCGGTCGGCGGCTCACCGGCGAACGTCACCGCGCGGTAGTAGTCCGTCTCGATGGACGGGTCACCGACCGGGTAGGCCTGACCCGCGAGGATCGAGTACTGCAGCGGCGTGACGGGCTGGTACGGGATGCCCGCCGGGTACGCCGACTGCTCGGGGTAGGCCCGGCCGTAGACCGGAACCGAGGCCTTGCCCGCCTTCGGCTTGACCACGAGGCCCGGCTTGGCGAAAGCGTCCGGAGCCGAGTCAGGACTCTTGAACCAGGCCAGTGCGCCCAGGTACCAGACGGCGACCCAGTCACCCTGCCGCTGGGCCACGACGTACTTCGAACCCGCAGCAGCCCGCGCACCGATGTCCGAGACCTGCGTGGTGCTGGCAGAGCCGTCAGGGCGCAGTCCGATGTCCTTGACCAGCGGAGCCGCGTCGTCCGGCGCCTGACGCAGGTAGACGAAGTTGGTGCCCTGCGGCGTGCAGGTGGTGCCGGCACCGCTGCAGTTGGTCAGCACCTGCACGTTGTCGTCGAAGCCGGGCTTGATGGTGACGATCGAGCCTTCCTTGACCGGGAACACGGACTTGCCCCAGATCGGCGCACCCAGCAGGTCGAAGTAGTGCTCCCAGTCCCAGTAGGGTCCCGGGTCCCAGTGCATGCCGCGCACGGTCGTGGGCAGGGTGCCGGGAATCTGGTCGTGGCCGATGATGTGCGCTCGGTCCAGCGGGATGTTGTGCTTGGCGGCGAGGTAGCGCACCAGCTTGGCCGAGTTGCGGTACATCGACTCCGTGTACCAGGTGGCGCCCTGGGCTGCGATTCCTTCGTGCTCGATGCCGATGCTGTGCATGTTCACGTACCAGTTGCCGGCGTGCCAGGCGACGTCCTTGGCCTTCACGTGCTGCCAGGTGTAGCCGTCGGAAGAGCGCATCGTGTACTGCCAGCTCACGTACGTCGGGTCCTGCACCAGCCGCAGCGTGCCCTGCCAGCTCGTCTCGGTGTCGTGGACGATGATGTAGTCGATCTTGCCGGTCTTGGGCCGGTTCGCCAGGTCGTGGTTGCCGTAGTCGCCACCACCCAGGTCCTGGTACGGCGCCGGCAGCCACTCACACCCGAGGGACGGCGGGCACTCGACGTCCGAGTTGCCGGCCGAAGCCCCAGCCGGCAACGAGAGCTTGTTCACCTGGGACTTGTCCGGTGCGACGGCAACCGCGGGCATCACGACCTGCTGCCCGGTATTCGTCGTACGGGCCGCACCGCGCGCCATGATCGCGTAGACGTCGTCCGCGAAGGCCGACGCCAGCGCACGGTCGGATGCGCCCGCGTACGACGCCACAGCGCCGTACCACTGGGCCGGCGAGGTGTCGGCACCCACGGGAAGACCGAGAGAACGTTGGTACGACGCCAGCACGGCGGCACCGCCCTCGATGTTCGCGGCGGTGTCATTGCGCAGGGCAACCGGGTCGAGCCCGGTCAGCTCGGACGCCTTGTACAGAGTCCGCAGGGAGTCGGCCTTGCCCACCTTCCGCTTGCCGGACAGGTCGACGACCGTGGCCGGATCGACAGCCGTGAGGTGCATCGGGCCGTACCCGCCGTCGGCGCTGGACGCACCCCGGTGGTCGTCCCAGCGGGTCTCGGCGTACGACACCGCCAGCAGCACGGACTCCGGTACGCCGTACTTCGCGGCGGCAGCGCTGAAGGCGGCAGCAGCCGTTGCGGACGGCCCGGGGGTCGACGCAGCAGCAGGTGGACCGCCAGAGGACGACACGCCGGTCACCGTGATGGCCAGCGTTACCGCAGCGAATGCGGCGAGAATCTTCGGACGACGACGCATGTTGTTCTCCTGAACCGACGGCGGGGATGCCGGTCACACAGACTGGCAGCCTGATCACTGTGAGTCGAGGCGACCCGGAAGTCAACGGTTAACCAAAGTTCGTCACAGATGGTTCGATACTGACAGCGTGGTCGTCGCACGGGGTGCGACTGAGGGTTACGGAGCAGGGCTGATGGAAGCGTTGCCGTTGGCGTTCACGACGGGTTGGGCAAGTGGTGTCAATGCCTATGCCTGCGTGCTGATTCTCGGCCTGCTCGGCCGGTTCGCCGGGGCGGACGACGTACCCACGGCTCTGACGAGCAACGGCGTGCTGATCGCGGCGGGTGTGCTGTTCGCGTTCGAGTTCGTCGCGGACAAGATTCCGTACGTCGACTCGGCCTGGGACGCGATCTCGACGGTGATCCGGCCGACGGTCGGCGCGGTCATCGCCGCGCTGCTGTCCGGCGAGGCAGGGACGCTGGAGCAGGCTCTGGTCGCCACCACCGGCGGGCTGGTCGCGCTGCTGTCGCATGCGGTGAAGGCGAGTCTGCGGCTCGCGATCAACACCTCCCCCGAGCCGGTCACCAACATCGCCGCGTCGTCCGGTGAGGACGTGGCCGTCGCCGGTGTGGTCTCGCTGGCCGCGTTCCATCCCGAGATCGCGCTCGTCATCGCCGGCGTCCTGCTGCTGCTCGGGCTGATCGGGGTGTACCTCGCCTTCCGGTTCGTCAAGCGAGGTTACGCCAGGTTCAAAGCCTGGCGAGAGAAACGCGGCAATCCCGCGCCGGGGACGATCTGATGGCCCGCGTCATCGTCATCGGAGCCGGACTGGCCGGTCTCGCCAGTGCCGTCCGGTTGGCCAAGCTCGGGCATCAGGTGACCATCTGCGAGCGGGACGAACGTCTCGGTGGCGTCCTGGGCCGCATCGAGGCAGACGGGTTCCGCTGGGACGCGGGAGCGGCCAGTACGACGCTCCCGGCCGCATTGCGCGACTTGTTCCGCAAGAGTGGCCGTCCGATCGAGAGCCTGGTCCAGCTGGATCCGGTGACCGAGCCACGGCGGCACATGTTCGCTGACGGCTCCGTCCTCGACCTGCCGATCGCAGACCGCGGTGAGCAGCTCCAGGCCTGGACAGACCTGGCCGGCGAGAAGGTGGCGCAGCAGTGGACCGCACTTGTCGACAACTACGGCGAGACGTGGCAGGTACTGCGGAAGACGTCGCTGGAGCCGCCTGTCAAGGACAAGCTCCCACTGAGCGCGGTCAGGGCCCTCAAGCCGTGGCAGTCGCTGGAGCGGGTCGCACAGCGCCAGCTGGATGACGACAGGGCACGTGCGGTACTCCGGCTCTACGCAGCACAAAGTGGTTCGGACGCGAAGCTCACACCCGGGTACGTCGGTGTGTGGTCGTATCTGGAACGCACCTTCGGCCGCTGGACGATAGAAGGCGGTTTCGGCGCGCTCGCTGACGCCTTGGCGCAACGGGCGAACGAGCGGAAGGTCGATGTACGGACAGGAGCCGAGGTCGTGGCAGTCACCACGTCACAAGGCGCTGTGACCGGCGTACGGCTGGCCGATGGATCCGAGCTACCGGCGGACATCGTGGTGAGCGACATCGACCCGCGTGAGCTCTACGGGCAGCTCGTCGACGACCCGGCGGCCAAGAAGGTGCGCAAGCGGGTGGAGTCGACACACCAGGCACAGGCGGCGTACGTCGTACACCTCGGGTTGCGGGAGCCACAGCCGAGCCTGCCGTTCGAGACTGTGTTGCACGGTACGCCGACCGTCGTCATACGAACCGGTGGACAGGCACCGGCCGGGCACCAGGCGTGGTCAGTGCTGGTCCACGGCTACCCGACGGACGACGTACTCGACCTCCTGGTGGCTCGTGGATTGCACGTCCGGGACAAGGTGGTGTCGCGCCACACGTCACCGTCCTGGTGGGCCGGTGTGGCCTGGGAGGGGTACCGGACGGCCCGCCGGCGGGCGGCGAACATCTCGCCGGTCAAGGGCCTGTACTGCGTCGGTGCGGGCGCCCACCCGGGCTCCGGCGTACCGGCCACCACCTTGGGCGCGGCGATCGTCGCCGACGCGGTCGGGAAGGCCTGAGACCGGGTACGGATCGGGAACCCGGCGCACGTAGGATTGATTGTTCATGTGTTCCATGTCGGGGTAGCTGCCCGGCAGTAGAGAGGACCTCGGTGGATCAATCCCCCACGTCGGCCGATCGCGAGAACGTCGAGCACGCCGAGCTGGCGGCTGAGCAGCAACACGTCGACCGGGTGTACGAGCGGGTCGCGGAGGCGGCCCGGTCAGCGTCCCGGATCGCGGTCGAAGGGCACCAACGCGGGCAGGCGCAGAACGTCGGCCGGGTCCGTGAGGAGGAGCAGACCGGGCTGTACGAGCGGGACGTGCTGGTGTTCGCGGCGGCCCGGCGGATCGCCGAGCTGGACGCCGAGCACGAGGGTCTCGTCTTCGGCCGGCTCGACTCCGACCGCGGCGACGACCAGCCGGCCGCGGAGACCGCGGCCGACCTCGAGAAGCTGTACATCGGCCGGATCGGGGTCCGCGACGCGGAGTACGAGCCGCTGGTGATCGACTGGCGCGCCCCGGCCGCCGAGCCGTTCTACCGCGCCACCTCGACCGGGCGGCTGAAGGTCGTCCGGCGCCGCGTACTGCGCAACAAGGGCGCGCGGATCATCGGGCTCGAGGACGACCTGCTGGCCCCGGAGCGGGCGCCCGAGGACCTGCCGGTGATGGGCGAGGGCGCACTGATGGCGTCCCTGTCGCGGGCCCGCGGCCACACCATGCGGGACATCGTCGCCACCATCCAGGCCGAGCAGGACAAGGCGATCCGGGCCCCTGCCCGCGGTGTCACCGTCATCGGTGGTGGTCCTGGTACGGGTAAGACCGTGGTCGCCCTGCACCGTGCGGCGTACCTGCTGTACAGCGACCGCAGGCGGTTCGAGCGTGGCGGCGTACTGGTCGTCGGACCGTCCGCCGCGTTCATGGCCTACATCGAGCGAGTGCTGCCCAGCCTGGGTGAGAACACCGTGTCGCTGCGAGCTGTGGGCGAGATGGTGGACGGCATCAAGGCCACTGCGGTCGACGAGGCCGATGTGGCCGCGATCAAGGGCTCTCTGCGCATGCGCAACGTACTGTCGCGTGCTGCCCGTGATCGCGTCCCCAACGCCCCCACGACGCTGCGCGTCTTCATCGGCGGCGCCACGATCGAGCTGGACGCCAACCAGTTGGACAACGTACGGCGGAACGCATTGCGCCGGACACCACGCAACAGAGCGGCCGCTGAGGCACGCAAGGGTCTGGTCGCCGCGCTGTGGACGCGGTTCCCCGATGACCTGCGCAACGGGGTGTACGGCGACCGCGAGGCCTTCGGCGACCAGGTCACCGAAACCCCTGCGTTCAGGACGTTCTTCAGCCAGTGGTGGCCGGTGCTGACGCCAGAGACCGTACTGCGCTGGCTCGGTGACCCACGGCGGTTGCAGAGGTGGGCCCGCAACGACCTGACGCCGGCAGAGATCGACACGCTCGCGGCAGCGATCCGCAACACGGCTGAGTTCACCATTGCCGACGTCGCCCTGCTGGACGAGCTGAGCACGCTGCTCGGCCGCGCACCGGTCGCTGAGACGAAGGACGAGGAGTTCGACTGGCTGGAGGGTCTGTCGGACGGCGTCAACGAGGTGCTCACCACGTCCGAGCGTCAGGCCCGGGCTGTGGCCGCAAGGGAAGCCGAGGAGGCGGAGGAGTACGCGCACGTCCTGGTGGACGAGGCACAGGACCTCTCCCCCATGCAATGGCGGATGGTGACCCGGCGTGGTCCGCAGGCCAGCTGGACGATCGTCGGAGACCCGGCGCAGAGCTCGTGGCCGGACCCGGAGGAGGCTCGCGCGGCGATGGACTCGATGTTGTCGCACCTGCAGCGGCACACGTTCCGGCTGTCGACGAACTACCGGAACTCGGCCGAGATCTACGCGTTCGCGGGAGACGTGATCCGGCAGTCCCTGCCCGATGCGGACCTGCCGGACGCGGTCCGCCGTACCGGCGTGGAGCCCGAGCACCGGATCGTTGACAACGGCAAGGTTGCCGAGACCGCCGGGGATGCGGCGGTCGAGCTGCTGCAGCTGGTCGAGGGCACAGTGGGTGTGATCGTGCCGCCGAAGCTCCGCCCGGCCGTCGACCCGGTGCTCGCCGAGATCGGTGACCCGCGCGTCGTCGCGGTGAGCCCGCTGGAGTCGAAGGGCCTCGAGTACGACGCGGTGGTCGTCGTCGAGCCGGACCGGATCGTCGCCGACACGCTGGGCGGCGTACGAGCCCTGTACGTCGTGCTGACCCGGGCGACTCAGCGACTCGTCACCGTCAACAGCACCACCGACTGGCTGCCTTAGCCGCGAGGTACGACGTACGAGACGAGGTCGGCGTCGTCGGCCGCGAGGTCGGACCAGCGGCAGGTGAGATGCAGCACGGCCAGACCGGAGGTCGGGTACTTCTGCGTGAGCTCGACGCGTTCGGGGCTGGTGCCGTCGAGGGCGAGTTCGTCGGCCAGCCACGGTACGCCGGGGGCGTGGCCGACCAGGATGACCGTGCGGGCCTCGGTCGGCACCTCGTGGATGACGTCGAGGAGTTCGTCCGTGTCGGCGTTGTAGATGCGGCGGTCGTACCAGACGTCGGTCGCGGTAGCACCGGCCTCGGCGGCGTACTGCCAGGTCTCGCGGGTGCGCTGCGACGGCGAGCACAGGACCAGGTCGGCCTCGATGCCTTGGGCAACCAGATAGCGGCCGGCCGCGCGTGCGTCGGCCCGGCCGCGGTCGGCCAGCGGGCGCTCCAGGTCCGGCATCGACTCGGGCGGGACCGCCTTGGCGTGCCGGAGCAGGACGAGGGTGCGATCGATCAGCAGGTCCGACGGGTCAGCCATCCGCACAGGATACGGCTGGAGACCTGGTTCAGGACACGACGGACGAGCGGAGGTTGAGGAGCACCTGGCGGGTGGCCGTCGAGCGGTTGAGCGTGATGAAGTGGATGCCCGGCGCGCCGCCCGCCAGCAGCCGCTCGCACAGCTCGGTCGCGATCTCGATGCCGACCTCGCGAACCGCCGCCGGCTCGTCCTCCACCGCCAGCAGCCGGTCGGTGACCGACGTCGGCAGCGCCATCCCGGTCAGCTCCGCCATCCGCTGGATCTGCTTGATGTTGGTGACCGGCATGATGCCCGGCAGCACCGGGATCTCGCAGCCCAGCGCGGCCGCGCGGTCGACCAGCCGGAAGTAGTCGTCGGCGCCGAAGAACATCTGGGTGATCGCGTAGTCCGCGCCGGCGTCCGCCTTCGCGGCGAGCACCCGGGCGTCGGCCTCCAGCGACTCCGCCTCCGGGTGCTTGTCCGGGAACGCCGCCACCCCGACGCAGAAGTCGCCGAGCGACCGGATCAGCTCGACCAGCTCGATCGCGTGGTTCAGGCCCTCCGGGTGCGCGACCCAGGGCTGGTTCGGGCCGCCCGGCGGGTCACCGCGCAGCGCGAGCATGTTGCGGACGCCGGACCCGGCGTACGCACCGATCACCGACCGCAGCTCGTCCCGCGAGTGGGCCACGCAGGTGAGGTGGCCGAGCGGGGTCAGCGAGGTGTCCTGCGCGACCCGCTCGGTGACCCGGATCGTGCCGTCCCGGGTGGTCCCGCCGGCGCCGTACGTGATCGAGACGAAAGTCGGTCGCAGCTGCTCGATCTCGCGGATCGACCGCCACAGCACCTCCTCGGCCTCCGGGGTCTTCGGCGGGAAGAACTCGAACGAGAAGGAACGGTCACCGGTCGCCAGCAGCTCACGGATCGTCGGCGTGCCGCCGGGGAGCCTCGAGGGAAGACCGTTCGCCATGGCGACAGGTTACCCGCGGTGTCCACTGTCGTGCCGCCACCGACTACGCTCCGAGACGTGTATGGCGATGTGGACATCCCGGCCGAGATCCAGCGTGCGCTGACCGGTTTCCTCGACCTGCAGCAGCAACGGCTGGAGGCGATCGGGCCGGAGCTGGCCGAGCAGGTCCAGGCCGCCCGGGACGCGACCAGCGGCGGCAAGCGGCTGCGGCCGTCCTTCTGCTACTGGGGTTTCCGGGCCGCGGGCGGTGACCCGGCGCAGCCGATCCTGACCGCCGCAGCCAGCCTGGAGATGCTGCACGTCAGCGCGCTGGTGCACGACGACGTGATGGACTCCTCCGACGTACGGCGGGGTGCGCCGGCCGCTCATCGCCGCTTCGAGGCCCTGCAGCGAGCCCGGTCGGAGCAGTCCGGGGTGGGTGGCGACCCGGTCGGCTTCGGGATCGGCGCGGCCATCCTGCTGGGCGACCTGTGCCTGATCTGGGCGGACGAGATGCTGCACACGTCCGGCTTCGACGCGACCGCGCTGGCGCGGGCCTCGAGGTTCTTCGACGCCGTCCGGGTCGAGGTGACGGCCGGTCAGTACCTCGACCTGGTCGCACAGGCGAGCGGGGTGTCCGACATGGAGCAGGCGCTGAGGGTGCTGCGGTACAAGTCGGCGACGTACACGGTCGAACGGCCGCTGCACATCGGCGCGGCGCTGGCCGGTGGGGATCGCCGGTTGATCGAGGCCTTGTCGGCGTACGGACTGCCGGTCGGTGAGGCGTTCCAGTTGCGCGACGACCTGCTTGGAGTGTTCGGCGACCCGGCGCTGACCGGGAAGCCTGCCGGTGACGACCTGCGTGAGGGCAAGCGGACCGTGCTGATCGCCTACGCGGTCGACCACGCCTCGGAGGTCCAGTTGACCGAGTTCGACCGGCTGTTCGGCCGGCCGGACCTGGACGACGACGAGATCCAGTTGCTGCGCGAGATCCTGCAGGACTCACGCGCAGTCCAGGCCTGCGAGGACCTGATCACCGAGCGGACCGAGGACGCTCTCGACGCCCTCGACCGCGCTCCCCTGGCCGACGACGCCGCCCGCAAAGCCCTGGCCGACCTCGCCATCGCCGCCACCTCCCGCCAGCTCTGACCCATCGCCTCCGGCCACCTTCGACCCCTCCGAGATGTCGGGGTCATCCCCCGACGTTGCCCCTTCTTCCGCTTGATACAGGCGGAGAAGGGCACACTCGAGGGGATATCCGCTGAAATACCCGCGGGCGCGGGCGCGGCGGGCGGGCGCAGGCGGGCGGGCTCAGGGCGTGGTCATCAGGTTGATCAGGCGGAGCAGCTCGGCGGTGGGGGCCAGGTCGCCGATGATGATGATCTTGAGTACGGCGCGGTCCTCGTCGTAGACGGTTTCGGCGCGGAGCCGGCCGATACCGCTCTGATTGAGCGATCCCATCACGTGCGTGCTGATCCGGTCGGCGCCGGTGCGGTCGATCGCGTCGATGTGCACGATGCTCGACGCCTCCACGTGCCGGGTCTGCTCGTCCACCTCCAGCGCGGCGGCGCTGGTGCCGGTGAACGCCTCGAGGTCCTCGCGGGCGATCCGGTACTGCTTCCCGATCCGGACGGCCTTGAGCCGGCCGTCGCGCACGTAGTTCCGGATCGTCCGGACGTGCAACCCGAGCCGGCTGGCGACCTGCTCGACCGAATACAGCTCCTGGGGCATCCGCATCCTTCGTCGTCGTGAGCCTCTAGATTACGGCAGGTTCCTTAGAATTCCCTATACTTAGCCGAATAGAGCTGTTTACGGTAACTCAAGGAGTGCACATGGTGGAGGAGCTTGGCGGCGTACGGGTGTTCGTGAGCGACGCCCGGGTGGCCGACGACCGGGACGCCGTCCAGCTCATCGCGGAGGCGCACTACGAGCATCAGGCCGAATGGGTGGCGTTGACGGCCGCAGGGCTGGGCGACGAGTTCTTCGAGTTGCGGACCGGTCACGCCGGGGCGATCACCCAGAAGTTCGTGAACTACCGGATGGGGCTGGCCGTGGTCGGCGACATCTCGGACAGGCTGGCCGCGAGCAAGCCGCTGCGCGACTGGGTCCGGGAGAGCAATCGCGGCCGCACACTGTGGTTCGTGGACGAACTCTCCGAGCTGGCCGAGCGGTTCCGGGGGTGAGTGCCGGCCTCACAACACCGGAAGCGACGCGATCAGGTCAGGAGTCGGCTCCGGCTCGTCTTCCTGGATCAGGACCCTGAGCTGACCGCACGCGGTGGTGTCCTCGGCGAAGATCTGCAGCGCCACGTCGACGGTGTCGTGGTCGTGCTCGAGCAGGTGGTGGAGCCCGGACCAGAGGACGATCTCGGGTTCGCCGGTGGACCGGTCGCTCAGCGAGTCAGCGAGGGCGTCCCAGTTGCGCCCGAACCAGCGCGGCAGGTCGAAGGCGGTCGCACAGAGATCGAGGAAGCCGCTCTTGTCGTGGATCTCGCTGGTGTCGAGCAGGACGAAACCCCAGCCGGCTTCGATGACGTCACGGCGTACCTGGTCCGCGCCGGCGGCGGACGGCCAGCGGTAGACGCCGGGTCGCAGGCCCTCGGTCAGCAGCGTGCCCAGGTCAGTCATCCGTCGGTCCCCCCGTCCGCCGCGATCCGGCGGAACGACTTGTAATGATCGTCGGTGTAATAACGTTCGCCGCCCTCCCCGGTCACGATCCGCCGGGCGCCCCGATCGCTCTCGCCCGGTGTCTTCACGGTGTACTCGCGGTAGTACCCGCGCTCCTTCGTCGGCAGGATCTTCTCGAAGTTCCCGAACACCACGCCGTCCCGGCTGTACGGGAACGGCCCACCCTGGTCGATCAGTTTCAGCGTGTCCCGGGCCTCGGCCGGCAGGTCCGCCACCGCGACCACCGTCAGGCCGCTCTCCGGGTCCGTGCTGCTGGCCGCCGGCTTGGTGGCGGCGCACCCGAAGAGCGAGGCCGCGAGCGTGATCACCAGCATCGCGATCACCACCACGGCGACGATCCGGGCCGCCTTCGGGTTGTTGATCACCCGGCACCCCGCAACCGCCGGCTGAACTCCGCGGCCGCCGCGGCCGGGTCGTCCGCCTCGGTGATCGCCCGTACGACGACCACGCGGGTCGCCCCGGCCTCGATGACCTCGTCGAGCCGGTCGAGGTCGATCCCGCCGATGGCGAACCACGGCTTCGGCTGCTGACGGGTGGCGGCGTACGAGACCAGCTCCAGACCGGCGGCCTGACGGCCCGGCTTGGTCGGGGTCTCCCAGGTGGGGCCGACGCAGAAGTAGTCGGAACCCTGCTCGGCGACTGCCGCGTTCACCT
The DNA here is from genome assembly GCF_054784135.1 of Kribbella swartbergensis. Taxonomy (NCBI): domain Bacteria; kingdom Bacillati; phylum Actinomycetota; class Actinomycetes; order Propionibacteriales; family Kribbellaceae; genus Kribbella; species Kribbella swartbergensis. Next base: position 140,950 of record NZ_BAAGPM010000022.1, read on the forward strand.
GGCTGAACGTGTGCGTGGAGCGGCCGATGATCGGCTCCGGCCCGGTGATCGCGCGTGCGGCGTGCACAGGCAGGTCGCGCTGCCCCAGGTGCAGTACGTCGGCTCCCGCGGCGAAGGCGATGTCCGCACGGTCGTTGACCGCCAGCAGCTTGCCGTGCCGCCTGCAGGCGTCCGCGAACACCTCCAGCGCGGCCAGTTCGTCAGCCGCCTCCATGTCCTTCTGGCGCAACTGCACGATGTCCACGCCACCGCCGAGCGCGGCGTCCAGGAACTGTTCGAGGTCGCCCTGCTTCTCCCGCGCGTCGGTGCACAGGTACAGCCGGGCGTCGTGGAGTCGGTCGGTGTGCTCAGTCACACCGCCAAGCCTGCCATGTTCGGCCGGACGTAGGGTTGTGGCATGCCTGAACCGATTGCCGCGCTGCCGCGCGGCGGGTCATGGGGCCTCACATCCGATGTGGTCGTGGTCGGGGCCGGGCTGATCGGTCTCGCCACCGCATGGCGGCTGGCCGCAGACGGTATCCAGGTGACGGTATGTGACCCGACACCCGGCATCCAGACGTCGAATGTCGCCGCCGGCATGCTCGCCCCGGTCACCGAGGTCGAGTACGGCGAGGACGACCTGCTCGCGCTCAACCTGGCCAGCGTGGCGGCCTGGCCGTCGTTCGCAGCGGAGCTGGAGAGCACCACAGGTCTGTCAGCCGGCCTGCACCAGACCGGGACACTGTCGGTCGCGTACGACGTCGATGACGCGGCAGCGCTCCGGAGACTGGCGGACTACCAGCGACGGCTCGGCCTGGAAGTCGAGGAGCTGTCCGGTCGCGACGCCCGCAAACGCGAACCGATGCTGGCTGCCGGCGTCTCCGGTGGCGTCTGGGTCCCTGGCGATCACTCGGTCGACAACAGGCAGGCAGTAGCCGCACTCCTCCGCGCTGTCGAGGTTTCCGGCGTCACCCTGGTCCGCCGGCGCGTGGCGCGAGTCATCACAGCAGGTACGACGGCTGTCGGCGTACAACTCGACAACGGCGACACAGTGCGCGCCGGGCATGTCATTGCCGCGACCGGGCCATGGTCCGGACAGCTGGACGGCGTACCGCAGGAACTGCGTCCGCCGGTGCGGCCGGTGAAGGGCGAGGTACTGCGGCTGCGTGTGCCTGAGGCTTACCGGCCCGCGCTCAACCACACGGTCCGGGCAACTGCGCGAGGCTTCTCCGTCTACCTCGTCCCGCGGCCGGGTGGAGAGCTCGTGGTCGGTGCGACCAGCACTGAGCTGGGCTATGACACGCGGGTGCTTGCGGGCGGTGTGTTCTCGTTACTGCGGGACGCGCGGACGGTTCTGCCGATCACGGACGAGCTGGAACTGGTCGAGGCGATCGCCGGCCTCCGACCGGCCACACCGGACAACGCTCCCGTCGTCGGACCGTCCGGCCTCGACGGGTTGCTCTGGGCAACGGGCCACTACCGCAACGGCGTCCTGCTCACTCCCGTCACGGCGCAGATCATCGCCGACACGGTGCGCACCGGCGACGTACCGGAGCTGGGAAAGCCGTTCTTGCGCAGCAGGTTCGACTGACGCCTCGGTTGCCTGCAGCAAGCATCAGCTTGTGAATCACACGCATGTAGTTCAGTCTTGAATTGTAAACATTGGATCACAGGCGTAACAAGCACCCCATTCGCCCCTGTTGTCACATCCGTATCAGCACGTACGGTCAAGTGACGAATACACGGGGAGATGGAACTATGCGGAACGTCGTACGCGTCCTGACCGGCATCGCCGTACCGGTGCTGACAGCGGCCCTGATCACCGCCGGCTCACCGGGCTTCGGCTCGTACAAGGTGAAGAACGGCGACACCCTCAGCCACATCGCGAGCAGGTACGGCACCACGGTGAAGACTCTGGTCGCGCTGAACAAGCTGCCCGGCAACGGCAACGCGATCTACGCCGGTGAGGTGCTCAAGGTCCCTGGCAAGGCCTCCAGCACCACGGCACACCCACCGCGGCGCTCACAGCTCGGGCGGGTGACGTACGTGGTGAAGCGGGGTGACACCGTCTCCACGATCGCCAAGCGCTTCAAGTGCTCCCAGGCGAACCTGCTGGCCGCCAACGGCCTGTCCGCGAGCGACCGCATCTACGCCGGCAAGCCGCTGCAGATCCCGGTGAAGATCCGCCCGAAGGCCAAGGCCCCGGCCAAGTCCAAGAAGAACAACACCTTCGCCGGCCGCACCTACCCCGATCACGTGGTCGCCAAGGCCGACCGCAACCGCGCGATCCTGAAGAGCCGCAAGCTGCCCACCCGGGCCCATATGCGCACGCTCATCGTGAAGACCTCCCAGCGGTACGGCGTCGACCCGGAGCTGGCCCTCGCGATCGGCTGGCAGGAGTCGGGCTGGAAGCAGCGCGTCGTCTCCCCCGCCAACGCGATCGGCGCGATGCAGGTCATCCCGTCGACCGGCCGGTTCGCCTCCTCCATCGTGGGGCGGGAGCTGGACCTGCTCCGGCCCCAGGACAACGTCACCGCCGGAGTCGTGCTGCTGGACCGGCTGACCGGCGCCGCGCGGCTCGACATCGCCATCGCGGGGTACTACCAGGGCCTGGGCGGGGTGAAGCGTAACGGGATGTACGCGGACACGAAGCTGTACGTGAAGAACGTGCTCCGGATCAAGGCGCAGCTGGAGCGTGGCTGGGACCCGTTACGGTGAGCTAGGGCCCACTGCGGTGCGCCTGGCGCGGTCGCGCTGAGCCCTTATCTACACTCTCTGAGCAGGACGGCTTCGAGAGGCGGCTCACCGCAAAGTGACGGACGACGTGGACACGCAGGTCAGCGACCGCCTCGTCGGGCGAGTGCTCGACGGACGGTACCGTGTGGGCACGCGCGTCGCCAAGGGCGGAATGGCCACCGTCTACCAGGCCCTCGACATGCGGCTGGACCGGGTGGTCGCGCTCAAGGTGATGCACGACGGGCTCGCTGACGACGCCCAGTTCGCCCGCCGGTTCGTGGCCGAGGCCCGGGCCGCGGCGCGGCTCTCGCACCCGAACGTGGTCGCCGTCTTCGACCAGGGTGAAGACGACGGCACGCTGTTCCTGGCGATGGAGTACGTGCCGGGCCGCACGCTGCGGGACGTGATCCGGGAGCAGGCTCCACTCTCCCCCGCCCGGGCACTCGACCTGCTGGCACCGATCCTGTCCGCGCTCTCCGCGGCCCACGACGCGGGCATCGTCCACCGCGACATCAAGCCGGAGAACGTGCTGATCGCCGACAACGGCGTGGTGAAGGTCGCGGACTTCGGTCTGGCCCGCGCGGTCAGTGCGACCGGAAACACGGCGACCCAGGGGCTCCTGATGGGCACGGTGTCCTATCTCGCGCCTGAGCTCGTCACGGACGGCAGTGCGGACGCCCGGTCGGACGTGTACTCCGCCGGCATCCTGCTGTACGAGATGCTCACCGGCAACAAGCCTCACTCCGGAGACACCCCGATCCAGGTCGCGTACGCGCATGTGCACGCCGATGTCCCCGCGCCGTCGTTGGAGCAGCCGAGCATCCCGCCGTACGTCGACGCACTCGTGCAGCGCGCGACGGCGCGTGACAGGGACCTGCGTCCCGCCGACGCGCGGGTGCTGAGCCGACAGGTACGGCGGGTGCGCAGTGCGCTCGAGGAAGGCCTGCCGGACGATCCGGACCTCACCGGCGACCTGACGATCCCGATCCAGCAGATCCGCCAGGACAGCGAGTACGACGACGGCTACACGCGTGGCGACCACGATGAGGACGGCCACGTGCTGCGGCACGACACGATCGTCGTACCGGTGGAAAACGGACGGCCCACGGGCGCGCCGAAGGTGAAAGCACCTGCGCAACGCCGTGGCCGCGGACTGATCGCACTGATCGTCATCCTGGCTGCCGCGATCGGCATCGGTACGGCGGCCTGGTATTACGGCATCCACCGCTACACCGCCACGCCGAGCCTGGTGAACATGGCTCCGGCAGCCGCTGCGGCCGAGGCCGAGAAGTGGGGCCTGCGGACCACCCTGGCGAACCAGGACTTCTCCGAGGACGTGCCGACGGGTCACGTCATGGCGACCGACCCGCCGGCCGGCGAACGGATCCGCAAGAACGGTGAGATCGGACTGACCGTCTCCAAGGGCCCGGAGCGCTACCGGGTGCCGCAACTCGCCGGGCTCGATCTGGACGCCGCGAAGCGGGCGCTGGGCCCGATCAAGCTCATCACCGGGCAGATCAACGAGCAGTACAGCGAGACCGTCCCGTCCGGACGGGTGATCGCGTTCAGCCCGAAGTTCGACACGGTGGTGAAACCCGGGACGGCCGTCAACCTCGCGGTCAGCAAGGGCAGGAAGCCGATCACGGTCCCGGACACGACCGGGAAGTCGTACCGCGACGCGAGCAAGGAACTGCGCAAACTCGGCTTCGTCGTCACCCGCACCCTCCAGTACGACGAGAAAGTCGCCGAGGGCAAGGTGATCAGCCAGACCCCCAACAGCGGCACGCTGTTCGCCAAGGACAAGGTGCAACTGGTGGTGTCGAAGGGCCCGCCGCTCGTCGAGGTCCCGAACGTCAAGCGCAAGAGCCTCGGCGACGCCCAGCGCATCCTGACCGAGGCCGGGTTCACCGTGAAGGTCGAGAAGGCGCCGTTCAACCTCGGGCTGAACATCGTCGCGGCGCAGAACCCGGGCGCCGGCAAGTTGGCCAGGCCGGGCAGCCAGGTCGTCGTCACCGTGCTCTGAGCCGTTTTGCCCCGGCTGGTCGGCGTCTGATGTGATGTCCGGCGTGAATCACCCGCGTCTCGCCGTCCTGGCCCTGCTCGCGGTCGCGGCGGCGTGGGGATCCACGTTCTTCCTGACCAAGGACCTGCTCACCAGGATGGACGTGGCCGACTACCTGGCGTTGCGGTTCCTGATCGCGTCGGTCGCGCTGATCCTGGTCCACCCGCCGGCGCTCGCCCGGCTGAGCCGCCTCGACCGCGGCCGCGCCGTCGCCCTCGGCATCACCTACGGCATCGCCCAACTGGTCCAGACCGAGGGCCTGCGGCACACCTCGGCCAGCGTCTCCGGTTTCGTCACCGGCATGTACGTCGTCTTCACCCCGCTGCTGGCCGCGGTCATCCTGCGCCACAAGATCGGCCGGTGGGCCTGGGTGGCGGTGTTCCTCGCCACGATCGGTCTCGGAGTGCTGTCACTGCGCGGGTTCAGCATGGGCACCGGGGAACTGCTCACCCTCGCCTCGGCCGGCCTGTACGCGCTGCACATCATCGGTCTCGGCGCCTGGTCCACACCGTCGAACGCGTTCGGCCTGTCCACCCTGCAGATGATCGTGATCACCTGCGTCTGTGCGATCGGCGCGCTACCCGGCGGCTTCGCCGTACCGAGCACCGGCGGTGACTGGGTCAGCGTGTTCTACATGGCCCTGGTCGCGGGCGCGCTGGCGCTGATCGTCCAGACCTGGGCGCAGGCGCACCTGACCCCGACCCGGGCGGCGATCGCGATGACGATGGAGCCGGTGTTCGCGTCCTCGTTCGCAGTGATCTTCGGGTCCGAAAGCGTGACCTGGCGGATGCTGGTGGGTGGAGCCCTGGTGCTGTCCGCGATGTACCTGGTCGAACTCGCACCGCGGCGCAAGTTCGAGGCCGAAGTGCAGCACCTGGCCCAGTAGGAGGATCAATGCGGGACGACAGCGCTCGGCGGGTCCGGTGGTTCCCGGCCGTCGTCATCGTCGTCCTGCTGGCCTTCCTCGCGGGCGGTACGGCGAGCAACCTCACGCGCAACCCTCAGCCCCGACTGGTCGCCGAGGGCATCCCCGGCCGAAAGGTGCCGCCGGCAACCTTCGACGGCCCGTACGGCGAACTGGTCCGGCACGCGGTCGCCGACCTCGACGCGCTCACCCTCGCCAACGGCGCGACCCTGGCCGGCTGGGACGGCCCGTGGCGGTTCGTCTGGCCGCGCGACGCGTCGTTCGTCGCAGCGGCGTACTGCTCGATCGGCAGGACCGCCGAGGCCGGCCGGGTCCTGGATTTCCTCGACAGCATCAAACCCTCCAGTGGTCGCTGGGAAGCCCGCTACTCCGCCGACGGTGAAGCGATCCGGGACGGCCGCGAGCAACAACTCGACGGATCCGGATGGGTGCTGTGGGCAACGTGGTTCTGCCAGGCGGGCAGCAGGTACTGGGAGCTGGTTCGCCGGTCCGCGGACCAGATCGTGGCCGAACTCGGGCCGGACGGCCTGCCCGGACCGTCACCGGACTACTGGGAACGCCCGGAAGACGAGCTCACTCTCGGCACGGTCGCCCCACTGCTGACGGGTCTTCGCGCCGCGGTAGGCATCGCCACCGAGCTGCGTCATCCGGACGAGGCCGCCCGCTGGAACACGGCGCTGGCCGAGTTGCTCGAAGCAACGGACCGGCACTTCGGGCCCGACTACCCACGAACCCGCGCACGAGCGGTCAGCTTCCTGGAACCCGGGCTCGAGCCGATCGGTCTGGGTGGAGGCGCCGACGCGATCGTGACCGTGCTCGGACCGCCGTTCGCGCCGGCTCGGCCGGTGGTCGACCAGGCGATCGACAATGCGCTCGCCGTACTCACCCAACCGAACGGCGGGGTGACCCCCGGCGAGGCCTGGCGTGCGGACGGAGTTGCGTGGACGCCGCAGACCGCGTTGTTCGCCTTGAGCGCGGCCGCCCGTGGTGATCGCTCGACGGCCGGTGAACTGCTGATGTGGCTGGATCACTACCGCACCAGCACCGGAGCACTGCCGGAGAAGGTGAATCGCGACCTGCAGCCGGCCGGCGAGGCGCCGCTGGGCTGGACCTCAGCCCTGGTCATCCTCGCCGCCGCAGCTCTCGACAAACCCTTGCCGATCCCCTAGCAGATCTCCATCACGTCGTGGGTCGGGGCTTCCGGTCGCGTCGTACTGGTCTTGACCGAATAGAAGAACGCGGTCGACGCGATGTCGTCCTGCAGGGGCAGGTAGCGGCCGCCGGACCGCCAGCCGAGCGCCTGGACGTCGACCCGCAGTTTCTCCCGGAACCGGATCGGATCGGGCAGGTGGAAGCGATACATGCCGAACCGCTGCTGGCTCGCGTACAGCCCGTCCGGCCGGATCACCTGCGGCATCCCGAGGTACGGCGTACTGAACTCCGTGTACCCGCCGAGGTGCGGCACGTCGAAGTTCCACGCACCGCCGAAGTAGTCCTCGGTCCCGGTACCGCAGATCGTCGGGAACTCGTCGTCGCCGAGGTAGAACTTCACCTCGCCCTCACCCCACCAGCCGCTGCTGTTCACTCCCCAGGCGATGTAGGTGCCGACGTAGTGTCCAGGGCCCTCCACACCGTCCAGGAGCGTGTGGACGGTCTTGGCCGGGAGCGGGTTGCTCCGCCGCCACTGCGCGTGCAGGTACGCCGACTCCTCCGGTACGGCGCCCAGCCAGTAGTCGACCTGGAAGTACACGACCACCGGCTCGTCGCGGGTGTTCTCCAGCGTCAGCTCGGCCTGTGACTGGAACGGCATCTCCCAGTAGCTGTTGAAGCCGCCGTTCGGGTTCACGGCCACCGGCAACGAGTTCACCTGGGCGAACTTGCCCCAGCCCGAGCAGAAGAAGTCGCCGACCGGCGTCTCGATCGCCGGTGCCTCGTCGCCGTCCCAGTGCGCGCGCAGCACCAGCCGGCGCCAGTGGTCGACGTGCGTGGTGAGCCAGATGTGCGTGATGCACCCCGGCCCGGCGATGTCCGCCAGCGTTGCGGTCTCCCCCGCCCCGATCTCGATCGACGGCGAGACCTTCCAGCCCTGGCCGAGGTCGCGGGCCGCGTGCGCGCCGGTGCCCTCGGTCCGGCGGCCGCCCTGGCCGGGCTCACCGGTGGGGTTCTCCGCACTGATGGAGCGCGTCTCGACATCGACGACCGCGCTGATTCCGGACAGCTTCCCAAGAGTCATACCCGCGACCTTAGGCCGCTCCCAGGTCTCCAAGAAATCGATTGCCCATCAACTGGACCAGCGGGCGGAACCTTGTCCGAACGGTGAGGGTCAGCAGGGGCGGACCTTGGCCTGGGTTCCGGTGAAGGTGATGCAGGCCCAGGGGCGGCCTTGGGTGGGGTCGGGGCGGACGATGACCGGGAAGGTGTCGGCGCCGCGGACCTCCGGGGCCCGCTCGGTCTTCGGTGAGCCGACGGCGCCGCCACGCGCCTCGGCGGCCGCCTTCACGTCCTCGACCGTGACGACGCTGCGGGCCTGCTTCGTCGCGGAGTTCTCGGCGTCGGTCGCGACCGCCAGGGCGAAGTCGATCTCCGGCGGCGTGGCCCACGTGGTCTGGGTGACCGGGAAGACGAGCCCGAACATCAGCAGCCCGACCGCGGTGACGATCTGGCGGATCCGGCGGGTCTGGTCGGTGAGCAGCAGCGCGGCGCAGCAGAGCGCCAGGAACAGCGTCACGCCACGCAGGATCCAGTGCCGATCGAGCCGGTTGTCGACCGCCAGGGCCGCTCCGAGCGCGATCACGACGCAGACGACGGCGGCGGCGACTGCCCTGAGCCGCGGAGACAGCGATTGCATGGCGCAGACGATAGACGTTCGGCCGTTCGTCGCAGCGCAGGGGCCGCTCGGCGCTCGACGCGCCGGTCAGGATCGTGCGCCGTCGACGCTGCTGGCAGATTCGAACAGGTCGTGTCCGGTGTCCCCCGCCGTTCGGAATCACCGGACACGGCTGAGTCCCACCGCCCCCGAGGGATTGGACCGACCGTGGACCACACCGACATCGAAACCCCTGGTTCGTGGAGCATCTCGCGGCGTCGCGCACTGCAGCTCAGCGGCGGTCTCGCCGCGGTCGGCGCGGTGCAGACGACCACGCCCGACGCGGCGACCGCCGCCCCGGCACAGGCCGCGGCCGCCAACCAAGCCGTCCTGACCGAAGGCACCAACTTCATGGTCGCCGTCTCACCCGACAGCAAATGGCTCGCCTTCGACCTGGTCACGGCGATCTGGGTCACCCCCGCCGCCGGTGGCCAGGCCCGGCGGCTGACCGACGACCTGCAGGACGCGACCCGGCCGCGCTGGTCACCGGACAGCCGCCGGATCGTGTTCCAGTCGTACCGCGACGGCAACTTCCACCTCTGGTCGATCAACGCCGACGGATCGGCCCTCCGGCAGCTGACCACCGGCCGCTACGACCACCGCGAACCGCATTTCACCCCCGACGGCCGGTACGTCGTCTTCTCCTCGGACCGAGGCGGCAACGGCAGCTACGGCATCCACCGACTCGACCTCGCCGACGGCACCATCGTCGCCCTGACCGACGACACCGCCGAAGAAGCCGAGCCGGCGGTCTCACCCGACGGCACGAAGGTCGCGTTCACCGTCGACGCCGCCTCGATCGTCGAACTCGACCTGAGCACCGGCGAGCGCAAGACCGTTGTCCCGGCACAGACCGGCAGCACCGTCTACGGCCCGGCGTACTCCCCCACCGGCCGGCTCGCGTACGTGCGCCTCGCCGGACCGGTGTGCGATCTGGTCGTCGACAATCAGAAAGTCACCAGCGGCAGAGACGTCTTCGCCGTACCGCCGTCCTGGGGATCCGACCTGTACTACACCGCCGACGGTCACGTCGTACGTCATCAGGTCGGCGGCGCGCACACCGTCGTACCGTTCGTCGCGACCGTGCCGGTGACCGCGAAGCGGCCGCGGCCGAAGGCGCCGGATCTGGAGTCGACCTCCCGCCGGCCGGTGCTCGGGATCGCGAGCCCGAGCGTGTCCCCGGACGGTCGGTGGGTCGCGTTCCGGGCCCTGAACGCGTTGTGGCTGGCGCCCACGAGTGGCCGGCGGCAACCACGTCGGCTGGTCGCCGACGGCTACTTCAACTCCGACCCGGACTTCTCACCGGACGGCACGAAGTTGCTCTACGCAAGCGATCGGGACGGGACCGCGGATCTCTGGCTGCACGACCTGCGGACCGGCGCGGACAGCAAGCTCTCGTCGTTGCCCGGGGCACAGACCGCGCCGAGGTTCTCGCCGGACGGTAAGCAGGTCGCGTACCAGGACCAGGACGGTATCGCCTGGGTGCTCGACCTCGCCTCCGGGAAGCTCCGGCAGCTGACACCGCCGCTGTTCCAGCCCGGCCGGGTCAGTTGGTCACCGGACGGCAGGACGATCGTGCTCGCCGCGGTCAAGCCGTTCTCCAAGCGGTTCCGCGAGGGCACCAGCCAGTTGCTGTACGTCGACGTCGCGACCACCGCGCTGGAGTACGCCGAACCGATGCCGTTCCGGTCGCTCGCCACCCGCGGCGACGACGGCCCGGTCTTCTCCCCCGACGGCAAGTGGCTCGCGTTCGTCGTGGAGAGTCTGCTGTACGTCGTTCCGGTCGACGCACGCGGCCGCTTCACCGGCGAGCCGCGGGCCGTGACGAGTGAAGTGACCGACTCACCGGTCTGGCAGGACAGCACGACGCTGCTCTACCTCAACAACGGCCGGCTACGTCGAACCACGCTCAACGGATCCCGCCCGCAGACGATCAAACTCGACCTGCACTGGCGCCGCGCGACGGTCAACCAGCACGTCACGATCCACGCGGGCGCGTTGTGGGACGGCCGCGCAACCACGCTGCGCCGGGACGTGGACGTCGTACTCGACGGGTGGCGGATCGCCGCCGTACGTCCGCACCGGGGCCGGGCGGACATCGACGCGAAGGACCTCACGGTGATGCCGGGGTTGATCGACGCTCACAACCATTGGCATCTGCGTGGCCGGGCCTGGGGTGCCCGGCAGGGAAACCTCTGGTTGTCGTACGGGATCACGACCACGCGGTCGCCGGGCGACCCGGTCTACCAGATGCAGGAGACGCGGGAGGCGCTCGCGCACGGGTCGCTGCTCGGGCCGCGCTACTTCGCGACCGGTGAGGCGATCGACGGGTCGCGGGTCTACTACAACTTCATGCGGCCGACCTTGTCGTTGCGGCAACTGGGTCTGGAGATCGACCGGGTCGAAGGGCTCGCCTACGACCTGGTGAAGACGTACGTGCGGTTGCCGGTCGAGTACCAGCGCCGAGCGATCGCCGCGGTCCACCGGCTCGGGCTGCAGTTGTCGTCGCACTACCTCTACCCGGCCGAGCACCTCGGGATGGACGGGATGGAGCACACCGGCGCGACGAACCGGCTCGGATACTCGCACACGGTCAGCCGGCTCGGACGCGCGTACGCCGATGTCGTCACGCTGTTCACCAAGGCCGGGCTGTCCGTCACGCCGACCTTGTTCAACTCGACCATGGCGCACGTCGACGATCCGTCGTTGCTGACCGACCGGCGGACGACCACCCTGTTCCCGTCCTGGGAGTACGACGCTCTGCTGGCCGAGGTGAACACCGCCAAGGGACCGGCCGGGGTGACCACCCGGGAACTCCTCCGCGGCAACGTGGACATGGTGCTGCGGATCCATCGCGGCGGCGGTTTCGTCATCTCCGGCACCGACACCCCGCTGGACAACATCGCGATCTCGCTGCACGCCAACCTCCGTGCCATGGTGGCCGGCGGCTTCACGCCGTACGAGGCCCTCACGACCGCGACACGCAACCCGGCGCGGTGGCTGAACCTCGAGGACAAACTCGGCGTGATCAAACCCGGAGCCCAGGCCGACCTGTCCTTCGTCACCGGCGACCCCCTCGCGGACATCCGCACAGCCGCCGCGGTCGACCGCGTGATGCTCGCGGGCAAACTGCACACGGTCGACGAGCTACTCACCCCGTACGCCGGCAATGCGCGTACGGCGGCAGCCCTGCAACCACCCGCGGACGCCCCGAGACCACTCACCCGCCAGCAGGCGCACTCACACGACAGCACCTACTGGTGGCACGAACCCGAATGGCTCCACCGAGCCTGCTGCGAGGGCTGACGACACCCTGAGAGCCGCCGTCCGCGTGCTACCGCCCGCATCGACTGCCTTGCACTGGCGCTCACCCATGGACGGCTGAGCGGACCGTGCGACGGGTACGTGTGCGGCGGCAGCACGCGAACGCCGGCGCAGCCGGCACTCCCGGCGGCAGCCGGATGCGATGCACCGGCGATGAGCCGGGGGGTGGGTGGGAGCGGGCGTAGTGGGCGGGTGAGGAACGGAGCGACGAAGGAGCGCCTGCGGAGCACGCGTGGGCCGGACCAGCTGTTAGAACGGGAGTTTGGGTTGGGGTGGAGCATGGGTCGGATCGACGCCGTCGAAGAGGCTGCTGACCGACTCGCCCTCATGGATGCGCTTGATCGCCTCGGCGAACAGCGTGGACACCGAGCTGACCTGGAGCTCGGGGAAGCCGTCCGGCCGCGGCACGGTGTCGGTGCTGATCACCTCGGTCACCGACGGGTGAGACCGGAGCCGCTGCACCGCCGGTCCGGCGAACAGGCCGTGGGTGCAGGCGACCGCGGCCTGCGTGCAGCCGCGGTCCTTGAGCCGGTCCAGCAGTTCGATGATCGAGCCGCCGGTGGCGATCTCGTCGTCGAGGACGATCGCCCGCCGGCCGGACACGTCGCCGACGATCGCGTCGATCACCACGCGGTCGTCGGCCAGCCGCTGCTTGCTGCCCGCCGCCACCGGCAGCCCGAGCAGCCGGGCGAACTGGGTGGCGGTCTTCGCGTTGCCCAGGTCCGGGCTGACCACGACCGTGTCGGTGAGGTCCCGGCCGCGGAAGTGGTCGGCGAGGACGCCGATCGCGGTCAGGTGGTCGACCGGGACGGAGAAGAACCCGTGTACCTGCGGCGCGTGCAGCGCCATCGTCAGCACCCGGTCGACACCGGCCGCGACCAGCAGGTCGGCGACCAGGCGGCCGCCGATCGAGATCCGGGACGCGTCCTTCTTGTCGGACCTGGCGTACGCGTAGTGCGGCATCACCGCGGTGATCTGCTGCGCCGACGCACCGCGGGCCGCGTCGATCATCAGGAGCAGCTCCATCAGGTGCTCCTGGGTGGGCGGCACGAGCGGCTGGACGATGTACACGTCCCGCTGCCGGCAGTTCACCTGCAGTTGCACCTGCAGGCAGTCGTTGCTGAAACGATGGATCTCGACCGGTGACAGCGCTACGCCGAGATCGGCACAGATCCGCTCCGCCAAACCGGTGTGGGCACTCCCGCTGAACACGACGATCTCTCGCACGGCTCTCCCCGAACGCTGCGGACCCCGACGATCGCAGCCTATCCCGACTGTCAGCGGATGAGGCGAGCCAGGGCTTCCGCGGCGGTGCGGCAGTCCTCCGTCGAGGCGTCGAGGTGGGTGACCACCCGCAGCTGGGTCGGACCGACGCCGCCCACCAGTACGCCGGCCGCGCGAGCGGCCTCGACGACCTCGGGCACCGACTTGCCGGTGGCGTCCAGGTCGGCGACGACGATGTTGGTCTCGACCTGATCGGGTTTCACCGAACCGGGAGCTGCATCGGCCAGCACCTCGGCGATCAGCCGCGCGTTCGCGTGGTCCTCGGCCAGCCGTTCGACGTTGTGCTCGAGCGCGTACAGCCCGGCCGCGGCCAGTACGCCGGCCTGCCGCCAGCCCGCGCCGAGACGCTTCCGCCACACCCGGGCCTCGCGGATCAGCTCGGCCGACCCGACGAGCACCGATCCGACCGGCGCACCGAGCCCCTTCGAGAGGCACACGCTGGCGGCCGCCGCACGGGAGGCGTACGACGACACCGGCACACCGGAGGCCACGGACGCGTTCCACAGCCGCGCACCGTCGAGGTGGAGCGGCAGGCCACGGGCATCGAGTTCGTCGGCCAGAGCGTCGTACGCGTGCTGGATCGAGCCGCCGCCGAAATTGTGGGTGTTCTCGACCGAGACCGCCGCCGTGGTGACGAAGTACGGGCCGAGGTCGGGAGCGATCAACGCGCGGATCTGCTCGAGATCGATCTGCCCGGCCGGCGCGCTCCAGGTGCGGGTGGTGACCCCACTGACGGCCGCGTGTGCGCCGAGCTCGGCCCGGGCGATGTGAGCGCTCGCCTCACAGAGCACCTCGGAGCCAGGGGCGACGAGGGCGCGGACACCGAGGATGTTCGCGAGCGAGCCGGTGACCGTGAACAGACCGGCCTCGTGACCGAGCAGCCCGGCCACTGTCTCCTCGAGCCGGTTGACGGTCGGATCCTCGCCGTACACGTCGTCGCCGACGGGAGCGCTGGTCATCGCCGCCAGCATCCCGGCGGACGGCCGGGTGACGGTGTCGGAGCGCAGATCGATCACGCGAGGCTCCCGGTCAGGCCTGGGCGCCGCGGAGCCGCTCGGCGACGAGGAAGGCGAGCTCGAGCGACTGGTGCCGGTTCAGCCGCGGGTCGCAGGCGGTCTCGTAGCGGTTGGCCAGGTCTTCGGCGACCAGCTCCTCGCCGCCGCCGAGGCACTCGGTCACGTCGTCACCGGTCAGCTCGATGTGCATGCCACCCGGCCAGGTCCCGACCTGCTCGTGCGCGTCGAAGAAGCCCTGCACCTCGTGCATGACGTCCTCGAAGTTGCGGGTCTTGTACCCGTTCGGGGTCTCGAAGGTGTTGCCGTGCATCGGGTCGCACACCCAGGCGATCGGCGAACCGTGGTCGCGGACCGCCTCCAGCAGCGGCGGCAGCGCGTCGCGGATCTTGCCCGCGCCCATCCGGGTGATGAAGGTCAGCCGGCCCTCGATGCCCTTCGGGTTCAGCTTGTCGATCAGGGCGCGGATGTACTCCGGCGTCGTGGTCGGGCCGATCTTCACCCCGAGCGGGTTGCTGAGCGTCGACAGGAACTCGACGTGCGCGCCGTCCAGCTGCCGGGTCCGCTCCCCCACCCACAGCAGGTGGCCGGAGACGTCGTACGGCTGCTCGGTGCGGGAGTCGATCCGGGTCAGCGCGTGCTCGTACTCCAGGATCAGCGCTTCGTGCGACGCGTAGAAGTCGACCGTGTGGAACTCCTCGGAGTTCGCTCCGCAGGCCCGCATGAAGGCGAGCGCGCGCTCGATCTCGGAGGCGAGCCGCTCGTACTTCTGCCCGACCGGGGACGACTTCACGAAGTCCGTGTTCCAGGCGTGCACCTGGTGCAGGTCTGCGTACCCACCGGTGGTGAAAGCGCGGGTCAGGTTGAGCGTCGCGGCGGCTGCGTTGTAGACACCGCGCAGGCGGCGCGGGTCCGAGATCCGGGCCTCGGGGCTGAACTCCAGCCCGTTGACCGCGTCACCGCGGTACGACGGCAGCGTGACGCCGTTGCGGGTCTCCTCGCCGGAGCTGCGCGGCTTGGCGTACTGACCGGCGATCCGGCCCACCTTCACCACCGGCACACTCGCGGCGTACTGGAGGACGACGGCCATCTGCAGCAGCACCCGCAGCTTGGCCCGGATGTTCTCCGCCGTCACCCCGTCGAACGTCTCCGCGCAGTCGCCGCCCTGGAGGATGAACGCCTCGCCGCGCGCGACCGCACCGATCTTCGTGGTCAGGTCGTCGCACTCACCGGCGAACACCAGCGGCGGCAGCGTCCGCAGCTCGCTGATCACCTGGTTCAGCGCGGCCGGATCCGGCCACTCCGGCTGCTGCAGCGGCTTCAGCGCCCGCAGCTCGTCCAGACTCGGAACCCCGGGCACTTCCCCCGCACTCAACGTCGCGAATTGCATGGGCTCAACTCTAGGCCAGGTACGTCGACCGCCTGTGAGCGTCTCAGGTGAGGGCGCCGGGGTCCGGGGGTACGTCGACCGCGTGTTCCCGCAGTACCGACAGCGGGATGGTGTCCAGCGAGCGGGCATGAGTCGACGCCAGTACGACGGGAGCGGCAACGCCGTCGTGGTAGGCCTGCAGCCAGCGGACCGCGACCACGCACCACCGATCCCCCGGCTTCAACCCGGGGAACCGCAGCTCGGGCCGCGGCGTGACCAGGTCGTTCCCGATCGACAACTGGTGAGCCAGGAACTCCGCCGTCATCACCGCACACACCGTGTGGCTGCCCAGGTCCTCAGGTCCGCTCGTGCAGCACCCGTCCCGGTAGAACCCGGTCACCGGATCGGTCCCGCACTCCTCCAGCGGTTCGCCCAGCACGTTCAGGTCGCCGTCCATGCCGACCATCCTCACTCGCGGTGAGGCTCCTGCGTGTCAGCTGGCCTTCGTGTCGCCGAGGCGGACGTGCTCGTCGACGGACTCGCCGGCCTTGATCAGCTCCTTGGCCTTGTCGGCGTAGATGTCGACGTACTCCTGGCCGGACAGCTCCATCAGCGCGTACATGATCTCGTCGGTGACCGAGCGCAGGACGAACCGGTCCCGCTCCATGCCCTCGTAGCGGGAGAAGTCCAGCGGCTTGCCGAACGCGACACCCGGCCGGATCAGCCGCGGGAACCGGCGGCCCTTCTCCTTGTAGAACCACTTCGGCCAGATCCTGCCCGGCGGCTGCAGCTTCTCGGTGTCGATCATCGCGACCGGGATGACCGGCACGCCGGCCACGATCGCCATCCGGGCGACACCGGTCTTGCCCTTGTAGAGCCGGCCGTCGGGCGAGCGGGTGCCTTCGGGGTAGATCCCGAACAGCTCGCCCTTCTTCAGGATCTCCAGCCCGGTGTTCAGCGCGGCCAGCGAGGCGCGCCCGCCGGACCGGTCGATCGGGATCTGGCCCACCGACCGGAAGAAGGTCGCGACCAACTTGCCCTTCAGCCCGGGCGCGGTGAAGTACTCCGACTTCGCCGGGAAGACGATCTGCCGCGGTACGGCGACCGGCAGGAAGATCGAGTCGCAGAACGCGAGGTGGTTGCTGACCAGCAACGCGGGGCCGGTGGTCGGGATGTTCTCCAGCCCGGTGACCTTGGGACGGAAGATCAGCTTCACCAGCGGTCCGACAAAGAACCGTCTGAGGAACAGATACAGCATCGGCTCGACCTCCGTCACTCGCCCGACACGCTCACCACCGACCATCGTCGGCCGGTACCTCGTCCGGCACCAGTGTCCGCCGGTGGCGACGGTCGCGACAGCTCCGGCGCGTCCCCGTCGGCAGGACATTACGTTCCAGCTTCCTCCTCAGGCAATGTCACGGCCAGGAATCCGGAGGTTGCTCACGGTGTTATCACCTGGATGCAGACTGGGTGCAGTCCAGATGCGACCATTTAGTGCGGCAGGCGGGACGGAGCCTGGCCGCCTGTGAGGACCGTGACCGGCGAGGAGTCGACCGTGCCAGTGCTAGGCCATGCGGAGGAGTTCCGCAGCCCCGGATCCGGGCAGAACGCCGCTGTCGGGGTCCTGCTCAGCCACGGTTTCACCGGGTCGCCGAAGTCGATGCGCCCGTTCGGGGAGCACCTGGCGGCCGAGGGGTACGGCGTCGCCGTCCCGCGGCTGCCCGGGCACGGCACGACCTGGCAGGAGATGAACAGGACCGGCTGGCCGGACTGGTACTCCGTACTGGACAACGAGCTGGAGCGGTTGCGCAAGGAGCACGACAAGGTGTTCCTGATCGGGCTGTCGATGGGTGGCTGCCTGGTGCTGCGGCTGGCCGAGGAGCACGGCGCAGACATTTCCGGTCTGGTCCTGATCAACCCGTCGGTGCGGACCGACGACCGGCGACTGGCGCTGCTGCCGATGCTGTCGCGGGTGCTTCCGTCGTTCCCGGGCATCTCGAACGACATCAAGAAGCCCGGCGTCGACGAGGGCGCGTACGACCGGATGCCGCTGCGGGCGCTGCTCTCGCTGTCGCAGTTGTGGCGGCTGACCCGGGCCGATCTGGCGAAGGTCACACAGCCGGTGCTGATGTTCCGCAGTACTGTCGATCACGTGGTGGAACCGAGTTCGGGTCGGACCGTCCTGGCTTCGATCTCGTCCCGCGACGTGACCGAGACCCTGCTCGAGGACAGCTATCACGTGGCAACTCTGGACAACGACGCACCGCGCATCTTCGCGGACTCCGCGGCCTTCATCCGGCGGGTCGCCGATGCGTGACAACGGACTGACCGCCGCCGGCTACACCTCCCTGGGCGGGATCGACCCCCTGGTCGCCGAACCTGTCCTCACCGCCCTGGCGGAAGCCGGCATCGCGGCGTACTGCGCGAGTTCGGGTGAGGCGCGGGCTGCGGCCGACGCCGCGGGGAGCGCGGCGACCGACGAGTCGTCCGAGCGCCCTGGCACTCCTTCGGGCTCTGCGCGTCCGGCGGAGTCCGCCACAGCCGAGGCGGCCGAGGCGGCCGGGCCGGCCGGCGAGGTGAGCGAGCGGGCCGCCGAGATCAAAGCCGAGCGGCCGGAGGCCGGCGACGAGACTGCCGCTGCGCCGGCTGAGGCGAGCACACCCGTCGAGCCGGCGGCCAAGGTCGAGGCGGCCCCGGCGAAGGCCGAGACCCGGGCTCGGATCCCCTCGGGGTTCGAGGAGATCTTCGTCGACAGTGACGCGGTGGACCGGGCCCGGCCGGTGATCGAGCGCAGCACCGAGGACGCCGAGTGGAAGTCGCTGGTCGAGCAGTTCAACGCGCCGTCCGCACCCGGTCACGACGGCGGGGACACCCCGGTGCCGCGGTGGCCGGCCAGTGAGGACGTCGACGAGAAGTACGAGCCCCTGATCGACGTACCGGCCGGACTGATCATCGGCGACGGACCGGACGGCGAGGAGGAGGCGGACAACCCGCCGCCGAAGCGCGCCGACGACCCGCACGACCACTTCGTCCCGCCGGAGCCGCCGCGCGGCCCGCGGCTGGACTGGATCAGCCGGATCGCCTGGCTCGGCCTGATCGGCGGTCCGCTGCTGCTGATCGCCGCCGCCGTACTCGACTTCGGCACCGGCCGGATCACCACGCTCGCGGTGGCCGGCTTCATCGGCGGCTTCCTCACCCTGGTGATCCGGATGAAGGACCGGTTGCCGCCGGACGACACCCCCGACGACGGCGCGGTCGTCTAGCGCCGGACGAGCCGGGTGAAGCATTTGTCACACCGGCACGCTAGAGTGCAGATCGTCGGACAATCCGACGAATGCCGAGGGAGGTATCCGTGCAGGTCACCGAGACCGTCGAGATCACCGGCCACCTGATGGACTCGGGGCTGCTGTCCCGCGTCCTCGACGACATCCGCGGGTACGGCGGTGAGTACACGCTGGACAAGTTCGACCTCGGCTACGACAAGGACGACCCGTCCACCGTCCGGATGACGGTCGGCGCGGAGGACGAGGAGTCGCTGCAGCGGCTGCTGATGCGGATCCAGACCAAGGGCGCGAACCTGGTCGACCCCGGTACGCCGGAGATCACCGAGGTGACCCAGGACGGGGTGTTCCCGGACGGGTTCTACTCGACCACCAACCTGCCGACCAGCGTCCGGCTCGGCGGCCGCTGGGTGCAGGTGGAGAACCCGGAGATGGACTGCGGCCTGCTGGTCGAGGGCGATCGGGTCCGGACCATCCCGATGTCCGACGTCCGCGCCGGGATGAGGATCATCACCAGTGCCCAAGGGGTCCGGGTGACTCCCCCGATCGTGGCGAACACCGAGGAGGCGTTCGGCTTCATGGAGTCGGACGTGTCCAGCGAGAAGCCGCAGCGGGTGCTGGTCAGGCAGGTCGCCGACGGTATGCGCGAGGCGAAGGCGAACGGCCTGAAGGTGCTCTGGGTCGGCGGCCCGGGCATTGTCCACACCGGTGCGGCCCCGGCGATGGTGGCGCTGGTCGAGGCCGGTTTCGTCGACGTCCTGTTCGCCGGGAACGCCCTGGCCACCCACGACATCGAGTCGTCGCTCTACGGTACGTCGCTCGGCGTCGACCTGTCCCGCGGTCGCGGGGTCGAGCACGGGCACGAGCACCACATCCGCGCCATCAACACCATCCGCAAGGCCGGTTCGATCAAGGCGGCGGTGGAGCAGGGAGTGCTCACCTCTGGCGTGATGCACGCGCTGGTGAAGAACGGCAAGAGATTCGTGCTGGTCGGCTCGGTCCGCGACGACGGGCCGCTGCCGGACGTCTACACCGACGTACTGGAGGGCCAGCGGGCGATGCGGGCCGAACTGCCCGGTGTCGGCTACTGCCTGATGGCCGCGACCATGCTGCACTCCGTTGCTACCGGCAACATCCTGCCGGCGTCGATCCCGCTCACCTGCGTCGACATCAACCCGGCCACGGTGACCAAACTGGCCGACCGCGGTTCGTCCCAGGCCCGCGGCATCGTGACCGACGTCGGGCTGTTCATCGAGCACCTGGCCCGGGAGCTGTCCCCCGACTACGACGGCAAGAAGTAGACCTGGACCACAGCGCCGGGCCCCGCAGCGGTGTTTGATGAGCACATGACGGAACTGGTGCACCTCGAGGTCGCCGACGGCGTGGCGACGATCACGCTCGACTCGCCGCACAACAAGAACGCGCTCTCCCAGCAGCTCACCGGTGAACTGCTGGAGCGGCTGGAGGCGGCCGGGGCCGACGACACCGTCCGGGTGACCGTGATCCGGTCGGCGCTCGATGTGTTCTGCTCCGGCGCCGACCTGTCCGAGGCGACCACCGTCGGAATGGGTGTCGGCGCGCAGCGGATGGTCGACGTCCAGCGGGCGATCGTCGCCAACCCCAAACCCGTCGTCGCCCGGGTCGCCGGGCCGGTGCGGGCCGGCGGGATCGGCATCGTCGCGGCAGCCGACATCAGCGTCGCGGGCGCGGACTCGACGTTCGCGCTGACCGAGGTGCGGCTGGGGCTGGCGGCGGCGACCATCTCACTGACCGTCCTCCCCCGCCTGACCGACCGCGCCGCTGCGTACACGTTCCTCACCGGCAACGCGTTCGACGGCCTGGAGGCGGCGCGTCTGGGACTCGTCACCTTGACCGTCCCCGACGACGACCTGGATTCCGCCGTACAGACTGTGGTGGAGTCGCTGCTGAAGGGTGTTCCGCAAGGTCTGCGGGAAACCAAGAAGCTCCTCAATCGCGAACTACTGGCCGACATAGACGCGCGCGGCACGCAGCTGGCCGAGCTCTCGGCGAGCCTCTTCGGCTCCCCGGCCGCTCAAGAGGCGATGCTGGCCTTCCTCAACCGCCGCAAGGCCTAGAGCGTTTTGGCCGCCTTCGCCGGACGGTAGGCGGGGAGGGCTTCGGCGAGGGTCGGGTAGTGGTCCGAGCCGGCCGTGCGTAGCCGGTCGGCCAACCACTCGGCCGCTCCGGACGTGCGCAGCCAGCCGCCGTGCTCGACGGCGAGGCCGTGGGCGACGGAGAGTACGTCGATGCCGGCCGGCTCCATCACGGTGACGCGCCGCAGGTCGACCACCAGCCTCGGCAGCTTCGTGGTGATCACGTGCCTCAGCTCGTTCTCGAACGCCGGGGCCGTGACACGGTCCACCTCACCGGCCACCCGAACGACCGCACAGTCACCGACAGCGCTCCACCCGCACACGAAAGGCCCGCTCACCTCGGTCGGCCGGCCGGCGGACGCGACCACCCGAGGCATCGGGGCAGAACTCCCGACAGGACGCCCCATTGACTTCACGACCACGCTCCTCACATCCGGCACGGCGACCGGACCCAAGCGACGATCGCCCCTCAACCACCATACGTACCCCACACCATGCACCCGCTCACTGTGGGCTGCCGCACGCGAGGTCAGGTTGTCAGTTGGATAAGGAGGGGGAGGTGGTCGGAGGCGGCGGCCAGGTCTTCGGGGGTGGCTGGGGTGGGGAGGATGCGGCCCTTGAGGGGTGGTGTGAGGTGGGCGCCGTCGATGCGCTTGTGTGGGTTGGCGGAGCTGAACGTCGGCCCGGCGGCGGTGCCCAGGTCGGTGAGGCCTTCTTCGGCGAGGCGTTTCCACACCGGCCCGTCCGGTTCCTCGTTCAGGTCCCCGACCAAGAGGTACGGCGTACCGAAGGAACGGCAGCCACGGAGCACTTGCTCCAATTCGTGCTCACGGCCGCGGATGTGCAGGCCGAGATGACACACGACCAGGGCCAGCCGCATCGACCCGAGGACGACTCGACCGCCGACCGCGCCGCCCGGGAGCTGGGTGGCGATCAGCCGCAACCGGCGGCGGACGAACGGGCGCCAGATCCGCCAGTGCAGCGGTTCGGACACTTCGGTGCCGTCGGCAACCAGAATCGCGTTGCGGGCGGACCCGGCGACGTACGTCATCCCGAAACTCGCCGCCATCGCCCGCCGTTTCCGGCGGGTGCCGAACCAGGTCGGCGCCTCCTGCACCAGCATCACGTCCGGCGCACACGCCTTCACCACGCGGGCCAGCGCCTCCCGGTCGTCACCCCACCGATGCACGTTGTACGACAGCACTCGCAGTACGGCATCGCGAGGGCCATCGCTCATCGGGCCTCCCGGCCTGAAGGCCCGGCCGAAGGCGACCTCATGCCTCGGATTCGCCCTTCAGGTCAACGTGGTGCAGGTCGACGTCCGGTGTCGCGGCGCGCATCCCGGTACGGCGGCCGGCGGACTTGCGCGCCGCCCGTTCGAGACGCCCGGAGCGGTTGCGGCCCGCCGCGGTCTTCGCGGTCACCGCGGTCGTCTTCACCCGGACGCGGCGCAGCCAGGTCGCCTCCTCGCGGGCCAGGTCGGCGGCACCGACCATGCCCGCTTCCGGACCGAGGACGGCACGGACGATCCGCGCCTCGGGCCGGAACCCGCGACCGGTCAGCGTCCGCTTGAACGCCTCCCGCGCCGGCGCCAGCAGCAGCTCACCGGCGTCGGACACACCGCCACCGATCACGAAGGTGCCCGGATCCAGCGCCGCGGCGAGGTTGGCCAGGCCGATCCCGAGCCAGCGACCGACGTCCTCCAGCAGTTCGACCGCGACCGGATCGCCGTCCTTGGCCAGCTCGGTCACCATCGGGCCGTTGATCTTCCGCGGATCGCCGTCTGCAGCCCGCAGCAGATTGTGGGCGACCGGCGAACCGGACAGCGCCAGCTCGCGCGCCTCCCGGGTCAACGCGTTGCCCGACGCGTACTGCTCCCAGCAGCCGCGGTTGCCGCACTCGCACCGGTGACCGCCCGGCACCACCTGCATGTGCCCGAACTCGCCCGCGATACCGAACTTCCCGCGCTGCAGTGAGCCGTCGTTGAGGATCGCCCCGCCGATTCCGGTCCCGAGCGTCACGCAGACCAGGTGGCTCTCACCCTGACCGCCGCCGAACCGCCACTCTGACCACGCGGCCGCGTTCGCGTCGTTCTCCACCACCACCGGCAGCCCGAGCCGGCGCTCGACCGCATCCCGCAGCGGCTCGTGCCGCCAGGCCAGGTGCGGGGCGAACAGCACCGAGGACCGTGTCCCGTCCACGAACCCGGCCGCGCCGATGCCGACCGCGATCACGTCGTGCCGGGACTCCAGGTCACGGACGATGTCCGCGATCGCGTCCTCGGTCTCCTTCGGGTCCTTCGTCGGCGTGTCCCGGCGCAACCGGTCCAGGATGTTGCCCTCCGGGTCGACCACCCCGGCGGCCACCTTGGTCCCGCCGATGTCGATCCCGATCGTCAAAGCCTGCGTCAGAGCCACTGCACGAGCCTCCTCGCCGTACGTTCAGCCCCCGCCGACCTGGCTCCAGTATCCCGCGCCGGCCGGTTCACCAGGCGGTACGCCGTCATCCGCGTGCCGGGGCCACGGGCCGGCGGGCCAGGTCGGCGGCGCCGATGATGCCCGCGTCGTTGCCCAGCTCGGCCAGGCCGAAGGTCGGGTGCGGCCGGTTGGACCTGGCCGGGAGGTGCTTCTCGAACGCGACCTGGGCCGACTTCAGCAGCAACTGCTTGGCGGCGCTGACCCCGCCGCCGATCACGATGACGCTCGGGTCGAACAGTGTCGCGATACTCGCCAGGCCCTCGCCCAGCCAGCGGCCGAGGTCGTCGAGCAGTTCGACCGCACACGGGTCGCCGGTGGCGGCGGCCTGGGTGATCATCGGCCCGGTCAGCTCGGCCGGGTCCGTGATCCCGCAGACGCTGAGCATCTGCGCGGCCGCCAGCGAACCGGACTCCGCCTGCGCACGTCCTTCCCGCACCAGCGCACGCCCCGACGCGTACTGCTCCCAGCACCCGCGTGCGCCGCAACCGCAGCGATGCCCGCCCGGTACGACGCGCATGTGCCCGAGCTCGGCCGCGACACCGTGCTCGCCGCGCAGCAGTTCACCGTCGATCACGACGCCGCCGCCGATCCCGGTCCCGACGGTGATGCACACCATGTGCTCGACGTCCTTGGCCGCACCGAAGGCGAACTCACCCCAGGCGGCCGCGTTGGCGTCGTTCTCGACCACGACCGGGATCTTCAGCGTCTCCGCGACCCGGGCGCCCAGCGGCTCGTCCCGCCAGGCCAGGTTGGGCGCGAACAGCACGGTCGAACGGTCCGACGAGACGAATCCGGCGGCACCGATGCCGACCGCCTCGACGTCGTGGCCCGCGATCAGTTCGGCCGCCGCGTCGCAGATCGCCGCGGCGGTCTCGTCGACCGAGGTGGCCGGGGTGTCGCGATGTGTCCGCGCGACGATCGCGCCGTCCGGGCCGACGATGCCGGCCGCGATCTTCGTACCGCCGACGTCGATGCCGATGGTCAGTCCCATGGTTCGGGGTCCTCACTCACGTCGATCCGGTCCACCCGGGACCGGCTCGGCTCCTCCTCCTGCCGTGAGGAGCGCGACGCTGCGTCCTCCCGCGCTTGCCGGGCGGCCTCGGCGGCCGCCTCCAGCAACGACCGCACCGACCCGAGTACGTGGGCCGCCGCGGTCGACAGCTGCTCGATCGTCTCCGGGCTGGTGTTGCGCACCTTGTTGATCAGCTGACACACCGGACACCACACGCAGTCCGGCCCGAGCTTGTGTTCGTGCTCCGGCTCACCGGTCGGCGGCGGCGGCGTCGTCGTACCGGTGTTGTCGGCAGCCGCGTTCTGAAGGACCGCGAACAGCTTGGCGGCCTCCTCCGCGACAGACCCGATCGGCTCCTTACTCAACGGCCCTCCCCGATCGCCGCCTCGCGCTCGCGTTGCTGCGCGTGGTACTCAGCTGTCAGCTCCTGTGCGAGCTCCTGCGCCGACTCCAGCGGCCCGGTGCCAGTCGGTACGTCGGAGGTCAACGGACGCGCCACCTCCCGCGGAGCGAACCGCACCTGCAGCCGGCCGTCGTCCAGCCGCGCACCCGCAACGACTCCACGGGCCAATGCGGCCGGCAGCGGCAGCACCCGGCGGTACGAGCCGACCGTGATGATCAGCTCGTCGCCGTGGCGCGCCAGCTCCAGCTCACTTGCGGACGCCAGCGGCAACGGCATGGTCAGGGTGTACGTGCGGCCGTCGGTGTCGATGTGGCGATCCACCCACAGCGAGGTCTCGTCCGTCGCCCGGGCGAACGGGTCGTCACCGCCGTACATCTCGACGGCGAAAGCGGCCAGCTCCTCGACGCCGACCGGCTCACAGACCCGGTACGGCGATTCCCAGATCGGCAGCGGCCGGAACGAGTCGGCGACCTCCTCGAGGATCCCGCGCTGCGCCGCGACCCACTGACGCCGCCAGGTGTCCGCGCCGGCGGCCGGGAAGACCCGGTTCGCCACGACGCCGTCCACGCGGTAGCCGTACAGCGACAGGCGCGTCAGCGACCGCCGCGCCTCGGCCACGACCACGGCCTCCGGCGTGAGCACCAGCCGCACCGACGCGTCCGGGCCGGCCAGCAGCGTCCGGATGTCCGTGAGGTCGCTCTGCAGCCGCCGCAACGCGTCGAAGACCGTGTCGTCCGGCATCGGGATCCCCGACGTACGACTGAGGAACGGACGGAACGTCCGCATCACCTTGCGCTCGGCGTTGAAGATGCGGTCCATGTACCAGTTCAGCGCCTCGGGCAGCGCGAGCAGACGCAGCGTCTCCGCGGTCGGCGCACAGTCGACCACGATCACGTCCCAGCGCCCGGACCGGACGTGGTCGCGCACCTCGAGCAGCGCGAGCACCTCCTCGGCGCCCGGCAGCACGGTCAGTTCCTCGGCCTCGATCGGGTCCACCCCGACCCTGTGCAGCACCGACCGCAGGTACGACTGGATGTCACCCCACGACCGCTCGAACCTGCGCTGGGCGTCGATCTGCTGGACGAACAGCAGGTCGTCGATCTCGGTCGGCTCGCCGCCGACCTCGGAGTCGAACGCGTCCGACAGCGAGTGCGCGGCGTCGGTCGACAGCACCAGCGTGCGCAGCCCGCGCAACGCGGCGAGCGTGGCGGTCCCCGCGGCGGAGGTCGTCTTGCCCACGCCGCCCTTACCTGTGTAGAGCAGTACCCGAGTCACCGCGATCAGGACTCGACGCGCTTCTTGAGCCCCTTCAGGGCCGTGTCGATGATGACCTTCTCGGCCTTGCGCTTGAGCATCCCGATCATCGGGATCGCCACGTCCACGGCCAGCCGGTACGTCACCTCGGTCCCCCCACCACCCTCAGCGCCCAGGTCACGCAGTACATAGGCGCCGTCCATCCCCTTCACCATCTTGGCCTCGACCAGCGTCCAGGTCACCTCGTTGCGGGACCAGGTGTAGTCCAGCGTGTACTCGTCCGAGATCGCCCCGGCGTCGACCTTGAACCGGACCTGCTTCGGCCGGCCCGCCTCGTCGGTGGACAGCACCTCGGTCTCCCGCATCGAGTCGGCCCACTCCGGGTACGCCGCGAAGTCCGCGATCACCGCCATGATCTCTTTCGGGGTCGCGTTCACCACGATGGTCGAGGTGGTCTGTTCCGCCATCGATTCACCTCTTAGCTGCCGGGACGGGACGTGCTGTGACTTCCGCGGGGACTGCCGCGGGCCGGTTTCCTCACCGGAGACTATCGCGGGATCGGACCCGGTACGGCGCTCGCCCGCGGCGCGGCCCGACTCGACCTCGTCCTTGAACCGCCACAGCCGCTCCCGGTACTGGGCGACGTACCGCTCCCGGAGCCGGACCAGCGCCCGGCCGCGGACCGGTCTCGCCGGATCGACCCGCAGGTACCAGTGCACCACCACGCCGTCGCGGACCTGCTCGAGCCACCATTCCGCCGTACCGGTCGCGGCTCCGGTGACCTCCCAGCGGACCCCCTCGAGACCGCGCCGCTCGGACGGGGTCAGGGTCAGGTCCGGCCACCACTCGCGCCACAGGGTGTCCGAGCCGAGGCGCTCGGCGACGTAGGCTGGATCAGCAACGACCAGGTCGTCGCAACTGATGTCGAGCGTGGGCATTGCTACCGAGCACCTGTTCCTTGGGTCACATGAAGCTGGCTACCTCTGGGTAGGTGACTGTAGCGTGCGCCGGAAGTCGACAATTCGTGACCGACTGAGGAGACGACGCGGATGCGTGAGTACACCGTTCCTGCTGTGACCGAGCCACCCACCGGGAGCCTGAGCGACCCCGTCTGGGCGAACGCGTCGTCCCATCCTGACACCGCCGTGTTCAGTCGCCGGGTGGAAGGCGGCTGGCTGGACGTGTCCGCGGCCGAGTTCGCGCGCCAGGTGACCGCAGTCGCCAAGGGCCTGATCGCGGCCGGCGTGAAGCACGGCGACCGGGTCGCCCTGCTCAGCGCCACCCGGTACGAGTGGACGCTGGTCGACTACGCGATCTGGAGCATCGGCGCGGTCACCGTCCCCATCTACGAGACCTCCTCGGCGTCGCAGATCCAGTGGATCCTGGCCGACTCCGAGGCCGTCGCCGCGGTCGTCGAGAACGCCGCGCACGCGGCCGTCGTCGGGTCCGCCCGCGCGGAGACGCCGAAACTGCGGGAGGTCTGGCAGATCGAGGCCGGTGCAGTCGAGGAACTCACGGTGCTCGGCCAGGAGATCACCGATGCCGAGTTCGACAAGCGCCGTACGGCGGTCACGCCGGACGACCTCGCGACCCTGATCTACACCTCCGGTACGACGGGCCGCCCGAAGGGCTGCAAGATCTCGCACAGCAACTTCATGGACGAGCTGAACCCGGCCGTGAAGGTGCTCGACGACCTGTTCGACGTGACCGGCGCCAGCACGCTGCTGTTCCTGCCGCTGGCGCACGTGTTCGCCCGGATCATCCAGGTCGGCTGCGTGATGATGCGGGTCAAGGTCGGCCACAGCGCGGACGTGAAGAACCTGGTCGAGGACCTCGGCGCGTTCAAGCCGACCTTCATCCTGAGCGTGCCGCGGGTGTTCGAGAAGGTGTTCAACTCGGCCAGCCAGAAGGCGCACTCCGAGGGCAAGGGCAAGATCTTCGACGCCGCCGCGGACACCGCGATCGCGTACTCGCAGGCGCTGGACAAGGGCGGCCCGTCGTTCGGTCTGAAGGCCAAGCACGCGCTGTTCGACCGGCTCGTCTACGGCAAGCTGCGCGCCGTCCTCGGCGGCCAGGTCCAGTACGCCGTCTCCGGCGGCGCACCACTCGGCGACCGGCTCGGCCACTTCTTCCGCGGCATCGGCGTACCCGTGCTGGAGGGATACGGCCTGACCGAGACCACCGCCGCGCTGTCGGTGAACCTGCCCGACGACATCCGCATCGGCACCGTCGGCCGGCCGCTTCCTGGTGTGACGGTCGGTGTCGCGGACGACGGCGAGCTGTGCTTCAAGGGCGGCCAGGTGATGCAGGGCTACTGGAAGAACGACGAGGCGACGGCGGCCGCGATCGACGCCGACGGCTGGTTCCACACCGGCGACCTGGGCGAGGTCGACGTCGACGGCTTCATCCGGATCACCGGCCGGAAGAAGGAGATCCTGGTGACCGCCGGCGGCAAGAACGTCGCGCCGACGGTGCTCGAGGACCAGATCCGGCTGCACCCGCTGGTCAGCCAGTGCATGGTCGTCGGCGACGGCAAGCCGTTCATCGCGGCCCTCGTCACGCTCGACGCCGAGAACGTCGTGCCCTGGGCGACTCAACGCGGCAAGCCCACCGACGTGGCGTCCCTGACCGACGACGAGGACCTGATCGCCGAGATCCAGAAGGCGGTCGACGAGGCGAACAACTCCGTCTCCAAGGCCGAGGGCATCAAGAAGTTCACCATCCTCCCCACCGACTGGACCCAGGAGTCCGGCGAACTCTCCCTCAAACTCTCCCTCCGCCGCCACGTCGTCATGAAAAAACACGAAGCCGACGTCGAAGCCCTCTACGTGAAGTAGCAGGCCCCGAACTCCCTACAGCAGGCCGAGGGCATCGGCGTACACGCACAGGGCCAACGCCATGGCGGCGCCGAAGAGCGCGCTTCCGGCTGTCAGAAAGTTGCCGAGCTGCCGGAGGCGGTGGTCCCGGAACGCGACGAAATCGGCCTCTCCGACGGGCGCGAGCTTCGGCCGGAGAGCAGCCGCGAACACAGCCGCCGCCAACAGGAACAGCACGGGTGGGAGGACTGACAGCACGCCGCTGAAGGACCTCGACAGTTCTGAGGTGCCGAGGTACTTCAGTACGGCGAAGTACACCGCCACGGCACCCGAACTGGTCGTCAGCATCGTCTTGCCGAAGTCCAGACCGATGGTGCGGGACGCCGTAACCCATTCGGCGTACTCCTCGGCATCGCGGTCACCGGACACCGGCGAGGGGTCGGCCGGTTTGATGCCGTCCCCTTCCTCGGCCCGATCGCCCTGTCCAGGCAGGACGACCCGCTCGAACTGCTCGTTGTTCGGTACGACGATCGTCGTCTCGATCGGCATTCCGGTGACCGGGCACAGGACCGCGATCGTCACCTGATCGGATCCGCCACCGAAGACCAACGGCTTGCGCTGCAGCACGACGGCATAGTCGTGCGGCGCCTGGGAGCAATGCGGACACGGATCCACGCGGTGACTCATCAGTCGCCGCTGCCCACCCACAGCGAGATCGTGCCACACTGAACGCAGGCTGTCAGCGCTTCGGATGCGCAGGGGGTGGGGCCCGATGACCGACGGTTCGAGGTCGGAAATCCTGTTCGGTGGCGCGAGCGAAGCCGCCGGCGCCGGCATGGACCGGTCAGGACGCGAGACGGAGGCCGGCGGTGCCTCGTGGTGGCAGATCCTCTCGGCGGCCTTCGACCAACTGGTGGAGGATCCGGCGCAACGCGAGCTGTACGGCGATCCGGCGAAGGGTGCCACGCTCGCACAGTCCTGGCGCACGACCCAGTTGTTCGGCGTACCAGCGCCCGTCTGTCTGCTGGCGTTCGGCCAGGACCGGATCGAGGCGGCCGGGATCAGCACGCTGACACAGGTGCCGAGGAGCGACCTCGTTCCGCTGGTCCGCACCGCGCTGAACCACCGGGCCCGCAGTTCCGTTCAGCTGTTCGTCTTCGACGGCCGCAGCGGTCACAGCGTCACCGCGCTGTCCGCCGACACCGACGGCATCACCTTCCACGACCCCTGGCCGGGCGATTCGTTGTTGTCCAAGGCCTACAACGCCGCAGGCGTCGATGCGCGACGGCACGGCGACCTGTGGCACATCACGAGCAGCGATCTCGAGCGCGTCCTGGTCGCCGCCTTCATCCCCCCGGGAATCTGGGCCGCGATGTCGGGCCGGCCCGCCGTACCGACGCTCGGTGAGCTCCGCGCGTCCGACCTCTGGTCGTTCTTCAACCTTCGGGAGGCCGCACGCGACGATTCGGACCCGACCTATGTCCCGGTCACCCTCCAGCCCGGCGGGTTCTCCGAGCACATCGGCATGCGATTGTTCTGCTACGAAGACGAGGTGATCAGTTCCGCCGAGCTGGCCCTGCGGCAGTCCTGGGTCATCGGTCCGCCGATGGGCATCAACCCGTTCGCCACCGACGTCGCCGCCAGCTGGCTCAGCGCCCTGGTACCGGCGACCGACAGCGCGCAGATGGCGCCGCTGATCGAGGAACTTCGTTCCCTTCGGCTCGACGAGAGCCTGAAGGCGAAGACACAGGACCCGGTCTGGAACGCCGGGGAGACCGGCCGGCTGATCGCCGCCTATCTGGGCCTGACCGATCAATCCTTCGCAACCGCGGGTGC
The DNA here is from genome assembly GCF_054784135.1 of Kribbella swartbergensis. Classification (NCBI taxonomy): domain Bacteria; kingdom Bacillati; phylum Actinomycetota; class Actinomycetes; order Propionibacteriales; family Kribbellaceae; genus Kribbella; species Kribbella swartbergensis. Next base: position 171,701 of record NZ_BAAGPM010000022.1, read on the forward strand.
CCTCAGCTTTCTCGTCGTCGAGACGTCCGGGGACAAGGAAGAGATACCCTGGACCCGCTTGAGCCTTCGCCTCGGCTGAGCCTGCGCGTCGAGGTGACCCGGCCGGTCAGAGCCGCTGGAGGAAGGTGTTGATCGCGGCGGCGACGGCCGATGGGTCCTGGAGCCAGGGCAGGTGGCCGGTGCCGGCTGGGACGAGGGTCGCGTGGGGTAGCGCGTCGGCGACCCGGTTTCCGCGGTCGAGACCGGCGACGAAGTCGTCCGGACCCCAGACGAGCAGGACCGGTTGGCGGATTTCGGCCAGTTCGTCGGCGGACAGCCACAGGCGGCGGTCGGCGAACCGGCCCGGCCACTCGACGAAGCGCTGGATCATGTGGGCCGCGCCGCACTCGGCGTTCGGCAAGCGCAGTCCTTCGGTGAAGGCCTCGACCATGGTTGCGCTCAGCAACGCCGGCGGATCGCCCATCATCCGGAAGAACCGCCGCGTCGAGCGTGGTGACGGCGGATCGACGCGCTGGATCAGCCGCGCCATCCACGGAACCGACAAGGGCCCGAAGATCCGTGGCACCCGTGGACTCAGGAGACCGGGCGGCGCGCCGAGGGCCGCGACCGCTCGTACCCTCGTCGGCAGGTCCGCGGCCGCCCACAGTGCCCACAGACCGCCGAGCGAGTTGCCGGCCAGCACCGCCTGCTCGAGCCCGAGAGCATCCAGCAGCCGGTCGACGAACGAGACCGCATGCGCTCGCAGGTCGGTCACGCCCGCGTAGTCGAACGGATCCGACAGTCCGTGCCCAGGACGATCGACGAGATACGCCTGTACGCCGTTCAGCCGGGCGACCAGCGGGAGCCACACGGCCGAGGTTGCGGGCGTTCCGTGCAGGAAGACCACCGGCGTGCCTGCGCCTGTCTTGGCGACGAAGACCCGTCCGGCCGGTCCGCCGTCGACGAAGGACGCCTTCACCGCGACGCCGTACTCCTGAAGAACCTCGTCGTACCGCCGGCCGTAGACGTCGTACGCGGGATCGCCGGACCACGCCCGGCTGGTCGTTGGGTTGTGGTGGTGCATCGGGCTCCGCCTTTCTGAGGTCTGTGCTCAGACGGAGCGTGCGGCGGATCCGGTCTCACCGGCCAGGTCATTCCCGGCTCGATCGAGGTTCAGTGTTCGAGTTCCTGGTGCCACAGGTCCGCGATCACGCGTTCGACACCGCGGCTGAGATGCCGCTTGTACGTGCTCAGCGGAAGGTCGAGCAGTTCGGCGGCGCGTTCCTGGGTAGGGGCCGGGCGGAGGTAGGTGCGGTCGAGGACGCGGTACAGCTTGTGGTCGCGTTCGTCGTCCGCGAGCCGTTCGACAGTACGCCGTACCAGCGCGGCCAACTGTTCCGTCGCGTCACCGTCCTGGGCTCGCTCCAGGACGAGGGCGGACCGCACCAGCGGATTGCGCGCCAAGGCGTCGGGACGACGCAGGTCACGCAGCGCGGCTCGGACGCCCTGCGCGAAATCCGCCTGGGACAGCAGGACCGGTTCCGCTCGGGCCGGCTGGTGACTTGGTCCCGGGTCGCCCGCAAGGTCCCGGTCGAACATGACCTGGAGCCAGTCGTCCAGCCGAAGCCGGTGGAAGTCCCGGACGAACAGGCCGTAGCTCCGCCCACCGACCTCGAAATCGGCTCCGACGGCCCGCGGAATCTCGTAGAAGGTGAGGAACTCCTCGCGCCGCTCCGGCTGATGGAAGGTCAGGTACGCGGCCGCGAGCCGCGGCGTGCCGAGCCAGTGCTGGATCGACAGCACCGGGCCGAGGTTCACCGTCGGCGACGCGTCCTGGTACGCCTCCCGGTCGACCGCGAACCGCAGCTGAGTGACGACCTCGTCCGCTCGGCGACGGATCGCGGATTCGGCATGGCGTAGCGCGGCGACGGCACCGCGGTCGACCGATACGTCCGTATCGGTGGCCCGAGTCAGGTCGATCTCGACCAGAACGCCCCGGAGCCCGCCGGTGTGATCGCGCACGACCTGGAAAGCCTCCGGCTGCTGCCGCCACCAGTGCTCCGCGATCGCGGCCGACTCCCCGCCCTCCCAGCGACCGATCAGTTCGAGGATCCCCGGAAGGTCGCCCGGCCGGGCCGCGTCGGGGTAATGCCGGCCGAAGCTGTCCCAGTCCACCCAGCCGCGTCCGATGCCCTGGTGGCGGTGCATGTACTTCGCGTCGTACAGGAACCGTTGTTGCTGCCGGCCCGTACTGGTGCGGAGCCGGCCGAGGACATGGGCCTGGATACGGCGGAAGGTCCAGTCGTAGGCTTCGGGGTCGCGCCAGCGCAGGTCCGCGATCAGCGCCTCGCGCGCCAGCTCGTGCGGAGCCAGCCCGTCCGGTCCGGACTCGATGAACGACAGGCCTCGCAGCCAGGTGAACAGGTCACGTGCGTCCTCGACGCCGAGACCGTCCCGCAGCAAGGCCTCGTTCGTCGTCCGCGCCAGCGCGCAGATCTCGAGAGCGGCCCGTTGCGAACCAGTCGGTACGACGTCCACGAAGCTGCTGAGCAACGTCGCCACCAGGTCGGGTGTCAGCGGGTCCTCGACCGCCTCGCCGCCGGATGCGACCAGGTCGGCCAGCAGCGACAGCCCGAGCGGGTGCCCGTGGCTGATGTCGATGCTGCGATCGTGCGATTCGTCGGGCACTCCCCTGGCCTGCAAGTACTGCCGGCACTCGTCCCGGTCGAGATTCCGCAGTGGAACCACCTGCAGCAGTTCGCTCCACCCCGGATCCGCGAGCCACTCCGCACCCGGTGGTTCACGCCCGGCCAAGACGGTGAGTACGTCGGCCGGGAGCCCGGGAAGGAAGTCGGTGCGGAACCAGTCGTCCAGCACGGCAAGCTCTTCGAAGGTGTCTACAAGCAACACCGCTGCACCGGCGACGTCTCCCGCGACATCACGCACGGCAGCCGGTGTCGGCTCCACAGACCGCCCGTCGATCCGCACCACCTTCACCCCGAGGTCCGTGGCCAGGTCGCCGTACATCCGCAGCAGACTGCTCTTGCCGATGCCTCCCGGACCATGGACGTACAGGACCCGAATCGGCTGTCGGCCACCGGTCAGCGCGTCCCTCAACACGTCCAGCTCGGCCCGCCGCCCGACGAACCTCCGCCGGCGTCGCTCCGCCAGCAACTCACCCACGGTCCCAGCCGATTCCCCCTCGACCATGACCTCACGATAAGCCCACCCGCGGCCTGAGCTAATGCCTGAGAACGGGCTCGATTGGCTCCGTGGTGAGTGCCCGACGGGCAATCAGCAGCGTGACCGTCGTACCGAGGATGCCGGAGAACGCGATGGTGAGGTTCGGCTCGACGAAGGTGCCGATCAGGCCGGCGAGCGCGATGCTGACACCCTGGATCGCCATCAGACCGCTGGTCTGGACGGTGAAGAGGCGGCCTCGGTACGCCGGGTCCACGACGGCCAGGATCATCGGGTCGATGGCCTGGTTGAAGGCGTACCCGGCACCCGCGATCGCCAGCAGGACCGCGGCCGCCGCGACCGAAGGCGTTGCCAGGAAGGCGATCGCGGGGACCTGACTGGCGATCAGGAGTGGGACGACGAGCCGTCGCCGCGCGGAAGGGGTGAACCGCGCGGCGACGAGCTCGCCGAGTACGGTGCCGGCCGCATAGCCGGTGAACAGAGCGCCGGCGGACGCCGCGGCGGCGCCGGTCTGGACGGCGTACGCGACAGCCAGACCGTCCGGGACCGAGGAGAAAGCGGGCGCGACCCAGGTCAGCACGATCAGGGTGCGAAGCCGTTTGGTGGTGAACAGGTAGCGGAGACCGGTCAACGAGTCGCTGACTGTACTGCGTACTCGCTGCCCGGGCGGCGTGTACGGCGTTCCGACACCGATGACGACGGCGGACACCACGAAGGTGAGCACGTCGAGCGCGAGGAGCCAGGTCGCACCGATCGCGGCCACGGCGATCGATCCCAGCGCGAAGCCGGTGAGCACGCTCACCTGGCTGATTGCCCGGAGCAACGACCGGCCGATCGGGAAGAGGTCGGCCGGGAGCAGGTGCGCGAGGCCGGCGGCACGGGCGCCGGCGAAGACCGGCGCGATGATGCCGGTCAGGAGGAGAAGCCCGAGCAAGGCGCCGACCGGCAGGTCCGGGATCAGCATGGCGGCGACACAGAGTGCGCTGAGCAGGTCGCACACCACCAGAACCCGGCGGGCCGGGAAGCGGTCGGCGATCGACGACAGCGCGATCCCGCCGAGCGCGAAGGGCAGGAACGAGCACACCAGGACGAGGGCCGACAGGAGCGGTGAACCCGTCCGCTCGAACACGAGGATGGACAACGCGACCTGGGCCGCGATCGTGCCGAGCATCGAGACGGTGTGGGCGACGAAGATGCTCCGCATGCCCGGAAGGCGCAGGAGAGCTCGGTAGTTCCGCACCCGTTGAGGATGTCCGCCCGACCAGGGTCGGCGTAGACTTTTGGTTATGGCCGAAAGTTCCGGACGATGACCGTTCTCCGGTTCACGCAGGGCGACGCGCTGCGGTGCCGGTTCGGGGCCTCGCCGTTGTGGGAGACGATGTCGGCGGTCCGGGTACTGCACGGCGTGCGGCACCGGCCGCTCTACGCCCCCTGGGCAGCAGCCAAGGCGGAAGCGGCGGCTCAGCTGGACTTGACCGGTCTGAAGGCGGTGCAGCCTCGTGTCGGCTTCACTCCGGACTTCCTGACACCACCACCCAAGGCCTCGCGGGCGAAGTTCGCGACGGAGATCGCCCGGGTCCGGAGTACGCCGCTGGAGCGGGTGCGCACCGAGCTGATCCGGTGCCGCGACGAGCTGAACAATCCCGGTGCGGCTGTCATCGACCGGATGCTCGAGGATCCGGCCGGTGCCCGGGAGCGGCTCGCCGACGAGATCGAGAGCGCGTGGACGACGCTGATCCAGCCCGACTGGCCGCTGATAAGCCGCGTCCTCGAGGACGACATCGCCTACCGCGGGCAGCAGTTCACCGACGGCGGCCTGGCGGCACTGTTCGACGACCTGCACCCGACGCTGACCTGGGAGGACGACCGCCTCGTCGCCACCCGTTACCGGGAGCCGGACCGCGAGCTCACCGGACAGGGGATCCTCCTGGTCCCCGGAGTCTTCGCCTGGCCGCACCTCGTCATGGTCGTCGACCCGAGCTACCAGCCGACCGTCGTCTATCCGGCCCGCGGTGCCGCGCGGCTCTGGTCGGACGCCCCCGCTCCCCCGGATCCACTCGCCCGTCTACTCGGCCGGACCCGCGCGACTCTCCTGGTCGCGTTGGACCCACCGGCGACGACCAGTGCGCTCGCTGAGCAGTACGGCCTGGCCCTGGCGACGGTCGCCGAGCATCTCTCGGCGCTGTACGCCGCCGGGTTGGCGGCCCGGCGTCGTACGGGTCATCAGGTGCATTACCGCCGTACCGAAGTTGGACAAGCGGTCGTCGATGCCTCCGTCGGACAGGAGTGCGACCGGGTCAGAATGCAGTGGTGAACAGCACACGTCACACGCGGCGGTGGCCGGCCTCGCTCGCAGTGGTCGCCGTACTGATCCTCCAACTGGTCGTGCCGACGGAGATCGTCGCGTTCCCGCGGTGGATCATGCCGGCCCTCGGCGCGGCGCTGCTGCTGCCGCTGGTGTGGGCCAACCCGTTCCACCTTCGCCGGGACGAGCCCTGGCTGCGGTCGGTCGAGTTGGTGCTGCTCGGCGTCCTCGTGCTGGTGAACGCGCTCTACCTGGGCGGGCTGATCTTCTACCTGGGTTCCGGTGACACGACCGGGGGGACGGTGCTGGTCAAGGCCGCGTTGCTGATCTGGGTGACGAACGTCGTCGCGTTCGCGCTCTGGTACTGGGAGGTGGATCGGGGCGGACCGTTCGCCCGGGCGCCGGAGCACGAGCGGGATGCGGAGCGACCGGATCTGCTGTTCCCGCAGATGACGGTCGACCTACCGGGATGGGAACGCTGGCTCCCCGGGTTCACCGACTATCTGTTCGTCTCGTTCACCGCCGCGACCGCGTTCAGCCCGACCGACACGATGCCGCTGAGCGCGCGGGTGAAGACGCTGATGGGCATCCAGTCGGCCGTTTCGCTGCTCACCATCGCGGTGGTCGCGGCCCGCGCGGTGAACGTCCTCTGAGACAGACTCTCGACAGCCCTGTAATGGGCGTGAGAGTGTTATGCCCATGTACAGCACGAAGTCGGTGGGGCTCGGTTTCGCCGTGTTCTCGGCGGTCACGTTCGGTGGTTCGGGGCCGTTCGCGAAGGCGCTGATCGGGGCCGGATTCACCCCGCAGCAGGCCGCCTGGCTGCGGATCCTGGGCGCCGCGGCGCTGCTCGTCCCGCTCGTGCTGATCTTCCGCGGAGCCAGCGGCCTGCGCGCCGCCCGGTCGTCGTGGCGAGCGCTGACGATGTACGGGCTGACCGGGATCGCCGGCTGTCAGACGCTGTTCTTCATCGCGGCCAGCCGGTTGCCGGTCGGCGTCGCGCTGATGCTCGAGTTCACCGGGCCGGTGCTGGTGGTCGCCTGGCTCAAGTTCGGGCAGAAGATCGCCGTCCCCCGGTCGGCGGCCGTCGGGGTGGCGATCGCGCTGGTCGGGCTGGCGACGGTGGTGGAGATCTGGTCCGGGCTCAAGCTGGACGTGATCGGCCTGATCGCCGGACTCGGTGCGGCCGCGTGCCAGGCGACGTACTTCATCCTGATCGACAAGCTGACCGGTGCCGCGGACCCGCTGGTGATGACCGCGGCCGGGAGTGTCGTCGGCGCGGTGGTGCTGACCGCGATCTCCGCGCCGTGGGGTGTCCCGTGGCGCGCGCTGGTCGAGACGGTCGCGATCGGCGATCGTTCCGCCCCCGGCTGGGTGCTGGCCGGCTGGCTGATCCTCGTCAGCACGGTGGTGGCCTATCTCGCCGGCGCCGCGGCGGTGCAGCGGCTGTCGGCCGCGGTGGGTGGCGCGGTCGCGTACGTCGAGGTCGTTGCCGCCAGCATCTTCGCCTGGATCCTGCTGAACGAGACGCTGCGGACCAACCAGATCCTCGGCGGCGTGATCGTCCTGGCCGGTGCCTTCGTGGCGCAGTTCTCGGTCGGCAAGGTCGCCCCGCCGGAGATCCCCGACTCCGACACGCCGCGCACCCTGGACCCCGCCGGCGTCTGAGATCCGGCGCTGTGACAGCGCCGGACCCCAGCGCTCCTGAGGACGGCCTCGGCTAAAGGGAGGGCTGCAGGAGGGAGTCGACCAACTCCCGTGGCAGCCCGTGGGTCTCATGCAGGTACTCGTAGTCGCTGTCCTCGAGGGACTTGTGGAACCGTTCGTGGCTGAGCACCTTGCGCCCGCGGTCGAGCAGGTTGCTGAACCGGATCTCCTCGTCGATCAGGATCCGGCGGACCAGCGTGACCAGTTCACCCTGGTGGAAGTGGTTCAGCGTGTGGTCGAACAGCTCCATCGGCAGGTCGGACAGCGTCCGCGAGTCGTCGTCGCGCCACAGGATCGTCAGCACCCGGCGGAGCAGCCGGCGCAGCACGTAACCGCGGCCGGTGTTCGACGGGTGCACCCCGTCACCGACGATCACGATGCTGGACCGCAGGTGATCGATGACGATCCGCTGCGACTCCTCGTCCAGCCGCCACAGCCGCGGGACGATCCGCATCCACGGCTCGAACAGCGACGTCTCGTACACCGAGTCCTTGCCCTCCAGCAGCATCGTCAGCCGCTCGAGACCGAGGCCGGTGTCGATGTTCTGCTGCTGGAGTGGTTCGAGCGATCCGTCGTCGAGCCGGCGGTACCGCATCATCACGTGGTTCCACACCTCGACCCAGCGCTTGTCCGTGCTCGGCGAACCCTCCGGATCACCGTCGCCGGTCCAGACGAAGATCTCCGAGTCGGGTCCGCACGGACCGGTCGGGCCGTTCGACCACCAGTTGTCCTCGGTGGTCAGCTCGATCGGCAGGCCAAGCTCCTGCCAGGTCCGCAGCGACTCCTGGTCCATCGGGACCTGACCGTCACCGCCGAACACGGTCACGTACAGCCGACCGGGGTCGATGCCGAAGCCCTGGGTCATCAACTCGTAGCCCCAGCGCAGGGTCTGGCTGCTGCCGTAGTCGCCGAGCGACCACGAGCCGAGCATCTCGAACACGGTCAGATGGGTCGGATCCCCCACCTCGTCGAGGTCGGTGGTTCGCAGGCATCGCTGGATGCCCACGAGTCTGCGCCCCAGCGGATGGGGCTCTCCTTCCAGGTACGGCGTCAGCGGATGCATCCCCGAGGTCGTGAAGAGCACCGGATCACCGAGTCGCGGGATGAGCGTGGACCCGGTGGTCGGAACGTGGCCGCGGTCGAGGAAAAAGTCGATGAAGGTCCTGCTGATGGTTCCGTTGGTGTTCATGGCTCTGGTCCTGTCTGTCATGGACCGGAAACGAGACCACCGGGCATCGGAAACAACAACACCGGCGAACCGTTTCCGGTCGCCGGTGGGGGTTTGAGGATGTCAGGCAGCGGCAGCCGGAGAGCGGTGAGCTCGTACGGCTGCGGCAAGTCGGGACATCCGATGCATGTCGGCCAGAGTACACGACTCCCGGACCTAGATGTCCAGTATTTCCCTCAGCACGGCTCCGCTGTGTGACCACGACCAGTTCGCCCGGACCCATTCCCGGCCCGCCGCGCCGAGTGCTTCAGCCTGTGCGGGATCGGTGAGGAGCTCGGCCAGTCGTACGCCGGTCGCGACCGGGTTGTAGGGGTCGACCAGGTAGCCGGTCTCGCCGTGCATGACCGTGTCGCCGGCTCCACCGGAGTCGCCGACCACGACCGGCTTCCCGGTGGCGGAGGCCTCGAGTGTGACGATCCCGAGTGCCTCCGGCTCCAGCCCGAACCGCCGGGTCCGGCACGGCATCGCGAACACGTCGGCGGCGTCGACGTACGGCGGAACGTCGGTCCACGGAACCGGGCCGGTGAACACCACCGACGACCGCACGCCCACCGCCGCAGCCAATCCTTCGAGCCGCTCCCGGTCCGGCCCACCGCCGACGAGCAGCAGCATCGCCGACGGTACAGCGGCCAGCACCTGCGGCCAGGCGCGGATCAGTGTGTCCTGGCCCTTCCGAGGGATCAGCCGCGACACACAAGCCACCACCGGCACTCCTTCGAGCCCGAGCCGCTTCCTGACCTGGTCTCCCCCGCACCCCGGGCGGAACCGGTCCGTGTCGACCCCGGGCGTCAGCCGTCGCATCCGCCGTACCGCGGCCGGTGACAGTGCCGGCGCGATCTGCTGCTCGCACCACGACGACACGGTCGTCACCGTGTCCGCCGCGTCGCCGATCCGCCGCAACGCCTGGCGCGCACCGGGCACACCGGCCCACCACGTCTCGTGCCCGTGCGTCATAGCGACGATCCTGCGGGCGCCGGCCCGTCGTAAAGCCGGTCCCATCAGACCGAGCGGTGCGGCCGCCCCGAACAGCACCCGATCCGCGTCGTGCTCACGCATCAGCCGTACGGCGTACTTCGTGATCCGCGGCGTCGGCAGCAGGACCGACGTACGGTCTCGGACGGCGGTGAACGGCAGCCCCGCGTCGTACGACGTGTCGCCCGGCGAGTGGGAGGTGTAGACGACGACGTCCGGCAGTTCGTCGCACAACGACCGGACGAACGTCTCGATCCCGCCCTGCCGCGGCGGGAAATCGTTGGTGACGACGAGGACCGTCATCGCCGGACCAACGGCGGCACCGCCGTGCCGTGCTCGGCCGCCCAGGCCCGGCCCATCGCGATCCGCTCGGGTGAGGTCGGGTGGCTGGCGAACATCCAGTACCGCCAGCGGCTCGGGTCCAGGCCGGAGATGTTCGTCACGGCCAGGTCGTGCTGCATGGCGACGAAGTTCCCCGGATCGTTGGTCAGCCGCAGCGAGTGGTAGTCGGCCCGGACCTCGATCCGGCGGCTGACCAGGTTCTGCACGGGCGACGCGAGCGTCGTACCGGCGGCGATCAACGCCAGCAGCAACGCGGTCCGCCGCGGGTCGGACATCCGGGCCCCGAGCAACAACCTCAGCAGCGTCACCGCGAAGGCGGCCCCCAGCACGCCGGTCAGTGTGCCGTGCAGTACGTCGTCCTCCGCGGCGTGACCGAGCTCGTGCGCGACGACGAGCCGGACCTGGGCCGGCGGCGTGTCCCTGAGCAGCGTGTCGTAGACGACCAGCCGCCGGGTCGATCCGAAGCCGGAAACGTACGCGTTCAAGGCGGTTGTCCGTTTCGACGCGTCCGCGACCAGCACGTCCTCGACCGGTACGCCGTCGTCCGCGGCCAGCTTCATGAAGTCGTCGCGCTGCGGACCGGCCGGCATCGAGGTGAACTCGTTGAACCGCGGCTCGACCAGCACCGGGTACGCGTACGACACACCGAGCACCAGGACCGCACCGGCGATTGCCGCAGGCAACCACCACCACGTGCGCCAGCGTTTCGCCAGCCCGATCAGGCCGACCGCGATCACCGCCAGGGCCAGCGACATCAGCAGCCAGTTGACCGCCCGGTCACGGGTCCACAGCGCCCAGTCCTCGACCGACAGGCCGTACTTCCGGCTGACCCGCTCGGCCATCACGTCCGTCGGCAAGGTGACGACGCTGGTGATCAGCCCCAGACCGGCGACCAGCAGCGGCACGGCGATGTACCAGCGCTTGATGCGGATGACGTCGTACAGGCGTCGCCCGAGCGGACTGAAGCCGATCACCAGCGGGACCAGGACGGACAGCACCCAGGAGGTGGTCGACCACGGCAACAGCTCGTGCCGGAACGCGTTCTGCCGGGCGATCTCGGCCGCGGTGAAGTCCAGCGTCGCGTCGGGTTCGGGTACGTCGATCAGGTGCCAGGGCGTCGTGGTGACAATGACGGCGACAAGCGCAGCGGCGAGGACGACAGCGGCCACCGGTGGTGCCCAGCGGGATGCCGTGTCAGGCACCGGCCAGCCTCTTGAGGTACTGCTGCCACTCGGCGACGAACTCCTGCTCGGTCATGCCGAGCACCGACTCGAACGCATCGGCCAGACCGGTCGGGCTCCTCGAGGCGTGCACGGCCCGGTAGAACTTCACCAGCTTGTCCCGGCCCTCCCGCTCGGCGATCAGCCGGCAGGCGAGCCAGGCCGACTCGTAGGCCTGGGGCAGCTCCGACGACGACGCGGCGAACGCCTCCGGTGCCGGCAACGCCGACGGCACCTTGCCCGCCCGGACCGCCTTGAACAACTCCTTCGCCGCCGACTCGTCCTGCACCGGAACGGCGGTGAACGCGACGTAGTCCGCGAACCCCTCGGCCAGCCACAACGGCACCGGCGAGGCGGTCGCGGTCGACGCGACATGAGTCGTCTCGTGAGTCAGCACGATCTTGCGGCCCTGCTTGCCGAGCTCGTCGAACAGCTTGGGGTTGGCCACGATCCGAACCGGCGCACCCACCTGCGGAGCGTCCAACTCGGCCATCGTGACCGCGGCGATCTGGGTGTAGGTGTTCGGCTGGGCGCCGAGCACGAACTCCATCTGGGTCTGCTTGGCCGGCAGGTAGACGACCACCTTCTGCCGCCAGTTCCGGCCCCAGACCCGGCTGACCGCCTCGACCGCACGATCCGTCACCGGGACGTAGCTCTCCGCGTCAGCCTCCGAGTCGAGGCTGATCACCAAGCTGTGCTCACCCTTGGCCACGTCGATCGGGCCGAGCGTCCAGATCGGCCGGCGCTGACCCGCGACGAACCGCTCCGAGAACGAGGCCGCGTACGTCGTACCGTCCCGCGTGACGAACGTCACCGGAAGGGTCTCGCGGGCCGGCTTGGCGTCGAAGCCGCTGAGTTGCCAGGACACCTCGACCTGGGCCAGCCAGGACTCCGAACCGCCGAGCGCTGCCTGGCGGTCGGGCGTCAAGGCCGCGGTGTCGTCGCTGACGTAGCGGAACCGGAAGCTGCTGATCGGGAGCTTGGCGAGATTCGCGAAGATCGTCCGGGCGCTCTCCCGGAACCCGGTCGCCTTCGGGTCGATGGTGGCCAGGAACCCGGCGCGGCTCTCCTCCTCGACCGCGGTGGCCATCTTCTGCAACACCGCTCCGCCGACGCTGGCACGCCGTACCCCTTCCGCGGCCTCGTCCGGCGTCGTGGAGGTCTGCGGGGACTGTGCGGTGGTCGGCGCGCCGGGGTCGGCCGGGGCGTCGGCGACCTGGCGCAGGCCGACGTACCCGGCGCCGGCGACCAGGCAGACGGCGAGTCCGAGCGCGATCTTCCGGACGATCGGGGCGAAACCAGGCGGCATCGTCCGGCCGCCATCCGCGCGGCCGGCGGGCTGTGGGCGGTCGTCGGGCTGTGGGCGGTCGGCGGGCTGTGGGCGGTCGTCGGCGGGCGGTACCACCGGGAGGGGCACCGTGTCGCCTTGCTCGTCGATCACCTCGGCCCCTCGCTGCTCACCTGCCCCAGTCAGGCGGGACACTCTACGTGCCTCCTCTGACAGTAGAGCACTCGGACGGTGGTGAAACGACTCGGCTCCGGGGACGAGACCCCGGAGCCGGCGAGCAGGTCAAGAGCGGTTCAGCCCGGGCGGACCGCGGTGGTGAACGGCATCAGGTCGAGCGGGTCGGTCTTCACCGGCTTGCCCGGCCGACTGGCGTGCACGATGCGGCCGTTCCCGATGTAGATCCCGACATGGCTGATCGGCTGGTAGTAGAACACCAGGTCGCCCGGCATCAGCTGGGACTTGCTGACCCGGCGGCCCTCGCTCGCCTGTGCCTTCGACGAATGCGACAGCGAGACGCCCGCCTTGCCCCAGGCGTACATGGTCAGTCCGGAGCAGTCCCAGGAGTTCGGACCGGTGGCACCCCAGACGTAGCTGTCGCCCAGCTGGGCCATGGCGGCCTGGACCGCGATCCCGGCGCGGCCGTTGGCCGGCACCGGCAGGTCGTCCATCCGGTCGCCGTCGCGGCTCGGGCGCTCGTCCCGGGCCTGCTCGGCCTCACGCTCGTTCTCCGCCTGGATCCGGGCCCGCTCCTCGTCGCTGAGCTTGTCGAGGACCTTCTCGGCGGCGTCCAGGTTGGTCTGGATCTGCTTCTTCAGTGCGTCCTGCTGCGCCTGCACGGCCTGCAGCGCGGCGAGCTCGGTCTGCTCACTGGCCTGCAGGTCGGTGAGCTTGCCCTGCGCCTGCTGATAGCGGCGGAGCGCCGAGTTCTGCTGGCCGGCGAAGGCCTGCGCGGTGGAGGCCTGGCTGAGGAACTGGTCCGGGTTCGTCGACAGCAGCAACTGCGCCGTCGTCGTCATTCCGGAGGTCTGGTAGCCGGCGACCGCGAGCGAACCGATCTGCTTCTTCACCGCGTCCACCTGGCTCTGCTGCTTGGCGATGGCCGCCTGCAGCGCCTTCACCCGGGCCGAGGAGGCGCTGATCTGCCCGCGCAGGTCGTTGGCCGACTCACCGGCCTCTTCCGCCTTGTGCTGCAGCGCCGCGACCTGCCGCTTCGCCTCCTCCAGGGTGGGCTTCGGATCCGCGCCCGCGCCGGTCTGGATGAAGATCACGCCCGCGACGACAACGGTGCTGGTGATGGCGGCGAGGGCGATTCCCTTGGTGCGGTTGATGCGTCCGGTGGACACAGCCCGGTCGATCCCTTCCTCTGCTCGCGCCGTCCCCATTGACCACGCCGTCCGCAGCGGAACCTACGCTGCCGGACCTGGCGGGTCACCCATCGGCTTCGTGCTGCCCGGTCGGTCTGATCGGCCGACACCCTGAGGCAACGAGAGGTAACAGTAGTGACCGTTTCGTGACCAGTGCAATTCGCCCCTCGGGTTTGATCGAAAATTAACGAAGCCTCACCCCAGCCCCACGGCCGTATCGCCTTCCCCGTCAGGGGTTTCGGCAGCAGCGTCGGGTTCGATGCTGCTGACAGCGTGGACGAGGCGCAGTGGCGGGACCAGCCCGGACTGGGCCAGCGCGTCCAGCGCCGCCTTCTCGTCGTCGTCGATCCGCAGCGTGCCGGCCCGTTCGGCGCTGAAGCCGAGCACCACCGTGACCACACAGTCCTGGCAGCCCGGACCTCTCATCACACAAGCGTCGCAGTCGATCAGCACAACGTCCTCCAAAGTGGGGAAGCACCCGGACTTGCATCCGGCTGCCAAGGACGCTAAAGACCCCCACCGACAATTTTCCGCCCACCCGGAACAGCCGGGGCCGAGTGGAGGGGCGGATCAGGGCTTCAGGAGCGGGCGATGCGGCTGATCAGGGTGGTTGCCGAGAGCGACCGGGCACCCAGGGTGATGATGCTTTCGGCAACTTCGCGGTCGGTGGAGACGACCACCACCGGGCGGCCCGGCGGCTCGGCCCGGACCAGTTGCCTGATCACTTCGTCGGCGATGACCCCGGGCGGGCTGAACCGCACCCGCACACCGCGCGGCGGATTCAGTTGCACCGGGCCCGAAAGTTCGGCGCCGTCGAACACCACCGTCACTTCGATGCGACGCTGCGCGACCAGCGCGCCCAACGCGGTGACCAGCCGCTGACGCTGGGAGTGCAACGGAGAGTTCGGCCATGCGGTCTTCGTCACGTTGTAGCCGTCGATGATCAGGTGGACCTGCGGCAACGACAGCAACTCGTCGAACAACGCCGGATCGTCGTCCGGCGCCGTACGCCCGACCGGAGCAGCGGACGGCTCCGTCCCGGCGACCGTGTCCGCGGGTCGCAGCTCTCCCCCGGGCGGCAGCGCCAGCTCCCGGCGCAGCCCGCTCGCTGCCTCCAGCAACGTGTCCAGCAGCAACCGGGTCCGCGTCGAGGCGAGTTCGCGTTCCTGTCCCGCCGTACGACGGGCCGCGTGTTCGATCGCCTCGAGTTCGGTGACGCGGGCGCGGAGTTTGCGCAGCTCACGGTCCACTTCGGCGCGCGCGGCCTCGACCCGCTCGTCGGCGGTCCGGGCCTCGACGGTGCGTTGCTCGAGCTCGCTCTGCAGACCCGTGATCCGCTGTCGTGCCTCGTTGAGTTTGCGGCGGAGCGTGACGTTCTCGGCCTTCAGTTCGTTGACCTGTTCGCGCAACCGTTCGCGCACCTGCCGGGTCTCGGTCCGCGCCTGGTCGAGCTGGTCGGACAGCCTGCTGACCGCCTCCTCGACGGCGCGCGGCGCCTCTACCGGCACCTGCGCGGCGGCCGCGGCGACATGCTGTTCCCAGTCGTCCGGGCGGAGCAGGTAGGCCAGTGCCGCGACCTCGACGGGGTCCGCGGCGGGTACGGCTACGCCCTCCGCGACGGCGTCGCCGAGCTCCGGGTGCTCACGCCGTACCTGGAAGGCCGCGAGCCGGCGGAAGTGGTCGTCGGTCTCCAGGATGGGGCCGAGAACGGAGGCCGAGAGCTTCGCCCGCTTGGCCGGCGCGAAACTGGCGAACCGGCGCAGCGGCGGCGGGATGTCGGACGGCGGCAACTGGCCGAGAGCCTGCGCGGCCAGGGCGAGAACCCGTTGCCGGACCGGTTCGGGCAAAGAGGTAGCGGCGGAGCTCGCGGCGGTGCCTGCCTCAGTCACCGGTCCGCAGTCCGGCCCGAACGACGGCCTGGCACGGAGCTGTTGGCCAGTGATGCAGACCACAGCGGCCCGGCGGCGGGGCCGGCTTCGCGGTAGTCGCTTGGGTACGCATACAGAGAGCCTAGTCGACTCCCACGCGTGTCACCTGCGGAATTGTCGGTGGCGGCTCTTAGCGTCGTTGCCATGACCAGCCCGGCTCCGGACCAGCTCATGCCGATTCGTGGTGTGCAGCCGAGTTTCGACGACCTCGGTACGCCGCTGCGCGACGTCACGTTCTGCGTCGTCGACCTGGAGACGACCGGTGGTGCGCCGGCCGAGTCGGGGATCACCGAGATCGGCGCGGTCAAGGTGCGCGGCGGCGTGGTGCTGGGCGAGTTCCAGACGCTGGTCAATCCGTCCGAGCCGATTCCGCCGTTCATCGCCGTACTGACCGGCATCACCGACCTGATGGTTGCCTCGTCACCCCGGATCGAGTCGGTGCTGCCCGCGTTCCTGGAGTTCGCCCGGGGCTGCGTGATGGTGGCGCACAACGCGCCGTTCGACATGGGTTTCCTGAAGCACGAGAGCCTGGTGCACGGGTACGACTGGCCCGATTTCACCGTCGTCGACACCGCGTTGCTGGCCCGCCGGGTGATCACGCCGGACGAGGCGCCGAACTGCAAACTCGGCACGCTGGCCAAGCTGTTCCGCGCCACGACGACGCCGAACCACCGCGCCCTGTCGGACGCCCGGGCGACGGTCGACGTACTGCACGGGCTCTTCGAGCGGGTCGGCTCACTCGGCGTGCAGACGCTGGAGGACCTGCAGACGTTCTCGGCCCGGGTCGCCCCGGCCGTGCGGGCGAAACGGCATCTGGCCGAAACGTTGCCGCACGCACCGGGTGTGTACCTGTTCACCGACGACCGCGGCGAGGTCCTGTACGTCGGGAAGTCGAAGGACCTGCGCAATCGGGTCCGGTCGTACTTCACCGCGTCCGAGACCCGTTCGCGGATCGGGGAGATGATCGGGATCGCCACCGGCGTCCGCGGGATCGAATGCGGCACGTCACTCGAGGCCGAGGTGCGTGAGCTGCGGCTGATCGCGGAGCACAAGCCGCGGTACAACCGGCGGTCGAAGTTCCCGGAACGGCAACACTGGCTGAAGGTCACCGTCGAACCATTTCCACGGCTGTCGCTGGTGAAACAGGTGCGGGACGACGACGCCGGGTATCTCGGCCCGTTCAGCTCGCGGAAGACGGCCGAGCGGGCGATGGCGGCACTGCACGAGGCGTTCCCGATCCGGCAATGTACGGCGCGGATGTCGCGGCACCCGCAGCTGTCGCCGTGCGTCCTGGCCGAGATGGGTCGCTGCCTGGCGCCGTGCGACGGGCGGATCTCGATGGATTCGTACGGCGAGTTCGTCACCGCGCTGCGGACGGCGCTGACCGTGGACCCGACTCCGGTGGTCCAGGCGCTCGACCGGCGGATCGACCTGTTGTCGGCGGACGAGCGCTTCGAGGACGCCGCCGTACACCGGGATCGGCTGAGTGCGTTCGTGCGGAGTTCGGCGCGGATGCAGCGGATGGCGTCGGTGACGGGATGCGCGGAGATCTGCGCGGCCCGGCGGACCGAGGACGGAGGGTGGGAGTTGCACGTGATCCGGCGCGGGCGGCTCGCGGCGGCGGGGATCAGCCCGCGCGGGACGGACCCCCGCAAGTACCTCGACATGCTCCGCGCCTCCGCCGAAACCGTCCTGCCCGGGATCGGCCCGGTCGCGTCCGCCTCCCCCGAGGAGATCGAACTCGTCCTCCGCTGGCTCGACCAGCCCGGGATCCGCCTGGTCGAAATGGACGGCACCTGGACCTGCCCCGTCGCCGGCGCCGGCCGCCACCTCACCCGCCTCGACAACGCCCACTCCGACGAACACCACCACCCCACCGAACGCCGCCGCCGACTCCGCCCACTGGGCCCCGCCCGGGTCGGCTGACCGCACGCAGCCGGTCAGGCGACTGGAGCTCCTCGAATGGAGGCCTTCCCACGGGCGAGGCCGACCTCGGCTGCTCGACCCGGGCGGATCGCGTGGAACGGGCTGCGGCGGTCGGTGCGTCGTACCGGGCGTCCGTCGTACTGGTGGCCACTGGGTTCGGGGGCCGGCGGCACTATGCTTCAGCGGGTTGACGTGATTCGAGGAGAGGACGGCATGGTCACCGCGATCGTGTTCATCAAGGCCGACGTCGCGCGCATTCCGGAGGTCGCCGAGCAGGTGGCGGCGATCGACGGTGTCAGCGAGGTGTACTCCGTCACCGGTGGGCTCGACCTGATCGCGATCGTCCGGGTCGCGCACCACGACGACCTCGCCACCGTCATCCCGGAGAAGGTGAACCGGGTGGCCGGTGTGGTGAGCACGGAGACGCACATCGCCTTCCGCGCGTACTCGACGCACGACCTGGAGGCGGCCTTCAGCCTGGGTCAGGAGGACGGTGTCTGAGGGCAGGGAAACCGCCGCCCCGCTGACACGCGCTGAAGTTACGGTGAACGCATGAGCAACCCTCCCGCTGGCTGGTACCCGGATCCGACCGGCCAGCCGAACACCATCCGCTGGTGGAACGGGAAGCAATGGACCAACCGGACCGAGAAGCAAGACCTCTCCGAGCTGTCCGACGCGGCGTCTGAGGCGAACACGACAACAGCCGACGCCGACAAGTCCTCCTCCGAGGCATCTTCCTCCGGGCCGGGCTCGCCTTCGCAGTCCGGCTCGTCTTCGCAGTCGGACTGGACGATGCTGCCCGACCGGTCGGCGCAGGGTTCGCAGCAGGTTGGTACGTCGAGGCAGGACGCCCAAACAGGCGACGCCGCACAGGCCGGCTGGTCCGCACCGACCGAGGGCTCCGCGCACAGCGGCCGCTCCGCACCGAACGACGAACCTGCGCAGAGCGGCTGGGCAACATCCGCCCAGGGCACCTGGGGAACTCAGAACGCCGCGACCTCCGACCAAGAGGGCTGGGGATCTCAAGACGCCGAAGCCGCGCACGCCGGGTGGGGCCTGCAGGACGACGCCTCCACTGCGCAGGCTGGCTGGGGACCTCGAGACGACGGAGCGGCGCAAGGCGGGTGGGGATCGGAGGATCAGGCCCCCGCTCAGGGTGGCTGGGGTGCAGAGGCCGACTGGGGGCAGGATGACTCGGTTCAGCCCGCCGATTCGGAGCAGAGCGGTCATTCTGCGCAGGACACGAACGCAGCGGGTCAGGATGCTAGCGACGGTTTGACCGCATTCGAGCGGGCGCGGGCGACCTGGAATGCGCCGGTGATCGCGCCGGCGCCCCCGGAGCACTGGACCCAGCAGCCGCTGCCGGATGAGCCGATCAACGAACCCGTTGAAACCGCAGCTCAGCAGACCCCGCAGAACGGCCGAACCCTCAAGCTCGCTCCGGTGCCGGAAGAGCCCGCTGAAGGTACGGCGGACGCCGACGGCACCCAGGAGCCGCAAGGCTGGTCGGCTGTCAGCTGGACCCAACCCCCGGCCACCGCAAAGCCCCAACTGCAGAAGGCCGACGAGCCCATGCAGGCACACCAAAGCCTGGGTCAGGCCGCCCAGGCCCAGGTCGAGGCGACCCAGGCACAAGGCCAGCAGCAAGCCCAGGTGTCCGCGTGGGGTGCCCAAAGCCAACAGGTGTGGAGCATCCACCTCGACGACGACCAGCCGGCGGACCACCAGCACCCGGCCGCCCAGTCCAGCGCCGAGCCAAGCCAGGGCGAACAGCGCTCGGGCGTCCAACAAGACGACGACCCGACACAGATCCAGCAGGCCTGGACCGTGCAGCCTGACGCCCAGCACTCACCCACCCAGCAGCCCTGGGGCGAGCAGCAGGGCCAACAGGCGTGGAGCATCCACCTCGACGACTCGCAGCAAGGCCGGACCGCGCAGCAGACCCCCAACCAGTCCCAGCAGACCCCAAGCCAACAAGGCCCAGGACAGCAGACCGACCGGGACCACCAGGCCTGGGGGCCGCAAGCAGACCAAGCTCAGCAGCCATGGGCGCCGCAGACCAACCAAGGTCAGCAGGCCTCGGGGCCGCAGGCCGACCAGGCTCAGCAGTCATGGGAACCGCAGACCAACCAAGATCAGCAGGCATGGGGGCCGCAAGGCGACGAGGCTCAGCAGGCGCAGGGACAGCAGACCGACCAAGGTGAGCAGGCGCGGGGGGCGCAAGGTCAGCAGGGCCTGGGACAGCAGACCGACCAGGGCCAGCAGGCGCGACGGGCGCAAGCGGACCAAGGTCAGCAGGCATGGGGTCAGGAGGCTGCCCAGGGGCAGCAGGCGTGGGGCGTGCAGGCCGGGGACACCGCGCAAGGCCAGTGGGGTTTGCCGCAAGGCGACCACGAGCCTGACGAGGTACAGCAGGCTCAGACTGGCGACCAGCAAGGCTGGGGCGTGCAGGCGGCGAATCAGGGTTCTGGAGGTTGGGGCCAGGACCAAGCGGCTGCAAACCCATGGCAGGCGGTCAGCGAGCAGGTCGGCACCGGCACCGGTTGGGGACACCCCTCCGACCAGCCCGGCGCCAACCCGCAAGACTCCGGCGACACCGCGGCTGTCCAGCAGGGCCGCAGCGACGCCTGGGGCGACCAGCAGGATTCCGCGGACGCGGGCAGTGTCCAGCACGGTGCCGGCGACGCGTGGGGCAACCAGCAGGGTGCCGCGGACGCGGCGGCCGTTCAGCAGAGTTCCGGCGACGCGTGGGGCAATCAGCAGGGCCCTACCGATGCCCGGGGCAACCAGCAGGGTGCCACGAACACCGCGGCCGGTCAGCAACGGCCCGGCGACGCGTGGGGTAACCAGCACGGTTCCGCGGACGCGGGCAGTGTCCAGCAAGGTGCTGGCGACGCCTGGGGTAACCAGCAGGGTGCGGCGGACGCGGGCAGTGTCCAGCAAGGTGCCGGCGACGCCTGGGGCAACCAGCAGGGTGCCGCGGACGCGGCGGCCGTTCAGCAGGGTTCCAGCGACATGTGGGGCAATCAGCAGGGCTCTGCCGATGCCTGGAGCAACCAGCAGGGTGCCGCCAACACCGCGGCAGGTCAGCAAGGGCCCGGGGACGCGTGGGGTAACCAGCACGGTTCCGCGGACGCGGGCAGTGTCCAGCAGGGTGCTGGGGGCGCCTGGGGTAACCAGCAGGGTGCCGCGGACGCGGCGGCCGTTCAGCAGGATTCCGGCGACACGTGGGGCAATCAGCAGGGCTCTGCCGATGCGTGGGGTAACCAGCGGGGCGCTGGGGGCGCCTGGGGTGACCAGCAGGGTGCCGCGGACGACGGGGCTGTCCGGCAGGGTTCCGGCGGCGGGCGGGGTGACCAGCAGGAGGCTTGGGGGCAGAGCGGGAATGACGGGTGGGGGGCTCGGCAGGACGTTGGCCAAGCTGCGGCTGGGGGCTGGGGGCGGCGAGGGGTGGAGCAGGCGGGGGCTGATGGGTGGGGTCAGCAGGGAGTTGGGCAGGAGGGTGGGGGTGACGTCTGGGGTGGGCGGCAGGCGTGGCAGGTTCGAGAGGCCGAGGTGTCGTCCGGCGGCGGGCGTGGCGGCAAGGCGAAGGGTAAGAAGAGCTCCAGTGGCGGTGGGGGTGCCTCGGCGAAGCTGCCGTTGATGATCGCCGGCGGGGTCGCGCTGGTGATGCTGGTGGTGGCGGCTGTCTTCCTGATCACCTCCGGCGACGACGAGAAGGCCGGCCCGAGACCACGCCGACCAACCAGCCGACCGGCAACCAGCCGACGAATCAGCCGACAGGTCAGAGCAGCACGAAGCCCGGCCAGTCGAAGAACCCCAAGCTGCACGAGGGCGCCCGGATCGCCTCGGACGCGATCTCGTTCCCGCGCCGGAACCCGCCGTGGTCGGACCGGAAGCGGCTGGTTCCGCAACTGCTCAACTCCAGCGGCCAGTACGTCCTGCTGCAGGAGAACTTCGACGGCAAGAACGACTGGTACGCCGACATCTTCGTCGGGGCGCTCGGCACCGGGTCCGGGTTCAACGGCGACCCGAAGGCGACCGCGGCGGCGCTGTCGATCCAGTTGCGGACCTCGATGTACGGCGACATCCCGGTGACGTTCAAGACCGTCAGCAACGGCGCGGTGAAGCGGTCGGACAAGTCGGGCTGGTACTTCCAGCAGACGGTGACCGCGAAGTCGCCGAAGTTGACCGCCCGGGTGCTTACCCTGACGGTGGCCGTCTTCGACCTCGGTGACGGCACCGCAGTCGCCTACATCAGCGACATCCCCACCAACCGGCCGGATCTCAGGACGGCCGAGAGCCAGGCCTACAAGGGAATCAACGTTGGCTGAGAACCAAGACCAGACCCCGCAACCGCCCCAGCGGCCCCCGGCGCGGCACAGTGCACCACCGCACCAGCCCACCCAATCCGTCCAGTCCGGCCACCAGCCGTACCCGCTGGAACCCGCAGTGCCACCCAGCCAGCCACATCCACCGGCCCAGGCACCGCAACCGAACCAGGCGCAGCAGCCGACCCAGCCATACCAATCCGACCCCGCACAGCCAACGGAGCAGGCACTGTCGGCTGATCAGGTGCCGCCTGCCAGCCAGCCGTCACCGGCTGACCGCGCGTTGTCGACTGACCAGGCGTCCCCGGGCGACCGGGCGTTGTCGGGTGAGCGAGCGCTGTCGGCTGACCAGGCGTCACCGCCTGACCGGGCGTTGTCGGGCGAGCGAGCGCTGTCGGCTGACCAGGCGTCACCGGCTGACCGGGCGTTGTCGGGTGACGGGGGTTTGTCGGGTGGCGGGGGTTTGTCGGGTGACCGGGGGTTGGCGGGTGATGATCCATTAGCGGGGACGCCGCAGGCTCCGCCGCCGCCTCCGCCGCGGCCGGCGCATTCCGCGGGGGCGCCGTCCTCTGCTCAGCCGTCCCAGGCCACCCCGCACCAGCAGCCGACCGCGCAGCACTCGGCGCCGCAGCACGCGGCACCGCGAGGCCCGCAGCAGTCGTGGGCGCAGCAGCAATCGACTCAGCAGCAGGCCGCTCAGCAGGGTCAGCAGGGTCAGCCGTACTACGGCCAGCCGCAGCAGCCCACCCACCAGCAGCAGCCGAGCAGGCCGCAGCACGCAGCCCAGCCACCCGGCTCGCCACAACCGAGCTACCAGGGCCAACCCGCGTACGGCGGCCAGCCGTACACCCAACAGCAGAACCAGACCCAGCCACCGTCGCACTCCGCCGAGGGTCAGTCAGCCCAGGCCGAGCTCTCCTACAGCCAGCACCCCGGCCAGACGCAGCCACCGGCACGGGCCACCCAAGCCCAGTCCGCCCAGGGTCAATCAGCCCACGGCGAGCCCTCCTACAGCCAGCACCCCGGCCAGACGCCGTTGGCCCACCCGGCCCAAGCCGAGTCCACCCGGGGTCAAGCTGCCCACGGCCAGCCGTCCGTTGCCCAGCACCCCGGCCAGACGCAGCCACCGGCACACCCCACCCAAGCGCGGTCCGCCGAGGGTCAGGCAGGCCACGGCCAGGCCGCCTACGGCCGGACGCAGTCACCGGACCAACTGACCGCAGCCCAGTCCGCCCAGGGCCAGGCCGCTCAAGGTCAGGCGGCGCAAGGCTCGGGGTTCCTGGGGCAGCAGTCGGCGCAGGCGCCGTACGAACAGCAGTCCGGACAGGCGTCCTACAGACAGGACTCGGCGCAGGCGCCGTACGGACAGCAGTCCGGGCAGGCGTCGTACGGACAGGACTCGGGGCAGGCGCCGTACGCACAGGAGTCCGGGCAGGCGCCGTACGCACAGCAGTCGGCGCAGGCGCCGTACGGACAGCAGTCCGGGCAAGCGTCCTACGGATCGGACTCGGCGCAGGCGGCGTACGGGCAGGACCCGGCGCAACCGTCGTACGGACAGAACCCGGCGCAGGCGTCGTACGGACAGCAGTCGGCGGCGGCGTACGGACAGCAGTCGGCGGCATCGTACGGACAGGACTCGGGACAGGCGGCGTACGGACAGCAGGTGGCGCAGGGGGCGTACGGGTTGCGGGTGGGGCAGGGCGCGTATGGGGAGCGGTTGGCGGGGGTAGGGGGTGGCGGTCGCGGGGGCAGGGCGTCGTTGGACGGTGCGATGAAGGCTCGGTTGGTCGGCGCGCTTGTGCTGGTGCTTGCCGCTCTCGCCACGACCGGTCTCAGTGTCGGGTGGATCTGGACGAAGGCCGACGCGGTCGCGCCGGTCACGTTGCCGTCCGGTGGCCAGTTCCCGATGGAGACGGTCGACCCGTCGGCGAAGCCGTCGCCGACGCCGACCCCGACCGGCAAGGTGCTCGGCACCGAGATGGTTGCCGGTAACAAGGACACCATGCCGATCATGAGTTCGGCGTGGACCAGTGAGTACGAGCGGACCGGCCTGTGGGGCGGCACCGCGATCTGGTTCACCGTGCACGCGAACTACGACGGCAAGAAGAACAGCTGGGGCAACTACGTCGCGTTCGGCCAGTTGGCGCCGGAGATCAAGTACGTGAACACGGCGGCCGGCCGGAAGGAGGCGGCGATCCAGGCGGCCTCGCGGGCGATCGTCAACCTGTACTCGAAGAACGCGCAGGTGTCCAACGCCACGCACACGGCGATCACCGTCGACGGTCACCCGGGTCACGAGGTGACCGCGCGGATCGCGATCAGCCAGCCGCCGCTGAAGGAGACGTTCTCGACGATCATGGTCGCGCTGATCGACCGCGGTGACGGGACGGCGGCGGTGTCGGTCGCGGACATCGCCGGGTCGACACCGGACTGGCAGCGGGTCTGGCGCTACAAGGTCAGCCAGATCAAGATCAACCGGTAAACACAAAAGGCCGGCGGGGAACTACCCCCGCCGGCCTTCACAAGTCCCTAGCGCACCGAGGCGCAGGCCGCGATCCAGCGGTCCAGCACGTCCTTGGCCGCGCCCGAGTCGATCGCCTCCGCGGCCTGGTTCATCCCGGTCCGGATCCGGCTCGTGATCGGCTCGTCGGTCGGCGTGTACGCCGCCAGCGCCGCTCCCGCGTTCAGCAGTACGACGTCGCGCACCGGACCCGGTTCGCCGTCGAGCAACGCCCGGACGACCTTGGCGTTGAACGCCGCGTCCGCACCCTTCAACGCGTCCGCAGCTACCGGCTCGATGCCCAGCTCCCGTGGATCCACCGTGAACGGCCCGTCGACCGAGCCACCGCCGACCGTCCACACCTGCGACGTGGTCCGGGTCGTCAGCTCGTCCAGCCCGTCGTCACCGTGGAACACCAGCGCGT
Source organism: Kribbella swartbergensis (assembly GCF_054784135.1). Taxonomy (NCBI): domain Bacteria; kingdom Bacillati; phylum Actinomycetota; class Actinomycetes; order Propionibacteriales; family Kribbellaceae; genus Kribbella; species Kribbella swartbergensis. The sequence goes on from NZ_BAAGPM010000022.1 coordinate 196,416, forward strand.
CGATCCCCCGCCGGGCCAGCACCCCGGCCATCAGGTCGGCGATCCGCCCGTCGCCGACGCCGACCGCCTGCGCGGACGGGTCGCCCGGGTTGGCCAGCGGGCCGAGGAAGTTGAAGGTCGTCGGCACACCGAGCTCGCGCCGCGGTACGGCGGCATGCCGCAGCGCCGGGTGGAACGCGGGCGCGAAGCAGAACGTGATCCCGGCCTTCTCCCCCACCTCGGCCACCTGGGCGGCGGTGAGGTCGAGCGGTACGCCGAGCTCCTCGAGAACGTCGGCCGCACCACAGGCCGACGAGGCGGCGCGGTTGCCGTGCTTGAGCACCTTGGCCCCGGCGCCGGCCGCGACGATCGCCGACATGGTGCTGATGTTCACGGTGTGGGCTTGGTCACCGCCGGTCCCGACGACATCCAGGGTCCGGCCAGAGACCGAGATCCGGGTGGCGAACTCGCGCATCGTCGCGACCAGGCCCTCGACCTCGGTGACCGTCTCGCCCTTGGACCGCAGCGCGACCACGAACCCGGCGAGCTGGGCCGGCGACGCGGCACCGGACAGGATCTGCTCCATCGCCCACGCGGTGGCGGACGCGTCCAGGTCCTCACGCCGCAGCAGCGGATTCAGGACCTGTGGCCACGTGTAGGTCATGGCAGCAACGTCAGGCGGTCGTCGCGGGCAGCTTGGCCAGCCGCTGCCGGAGCAGGTCGGCGGTGACCTCGGCCAGCCGGATGGGGTCGATCGGGTGCGACACCGCGCCCTCGGCCCGCGACCAGGTGGCCAGCCAGGCGTCCTGCGGACGGCCCGTGATGACGAGCACCGGCGGGCACTGGAAGATCTCGTCCTTCAACTGCCGGGCGATCCCCATCCCGCCGGCCGGTACCGCCTCGCCGTCCAGGATGGCCAGGTCGATGCCGCCCTTGTCCATGGTCTTGATCACGGCCGGCTCGGTCGCGCACTCGACGTACTCGAGCTCGGGCAGATCCGCGGCAGGCCGCTTGCCCAGCGCCAGCCGGACGGATTCCCGCGTCGTACGGTCGTCGCTGTAGACGAGCACCTTCAGCGGACGCTCTGAACTCATCGATCCATCCCAAGCTGTGTGTGTCTGTGACGAGTGGACATGCAACAACACGGCGAATGCTACCGGGGTGCCTGTCCGCTCCGGCGAGCCTGTTCCTCCAACCGGTCCAGCCGGCGGTCCTCGCGGCGCGCCTCGCGCTGCGACTCCCGCACCCACTGGACGAACAGAACGCCGAAGAAGACCAGCCCGACGATGTCGCCGGAGCCCCACAGCAGGCCGCCGGCGATGTACTGGTCGCGCAGCGGCGAGGGCGACCAGGTCCGCCCGAAGCTGGTGTACCAGTCCTCGGCGATCAGCGTGCTGGCGGACATGATCGTGATGCCGAGGAAGGCGTGGAACGGCAGCGTGAGAAACGTCATGATCAGCCGGAACGGGTAGATCACCCGGCCGGGCACCGGGTCGAGGCCGAGCAGCGGCCAGAAGAACAGCGCGCCGACCAGGATGAAGTGCAGATGCAGCAGGTCGTGCAGCACGGTCGAGCGCAACGTGGCGTCGTACCAGCCGCTGAAGTACAGCGCCCACGGGCTCAGCACGAACAGGGTGAAGCCGATCAGCGGGAAGCACATCACCTTCGCGAACCGCGAGTGCAACACGGAGAGCAACCATTTCCGCGGCCGGGCCGGCAGCGTCCGCAGCGCCAAGGTGACCGGTGCGCCGAGCGCCATCGTCAGCGGCGTCAGCATCGACAGGATCATGTGCTGGGCCATGTGCACGCTGAGCAGCACCGTGTCGTAGGTGCCGAGCGCCGACTGGGTGGCGATCACGGCGCTCCCCAGCCCCAGTCCGACGAAGGCGAAGGTGCGGCCGCGCGACCACTTGTCGCCCCGGGCGCGAAGCCTGTGCACGCCGTACAGGTAGAGCCCTGCCAGTACGACGATCACGCCGAGTAACACCGGTTCGAACGTCCAGGCCGTCAGCAACCGCAGCGGTGTGAGCGGTGCGATCTGGTCGCCCGGCTCGGCGTGGAGGGGAAGCACGCTTCCACACTAGAAAGCACGAGTCGGCGACATGCATGGGGGTGGTCGTGGCACTCGATCCCGCGACCGACATAATGACCGCGTGGCCACTGCAACCGCGCTCCCAGCGTCTCGTGAACACGGACACCACGACCGTCCCAGCATGGTCAGTGTCGGCACGATCGTCTGGCTCTCGAGCGAACTGATGTTCTTCGCCGCCCTGTTCGCGGCGTACTTCACGATCCGGTCGGTGACGACCGCCGCCGCCGCTCCGGGCACGGAGACGTTGTGGCAGGCGTCGACCGAGATGCTGAACGTGCCGTTCGCATCGGTCAACACGTTCATCCTGGTCGCGTCGTCGTTCACCTGCCAGGCGGGCGTGTTCGCCGCCGAGCACGGCAAGGTGGGCCGGAGCGGCTCGCTGCTGGACTTCCGCAAGTGGGGTATGCGTGAGTGGTTCATCCTCACCTACCTGATGGGCGCGGTCTTCATCGGCGGCCAGGTGACCGAGTACGCCGCCCTGATCCACGAGGGGCTGACGATCTCGTCGTCGCCGTACGGGTCGGTCTTCTACCTGACCACCGGTTTCCACGGTCTGCACGTGACCGGCGGTCTCATCGCTTTCGTGTACGTCCTGGCCAGGACGTACATGGCTCGTAAGTTCACCCACGAACAGGCCGTCTCGGCGATCGTCGTGTCGTACTACTGGCACTTCGTCGACGTGGTCTGGATCGCCCTGTTCGCGACCATCTACCTGCTCAAATGAGTGAGAAGAGACTTTCCTTGTCACCGGCGCGCTTTCTCTCCGCGCGACGACGGCACCGGTCTGCCGGCCTCGTCGTGCTCCTGTTCGGCCTCCTGGCAGTGGGTTCGGCGTACGCCGCCTTCGCCCCTGACGAAGCGGTCGCGGACAACTCGGCCCAGTCCCAGCAGATCGAGGAGGGCAAGAAGCTCTTCGCGGTCGGTTGCTCCAGCTGCCACGGCCTGAACGCCGAGGGCGCCGGCAACGGCGAGGGCGAGATGGCCGGGCCGTCGCTGATCGGCGTCGGCGCCGCCGCGGTCGACTTCCAGGTCGGCACCGGCCGGATGCCGGCCATGCAGCCGGGCGCACAGATCCCGCGCAAGGAGCCGGCCTACACGCAGGAGGAGATCGAGGCACTGGCGGCGTACGTCGCCTCCCTCGCCCCCGGCCCGGCCGTTCCGGCGCAGGAGTCGTACGACGTGAGCAAGGCCACCGACGAGCAGGTCACCCGCGGTGGCGAGCTGTTCCGCACCAACTGCACGGCGTGCCACAACTTCGCCGGCCGCGGTGGTGCGCTGCCGAACGGCCGCTACGCGCCGACGCTGATGGGCGTGAGTGAGAAGCACATCTACGAGGCGATGCTCACCGGTCCGCAGCAGATGCCGGTCTTCTCCGACCAGGTGCTGCAGCCGGAGGACAAGCGCGACATCATCGCCTACCTGAAGGCGCTGGAGACCCAGAAGGACCCGGGCGGCTTCGGCCTGGGCCGGCTCGGCCCGGTGTCCGAAGGCCTGTGGGGCTGGCTCGTCGGTGTCGGCGTGCTGGTCGGTGTAGCGGTCTGGATCGGCGCCAAGGGCGTCAAGGCCAAGGGAGCGAAGGCCGAATGAGCGACGAGAAGCTGCCGGCCAAGGCAGACGCGGACGAGGCACACGGGCAGGTCCAGGTCTCGGAGCCGATCCCGGACCCGGGCATCGAGCCGCACGAGTACCGGATCACCGACATCGACCCGAAGGCGGCCGACCGGGCCGAGCGCCAGGTGGCGACGATGTTCGGCCTGGCCACGCTGCTGGTGCTCGGATCCTGCGTCGCGTACTTCGCCATTCCGCGTGACGCCGAGATCGTGTTCGGTCCGCTGTCCGGCAACGCCAACAACATGACGCTGGGCCTGTGCATCGGCCTGGCGCTGTTCCTGATCGGCGCCGGCGCGATCCAGTGGGCCAAGAAGCTGATGGTCGACGAGGAGATCGCCGAGGACCGGCATCCGGCGCACTCGACGCTGGAGCAGAAGGCCGACATCACCGACGCCTTCCAGCAGGGCACGGCGGAGTCGGGATTCACCCGGCGCAAGCTGATCCGGCGCTCGCTGCTCGGCGCGCTCGGTGTGCTCGGCCTGCCGGCCATCGTGCTCCTGCGCGACCTCGGCCCGCTCCCCGGCCGGACCCTGTACCACACGATCTGGGCCAAGGGCATCCGCGTCGTCAACGACGTCACGCTGCGCCCGATCAAGCCGTCCGACCTCGTGGTGGGCCAGCTGGTCAACGCCGCGCCCGCCAACCTGGCACCGATCCAGGAGGAGAGCGGCGTCGAGTACCAGAACGCCAAGGCGAAGGCCGCGGTGATCGTGGTCCGGATCAAGCCGAGCGAGATCCGTACGCCGGCCGGCCGGGAGAACTGGGGTATCGACGGCATCCTCTGCTACTCCAAGATCTGCACCCACGTCGGCTGCCCGATCTCGCTGTACGAGCAGACCACCCACCACGTGCTCTGCCCGTGCCACCAGTCGACGTTCGACCTCGCCGACGGCGCGAAGGTCGTCTTCGGCCCTGCTGCGCGCCCGCTGCCTCAGCTACCGTTGGCAGTGGACTCCGAGGGCTACCTGATCGCACAGAGCGACTTCACCGAGCCAGTCGGTCCGAGCTTCTTCGAACGAGGGTGACCGTAGTGTCTGACAAGGATTTCCCACCACCGGTCAAATATCTCGACGACCGCCTCGGGATCGCCAAGATCGGGCGCAAGAACCTGCGCAAGGTCTTTCCGGACCACTGGTCCTTCATGCTCGGTGAGATCGCGCTCTACAGCTTCATCATCCTGCTCCTGACCGGCACCTTCCTGACGTTCTGGTTCAAGCCGTCGATGGCCGAGATCGAGTACCAGGGCTCGTACAGCCTGCTCAAGGGCCTGCACATGTCCGAGGCCTACGCCTCGACGCTGGACATCTCCTTCGACGTCCGCGGCGGCCTGCTGATGCGGCAGATCCACCACTGGGCGGCGATCCTGTTCATCGCCGCGATGATGGTGCACCTGCTCCGCATCTTCTTCACCGGCGCGTTCCGCAAGCCGCGTGAGCTGAACTGGGTGATCGGTTTCACGATGCTGTTCCTCGGCATCATCGAGGGCTTCCTCGGCTACGGTCTGCCGGACGACCTGCTGTCCGGTACCGGTCTGCGCATCACCCAGGGCATGATCCAGGCGTCACCGGTGATCGGCACGTACCTGAGCTTCTTCATCTTCGGGGGCGAGTTCCCCGGCGACGACATGGTCCCCCGGTTCTTCATCGTGCACGTGCTGCTGATACCCGGGTTGATCCTGTTGCTCGTGACGATCCACCTGTTCCTGGTCGTGTACCACAAGCACACGCAGTACCCGGGCCCCGGCCGGACCAACAACAACGTGGTCGGCTACCCGCTGTGGCCGGTCTACACGGCCAAGGCCGGCGGCTTCTTCTTCGTCGTCTTCGGCATCACCGCCCTGATGGGCGCACTGATGCAGATCAACCCGGTCTGGCTGTACGGCCCGTACAACCCCGCGGAGGTGACGGCGGGATCCCAGCCGGACTGGTACATGGGCTGGCTGGAAGGGTCGGTCCGAATAATGCCGGGCTTCGAGAGCAGTTTCTGGGGTATCACGCTCAGCTGGAACCTGATCATCCCGGCCCTGCTGGTGCCTCCCGCCTTCGTCACGCTGGTCGCGCTCTACCCGTTCATCGAAGCGTGGATCACCGGCGACAAGCGCGAACACCACCTGCTGGACCGGCCGCGCAACATGCCGACCCGGACCGGTATCGGTGCCGCCTTCATCACCTTCTACGGCCTGCTCTGGGTCGGTGGTGGTAACGACCTGATCGCCACCCACTTCGGTGTCTCGCTGAACGCCGTGACCTGGTTCCTCCGGTTCGCGGTGATCCTCGGCCCGATCTTCGCGTTCTGGGTCACCCGGCGGATCGCGATCTCGCTGCAGCGGGCCGACAACGAGCGGATCCTGCACGGCCTGGAGACCGGTGTCATCGTCCGCTCTCCCGAGGGGCGCTACTCGGAGAAGCACGCGCCGATCTCGACGTACGAGGCCTACGAGCTCACCGCGCGGGATCGGATCCTGCCGCTGGACATCGGTCCGGAGACCGACGAGAACGGCGTCCGCGCCCCGCGCCGGGCCCTGAACAAGCTCCGCGCCCGGTTGTCGCGCTTCTACTTCGCCGACGCGGTGCAGAAGCCGACCACGCACGAGGTCGAGGCCGCGCACGCCCACGGCCACGACTCCGACGAGATCCACGAGCTGACCGAGACGGAGACGTACCGCGAGGTCACGAGCGATCGCTCCTGATCCCCGCACCACTCGAGAAGCCCCGGCGATTGCCGGGGCTTCTTGCGTTACCGGATCGCTTCGGCGACCTCTCGCAGGTACCTGTCCACGACGGCTCGCTCGGTCGGCCGGAGCTCGACGGCGATCAGGCGCTCGAGCAGGGGGCCGAAGAACTGCCAGCCGAGGTCCACGGCCGCGTCGGAGACCTGAAGCCGGGAGCTCCGGCCGTCCGAGCGGCTTCTGAGGCGTTCGACATGGCCGGCGGCCTCCAGGCGGCGGATGACCGCGGTCGTCGCCTGAGAGGTGATCCCAAGCTGCTGCGCGAGCCAGGTGGGCGTCGCCTCCACGCCGGCGCGTTCAGCGTCGAGGAGCCGGATCAGCGCGCGTACGTCGGTCCCGTGCAGTCCCGTCATACGCGCGAACTCCCCCACCGCCAACTCCAGCCGCAACGCAACCTCCCGCAGCCGATTCACGAGCCAGCCTGGGCACACCTAGCCGCCCTGGCCACCCTCGAGCCGACCACCCGCCAAGTCCGCCCGACCTCCTGGTCGTCGTAGCCAACCGCTCGAAGGCGCACAACCCCACCACCCTCGCCGACCGAGCAACCGCCGCCGGCGCAACCGTCCGACGCCTCGACACCGCCACGCACCACTCCCTCCCAGCCCTCCATGCGGACGAACTGGTGGAGGCCTACCTGGGTTCGTGACGCACGACCCCCTCCGCCCAGGTGGCGCGGAGGGGGTCGTGGAGAGCTGATGTCAGGACAGGGCTGAGCCGGCTTTGTAGGTGGCCCAGGTCATGTTCCAGTCGGTCCAGCCGTTGCCGGGCTCCATGGTGCGGGCGGTGCCGGTGACGATGACCGGGTCGCCGCGGAGGGTCTGCTGGAAGTACCAGGCGCCGTTGGCGAGGCTCATGCCGACGCAGCCGTGGCTGACGTTCTCACTGCCTTGGCTGCCGCTGGACCATGGCGCGCCGTGGATGAACTCACCGGACGTCGTGACCCGCTGGGCCCACTTCACGTCGCGGATGTCGTAGTACTCCGGGTCGCCCGGCTTGATGCCGACGGTGCGCGCGTCCATCCGCTTGGTCGGGAACTTCTCCATGATCACCTTCACCCCGCTGCGGGTGGTAAAGCCGTCCTTGCCGGCGGTGATCGGGATGGTCCGGGCCAGCTTGCCGTTGATGACGACCGACATCGTGTGCCGCTTGACGTCGACCTTGGTGACCACGGACTTGCCGATGCTGAACGAGATCTTCCGGCTGGCCGAACCCCACACGCTGTTGCCGGCGTTGACGCCCTGGGTGTCGATGTTCACCGTCACCTTGGTGCCGGCCGGCCAGTAGTTCTTCGGCCGGTAGTTGACCTGCTTGCTGTTCATCCAGTGCCAGCTGCCGTCGACCGGGACCGAGGTGGTCACCTTGAGCCGCTTCTCCACCGCGGCGCGATCCTTGACCGGGTTGTTCCAGTAGATCTGGATCGGCATCGCGACGCCGACGGTCTCACCGTTCAGCGGCGCGACAGAGGCCTTCAAGTTCTTCGCCGCCTTGAGCGTCCTGAACGTCGAGCTGATCGGCACGGTGGCGCCGTCGGTGCCCTCCGCGGAGCCGGTCACGGTGTACGTCGCACCCGGCTCGAGCTGCGGCAGGGCGGTCCACTCGTTCTTGTCCGCGTTGAAGCTGCCGGCCACCTTGTCGCCGTCGTCGTCCTCGAGTGTGACGTCCTTCAACGTGCCGACCGAGGTCTTCACGGTCACCGCCGTGTCCGGCTTGACTCCGGTGGCGCCCTTGGCCGGGACGACCGAGACGCTGGCCTTGCCCGGGTCCTGCGTCGGGGTGGTGGAGGCATCGGGGGTGGTCGAGGCACCCGGCGTACCGCTGCTGCTCTGCGTCGCGTCAGGCGACGACGGGGAACCCCCCGCCTCGGTGTCGCTGCACGCGGCGCCGGCCAGCAGCATCACGCAGATCCCCACCACGGCAAGGCCGCGCTTCCTCACCGAACCACTCACCATTCCCCAGCTCTCCCCTGTTCAAACCAAACTCCGCCAGACTAACCCGCCGAACCGACAGATCCCGGCAGCAGTCCGCCGCCGGAGTGGTCCGGACCACAATGCCCGGTTCTCCGGCGGCAACCCGTAAGACGCGCAAAAGCGCCGTCCGGTTGGCTTCCGGACGGCGCTCGTACGACGGTCAGCTAGTGAGCGTGATCACCGCGGTAGTACTCGAAGATGAACCCGGACAGCGTCACGATGCCGATCCCGCAGCCGGCGATGAACAGCCACCAGCCGAAGACCACACCGAGCACAACCACCGACAGGGTCAGCGCGCACCACAGCGGCCACCACGAGTGCGGCGGGAAGAAGCCGAGTTCACCGGCTCCCTCGACGATCTCGGCTTCCTTGCGGTCCTCCGGGCGGGCGTCCATCCGGCGCGCGGTGATGCTCAGGTAGAACGCCACCAGCAGCGCGAGGAAGAACGTCATCACCAGCGCGGTGGTGCCGGTCGGGTCCTCCGACATCAGCCAGTAGATCGGCGTGACGACCAGCACGAACACGCTCAGGATCCCGAAGACCCAGGCTTCGACCTTCACGCCTTGTCCTTCCCTTCGGTGTCGGTACCGGCGTTCTCCCGCAGGTGCTCGACCCGGCCCTCGTCCTCACCGGCGTCCAGCAGGTTGTCCTTCGGCGCCCGGTTGTCCGGGTACTCCGCCAGCGCGAGGTCGGCGTGGTGCAGGTCGAACGCCGGGCTCTCCGACCGGATCCGCGGCAGCCGCTCGAAGTTGTGCCGCGGCGGCGGGGAACTGGTCGCCCACTCCAGCGAGCGGCCCCAGCCCCACGGGTCGTCCAGGCCGACCGGCGGCGTCTTGCGCGACTTGTAGAGGTTGTAGAAGAACGGCAGCATCGACAGGCCGAGGACGAAGGCCCCGACACTGGACACCTCGTTCAGCGTGGTGAAGCCCTCGTTCGCGCCGTACGACGCGTAGCGCCGCGGCATGCCCTCGACACCGAGCCAGTGCTGCACCAGGAACGTGGTGTGGAAGCCGATGAACAGCAGCCAGAAGTGCAGCTTGGCGAGCTTCTCGTCGAGCATCCGGCCGGTCATCTTCGGCCACCAGAAGTAGAACCCGGCGAACATCGCGAACACCACGGTCCCGAACACCACGTAGTGGAAGTGCGCCACCACGAAGTACGAGTCGGACAGTTGGTAGTCCAGCGCCGGCGAGGCCAGGATGATGCCGGTGAGACCGCCGAAGAGGAAGGTGGTCAGGAAGCCCACCGACCACAGCATCGGGCTGTCGAACGAGACCGAGCCGCCCCACATCGTCCCGATCCAGTTGAAGAACTTCACCCCCGTCGGGACCGCGATGAGGAACGTCATGAAGGAGAAGAACGGCAGGTTCACCGCACCGGTGACGAACATGTGGTGGGCCCACACCGCCACCGACAGCACCGCGATGCCCAGCGTCGCGCAGACCAGGCCGATGTAACCGAAGACCGGCTTGCGGCTGAACACCGGCAGGATCTCGGTGATGATGCCGAAGAACGGCAGCGCGATGATGTAGACCTCGGGATGGCCGAAGAACCAGAAGAGGTGCTGCCACAACAGTGGCCCGCCGTTCGCGGCGTCGAAGACGTGAGCCCCCAGGACTCGATCCGCCTCCAGCATCAGCAGCGCGCCGGCCAGGATCGGGAATGCGATCAGCACCAGGATCGAGGTGACCAGGATGTTCCAGGTGAAGATCGGCATCCGGAACATCGTCATACCGGGCGCGCGCATGGTGATGATCGTGGTGATGAAGTTGACCGCACCCAGGATGGTGCCCAGACCGGCCATCCACAGACCCATGATCCACAGGTCACCGCCGACACCCGGCGAGCGGACCGCGTTGGACAGCGGGGCGTAGGCGAACCAGCCGAAGTCGGCCGCACCGCCGGGGGTGAAGAACCCGCTGATCGTGATCAGGCCGCCGAAGAGGAACAGCCAGAAGCTGAACATGTTCAGCCGCGGGAAGGCGACGTCGGGGGCGCCGATCTGGACGGGCATGATCACGTTGGCGAAGCCGACGAACAGCGGGGTCGCGAACAGCAGCAGCATGATCGTGCCGTGCATCGTGAAGAGCTGGTTGTAGACCTCTTCGTTCACGATCTGCAGGCCCGGCTTGGCCAGCTCGGCGCGGATGACGAGAGCCATCACGCCGCCGATCAGGAAGAACACGAACGAGGTGATCAGGTACATGTGACCGATCAGCTTGTGGTCGGTGGTGGTGAGCCACTTGACCGCGAGCTGGCCCTTGGACCGGCGCCGGGGCAGCGCAGTGGTCGCACCGATGACACCGGTGCGCTCGGCGACGTCCGTCACTTCTCGCCCTCCTGCTCTCCATGGCCGGGAATGGTGGTGGCGTCCTGGCCACCGGTCGCCGCGCCGGTCTGGCCGCGGGCGGCCAGCTCACGCAGGTGCGCGTCGTACTCCGCGCGGGTGACCACCTTGACGCTGAACACCATCCGGCTGTGGTAGAGCCCGCAGAGCTCCGCGCACTTGCCGGCGAACGTGCCGGTCTTGGTCGGGGTCAGCTCGAACTTGTTGGTCCGGCCCGGGATGACGTCGAGCTTGAAGTAGAACGACGGCACCCAGAACGAGTGGATGACGTCCGGCGAGGTCAGCTCGAAGTGCACCGACTCGTTCACCGGCAGCCACAGCTCGGCCGGCTTGTCCAGCGTGCCGGTCTCCCAGACGCCTTCCTGGCCGTCGACGGTGTCCTTGTAGTTGAAGGTCCACTGCCACTGCTGGCCCACCACGTTGATGGTGTGCTGCGGGTTGTTCGACATCGCGGTGATCTGGTTGCCGTGCTCGACGGTGTAGAAGAAGAGCACGCCGATGATGGCGAACGGCGCCAGCGTGTACAGCACCTCGAGCGGCAGGTTGTAGCGGACCTGCTTCGGGGCGTCCTCGCTGCGCTTGCGGTACCGCACCACGACGTACAGGATCAGGGCCCAGACCATCACACCGACGATGAGGGCGGCGATCCAGGCGCCGATCCAGAGGCTGCGGACGGCCTCGGTCCGGTCCGATGCGCCCTCGGGGAGACCGAGTCGCTTCCACTGCTCAGTGGTCGCCGACGAACAGCCGGTCAGCAGCAGGGTGCCGAGCACCACTGCCGCACCGACCAGCAGGCGTCGCTTCGCCGGACGTGTGGCGCCGGCAGGACCTGCCGCGCGCTCGTCCACTCCGGGCGTGCCGTTCGAACCCACGGGGCGCCTTTCCCTTCCCAAGTGAGACTGACGACCAAACCCTACTGGACACCTTCCGCGGTCCTGCGCATAGGTAGGGCTTAGCGTTTCCCTGTGAGCGAGCGTGCGTATCTGGACGCGGCGTCGGCCGAGGTGCTGCATCCGGCGGCGCGGGAGATGTTGCTCTCGGCGGTCGATTCCGGCTGGGCGGATCCGGTCCGGTTGCACCACGAGGGACGGACCGCCCGGCTGCTGCTGGACAACGCCCGCGCGGTGCTCGCGGACGCCGTCGGTGTGCGGCCCGACGAGCTCTTCCTGACCACGTCCGGTACGGCGGCCGTTCACGCCGGGCTGACCGCGATCACGGCCGCCCGCAGCCGCGTCGGTACGGCGATCGTCCACAGCGCGGTCGAACATTCCGCCGTACTGCACACGGCCGGGCCCAATGGGGTCGAGGTGGGCGTGGACACGCTCGGCCGGGTCGACCTGGACGCGTTCACCGCGGAGGTGCGGAAGCCGGGTGTGGCGGTGGCGGCCTTGCAGTCGGCCAATCACGAGGTCGGGACCCGGCAGCCGATCGAGGCCGCGGTCGAGGCCTGTGGCGACGTACCGCTGTTCGTCGACGCGGCCGCTTCGATCGGACACGACGCCGTACCGACTGGGTGGTCGGCGCTGGCGGCGAGCGCGCACAAGTGGGGTGGACCGGCCGGGGTCGGGCTGCTCGCCGTACGTAAAGGGACGCGGATCGCCCCGGCCTGGCCGATGGACGAGCGGGAGGACGGCCTCTCCCCCGGGTTCCCGGACGTCCCGAACATCCTCGCCGCCGCAGCCGCCCTTCAGGCCCGGCAAGCCGAGGCCGAGGAGCTCGACAAGCAGCACCGGGCGTGGATCGACGAACTCAGGCACCGCGTCGCCGCCGGCATTCCTGATGTGGAAGTGGTCGGCGATCCGGACGACCGCCTCCCGCACATCCTGACCTTCTCCTGTCTGTACGTCGACGGCGAGGCCCTCGTCACCGCACTCGACGCCGAGGGCTTCTCGGTCTCCAGCGGTTCGGCCTGTACGTCGAGCACCCTGCGCCCGTCGCATGTGCTGGCCGCGATGGGCGTCCTCACCCACGGCAACGTCCGCGTCTCCCTCGGCCGGAGCACGACGTACGACGATATCGACCGCTTCGCGACCGTGCTGCCGGGAATCGTCGAACGGATCCGCGCGGAGGTGGGGATGTGAACGTGGAGCTGGACTGCCGCGGCCTGCTCTGCCCACTCCCCGTCATCAAACTGGCCAAGACGCTACCGACCGTCGCCGTCGGCGACACCGTCACCGTGCTGGCCGACGACCCCGCGGCAGCGACCGACATCCCGGCCTGGTGCCGGATGCGTTCCCAGGAACTCGTCTCAGCCGGCGACGAGCGATACGTCGTCCGCCGGGCCGGCTAATTCACTGGCTTCGGAACCGGCGAGATCGGCGAGGACAAGGCCAGGGAGTGGTACCGAACCCGCAAGGAGCAGACCGACCGGCTCGACCTGGCCATCGTGGACAAGGCCACCGGCAGGACCGTCGTCGTCGAGGGCCGCCTCCGCGACGCGCTGTGCTGGGACGGGGAGTGGGTCGACGAGATCGTGATGTCGGTGCTGGCGCCGGAGTGGAAGGCGCTACGTTCGATCCCGTGATCGACGCTGAGCACATCGCCGTACTGACCGGAGCCGGGATCTCGACCGCGTCCGGGATCCCCGACTTCCGCGGTCCGCAGGGGCTGTGGACGAAGAACCCGGCCGCGCAGGCGATGTTCGACATCGACGAGTACGTCGCCTCCCGCGCGGTCCGGGTCGAGGCCTGGAAGCTGCGCCTGGCCGCACCGGCGTGGACTGCCGAGCCGAACCCCGGCCATTTCGCCCTGGTCGACCTGGAGCGCCAGGGACGGCTGACCGGACTGATCACCCAGAACGTCGACGGCCTGCACCAGAAGGCCGGTTCCTCTCCCGAACTCGTGCACGAGTTGCACGGCACGGTCTGGTACGTCGACTGCCTCTCGTGCGGACGCCGGGTCCCGATGGCCGACGTACTCCCCCGCCTGGAGGCCGGCGACGAGGACCCGGCCTGTGAGGTCTGCGGCGGCATCCTCAAGTCCGCCACCGTCTCGTTCGGCCAGTCGCTCGACCAGCGAGTCCTCGACGCGGCCGTCGCCGCCACTCAGGCCGCCGACCTGTTCCTCGCCGTCGGCACGTCCTTGCAGGTCTACCCGGCCGCCGGCCTCTGCGACATCGCCCTGGCGGCCGGCAAGCCGCTGGTCATCCTCAACGCCGAGCCCACGCCGTACGACGACGAGGCCACAACCATCCTCCGCACCCCCATCGAGACGACGCTGCCGACTCTGGTCTCCTAAGTCCGTCAACGCCGAGTTTCCGACGAATCCGCGGCGACATTCTCGACGAATCCGCAGTCCCAATCTCGACAGATCGGCAGCGAGATCTCCGACAAATCGGCAGTACAATTCGTCCATGGATCTTCTGCCCCGAACCGCCGCGGGAATCGTCAGCACCGCGATGCACGACACTCCGGTGGTGGTGCTGAACGGGCCACGCCAGGTCGGCAAGACCACGCTGACCCGGAACCTGGACTACCTGGGCACCGTCGACTTCGTGACTCTCGACGACGAGGCCAACCGGCTGGCCGCGCGGCAGGATCCGCGGAGTTTCGTTCAGCGGCCGACGGACACCTTCGTCATCGACGAGGCGCAGCTGGAGCCGAACCTCTTTCGTGCGATCAAAGCCGAGGTGGATCGAGACCGCCGGCCCGGCCGCTTCCTGCTGACCGGATCGTCACGCCTGCTCTCTGCGCCTAACATGGCCGCCTCGCTCGTCGGCCGCGTGGAGACCATCGAGCTGTGGCCGTTCTCCCAAGGTGAGCTCGCAGGCGTCACCGAGCACTTCGTGGACCTCGTCTTCGACGACCCGGCCGAGCTGATCCGCAACAAGTCGATGGATCGCGCGCAGATCGTCGAGCGAATCGTGACCGGCGGCTATCCCGAGGTTGTCCGCCGGCTACCCGCGCGGCGGCCGTCCTGGTTCGACAGCTACCTGGAGACGATCACCCAGTCGGTCATCCGGAATCTCTCCTCGATCGAGCGGCTGGCGGAGATCCCGCGACTGCTGCGGCTCTGCGCTGCCCGAACCGGAAACGAACTCAACGTGAGCGCACTCGCCAACGAGTTCGGGCTCCCTATCCGCACCGTGGACGGCTATCTCGCTCTGCTCACCGAGGCGTTCCTGGTGGACCGTATCCCGGCCTGGTCGACCAACCTCAGCCGCAAGGTGATCCGGCGGCCGAAACTCGTGGTGACCGACACCGGGCTGGCGGCGTACCTCATCGGCGCGAGCCGGTCGACCGCTGCTCGGGTCGGCGGGCCACTCGGTCAGTTGATGGAGACCTTCGTCGCCAACGAGCTCAGGAAGCAGCTGACCTGGTCGGAGGGCAGGCCGTCGTTGTGGCACTTTCGTGATCGGGACGGCGCGGAGGTCGACCTCGTGCTGGAGCATCCCGACGGGCGGGTGGTCGGCATCGAGGTGAAGGCGACGAGCTCTCCGGCAGCCGACGATCTGCGGGGACTGCGGTTCCTGGCCGACCGGCTCGGCGACCGGTTCCACTTCGGAATCGTGCTCCACACCGCGCCGGAAGCGACCCGGTTCGCACCGAATCTCGCCGCACTGCCGGTCTCCGTGCTCTGGGACTCCTGAACGCTCGTGACCTGACCGTGACATTTGAGGTCTCCCTCAGGGGGAGGTCGCGGGTTACCGTCCCCGGGCAGGTTCAGGCGGCTGGGAGGGGACCGTGATGCGCGGGTTGAGGCGATGGACGGCGGGGGTCACCGCGGCGGCGGTGGTCGTGCTGGGGCTAGGTACGGCGGCACCGGCGCCGGCACAGGTGGCTGCGGAACGGGTGATCACGCTGGCCGGTTCGCTGCAGAGCGAGCTGGGGTGTGCGGGCGACTGGGATCCCGGCTGTGCGGCGACGAGTCTGGGCGCGGCGGCGCCGTACGCGAAGGTGTTCGACGTTCCGGCCGGTTCGTACGAGTACAAGGTCACGGTCAACGGCAGCTGGGACGAGAACTACGGTGCCGGCGGCGTGCTGAACGGGCCGAACATCCCACTGCGGATCGAGGGACCGGCCAAGCTCGAGTTCCGGTACGACGACACCAGCCACGTCGTCACCGTGAAGCCGGTCGACCTGGCGGGGACGGCCGTGACGCCGGCGGACAAGGCGCTGTCCACGCCGAGCCTGCGTCAGGACCTGACCAAGGAGCGGTTCTACTTCGTGATGGCGGACCGGTTCGCCAACGGTGACCCGTCGAACGACGCCGGCGGGCTGACCGGGGACCGGCTCACGACCGGCTTCGACCCGGCCGACAAGGGCTTCTACCACGGCGGCGACCTGGCCGGTGTGATCCAGAAACTCGACTACATCAAGTCCTTGGGTACGACGTCGATCTGGCTCACCCCGTCGTTCAAGAACCGCCCGGTCCAGGGCGCGGGCAACGACGTCAGCGCCGGGTACCACGGCTACTGGATCACCGACTTCACCCAGATCGACCCGCACCTCGGCACGAACGCGGACATGAAGCGGCTGATCAGCCTGGCCCACGCCAAGGGGATGAAGGTCTTCTTCGACATCATCACCAACCACACCGCGGACGTGATCGCCTACCAGTCCGGCAACTACGGCTACATCCCGAAGTCCACCGCGCCGTACAAGGATGCGTCCGGCAACGTCTTCGACGACAAGGCCTATGCGGCCGGTGACACGTTCCCGCCGCTGGACAGGAACGTGTCGTTCCCGAACGTCCCGGTGTTCCGGACCCCGGCCGACGAGACCGTGAAGGTGCCGGCCTGGCTGAACGACCCGACGCTCTACCACAACCGCGGCGATTCCACCTTCGCCGGCGAATCGGCGGAGTACGGCGACTTCGTCGGCCTGGACGACCTGTTCACCGAGCAGCCCAAGGTCCGCGACGGGATGATCGACGTCTACAAGACCTGGGCCGAGTTCGGTATCGACGGGTTCCGGATCGACACGGTCAAGCACGTCAACATGGAGTTCTGGCAGAAGTTCTCGCCGGCGGTGCTGGATGCGGCCCGCGAGGCGGGGTCGAAGGACTTCTTCATGTTCGGCGAGGTGTTCGACGCCGACCCGAGGTTCATGTCGACGTACACCACCCAGGGTGCGCTGCAGGCGACGCTGGACTTCGGCTTCCAGCAGAACGCGGTCGCGTTCGCCAAGGGCGACCCGGGCACCAAACTGCGGGACTTCTACGCAGGAGACGACTACTACACCGACGCCGACTCGAACGCGTACCAACTGCCGACGTTCCTCGGCAACCACGACATGGGCCGCGTCGGCACCTTCCTCAAGCAGGCGGGTGCGTCGGGCCAGGAGTTGCTGGCGCGGGACAAGCTCGCGCACTCGCTGATGTTCCTCACCCGCGGCCAGCCGGTCGTGTACTACGGCGACGAGCAGGGCTTCACCGGCGCCGGTGGTGACAAGGACGCGCGGCAGGACATGTTCGCGACGCAGACCACGGACTACAAGGACGACGAGATCGTCGACGGCACCGGTACGACGACCATCGGCAGCCAGGACCGGTACGACGTCGACGCACCGATGTACAAGCACATCGCGGCGCTGCAGAAGCTCCGGGCGACGCACCCGGCGCTCGCCGACGGCCGCCAGATCCACCGGTACTCGTCGAACTCCGGCGGGCTGTACGCGTTCAGCCGGGTCGGCAACGACAACGTCGAGTACGTGGTGGTTGCCAACAACGCCACCACGGCCAGGTCGGCCACCATCCCGACGTACGGACCGAACACCTGGCTGAAGCCGGTCTACGGCGGCTCGAAGGCGGTCAAGACCGACCGCGAAGGCAGGGTCGTGATCAACCAGGCGCCGCTGTCGGTGACCGTGTACCAGGCAACCGGCAAGGTTCCGCACCGGACCAAGGCGCCCGCCGTCCACATGAGCTCACCGGAGCTCGGCGCGACGGTCGGTGGACGTGCCGAGATCGGTGCCGAGGTGCCGGAGAACGCTCCGGCCACGGTCACCTTCGGCTACCGCCCGGTGGGTACGACGGCCTGGCAGCGACTCGGCTCTGACGACAACGCGCCGTACCGGGTCTTCCAGGACGTCTCGGGGCTGCCGAAGGGCACCCTGCTCGAGTACCGCGCCGTACTGAAGGATGTGTCCGGCAACTACTCGGTGTCCGGATCGTACGGTGTCGTCGGCGACGCACCCAAGCCGGGTGGCGGTGGCGGCGGGACCGGGCCGGTCGTCCAGCCGGCCAACGTGAGTGTGCCCGGGGACCACAACACCGAAATGGGCTGCCCGGCCGACTGGTCGCCGGACTGTGACCAGGCGCAGCTCACGCTGGACCCGAAGGACAAGGTCTGGAAGGGCACCTACACGATCCCGCCCGGTGAGCACGCCTACAAGGCCGCGATCAACAAGACGTGGGACGAGAACTACGGTGCCGGCGGCAACCAGAACGGCGCCAACATCTCCTACACGGCGCCCAGCGGTCCGGTCAGCTTCTACTACGAACACGGGCGCCACTACGTCACATCCAGTGTCGAGGGACCGATCATCACGGTGCCGGGCACGTTCCAGTCGGAGCTGGGTTGCCCGGCAGACTGGGATCCCGCCTGCATGCGCCCCTGGCTGACGGACCAGGACGGCGACGGCACGTACACGTGGTCGACGAGCGAGATCGGAGCGGGAAGCTATGAGGCCAAGGTCGCGCACAACCTGTCCTGGGACGAGAGCTACCCGGCCAACAACGTTCCGATCACCGTGCCGGCCGACGGACTGGTCGTCACCTTCTCGTACAACCTCGCGACCCACGTGTTGACAGTCACCACGTCCACTCCGGGCGCGCAGCCGGACCTGAGTCAGTCCAAGGCCTACTGGCTCACCAAGGATCTGCTCGCGGTGCCGGCGGTCGCACACCCCGAGAGGTTCCGCTGGCGGCTGCACTGGTCGTACGACGGTTCGCTCAAGGTGGACGCGGATGACATCGGCGGTACGTCGTCCGGCCTCCGCTACGACCCGGCCGGGATACCGGCGTCCGTGCTGGCCAAGTTCCCGGCTCTGAAGGGCTACACAGCACTCAGGCTCGGTAAGGCCGACGTCCGGAAGATCCTCACCGGACAGCTCGGACTGGCGCAGTACGACGACGCGGGCCGGCTGCTCGACGCGACCGGCGTACAGATCCCCGGAGTCCTCGACGACCTGTACGGCGCCTCGGCGACGAACCGCTCGTACGGCGTGACCTGGCAGGGCGGAGCACCCCGGTTCACGTTGTGGGCGCCGACCGCACAAAAGGTCGATCTGCTGGTCGGATCGCAGACCGTCCCCCTGCGCCGCAACGACGACGGCTCCTGGTCGGTGAACGGTCCACGGTCGTGGAAGAACGCGCCGTACCGCTATCAGGTCACCGTCTTCGCGCCCTCGACCGGCAAGGTCGAGACGAACGTCGTCACCGACCCGTACTCGGTGGCGCTCACCACCGATTCCAAGCACTCGGTCGCGGTCGACCTGAACGATCCCGCCGGGAAACCGGCGCTCTGGTCGAACACACCGTCGCCGAAGCTGGCCCGGGCGGTCGACTCGACGATCTACGAACTGCACGTCCGCGACTTCTCGATCAACGACACCTCGGTGCCGGCCGCCCACCGCGGCACCTACCTCGCCTTCGCGGACGAGGGCAACGGCACCAAGCACCTCCGGAAACTCGCGGCTGCCGGCCTCAACACGATCCACCTGTTGCCGACCTTCGACATCGCCTCGATTCCCGAGACAGGTCAGCAGTCACCGGCCTGCGACCTCAAATCCTTCCCGCCGGATTCCGAGCAACAGCAGGCGTGCGTCACCGCGGTCGCGGCGAAGGACGGCTTCAACTGGGGTTACGACCCGTTCCACTGGCTCGCGCCGGAGGGCTCGTACGCGACCCAGCGCGACGGACTGGCCCGGGTCGCCGAGTTCCGAACCATGGTCGGCGGACTGCACAAGTCCGGGCTGCGCGTCGTACTCGACCAGGTCTTCAACCACACACCATCGGCCGGCCAGGCACCGACGTCTGTGCTGGACAAGGTCGTGCCCGGCTACTACCAGCGGCTGAACGCGACCGGCAAAGTGGAGACGTCGACCTGCTGCAGCAACATCGCGACCGAGCACGCGATGGCCGAGAAGATCATGGTCGACGGCACGGTCAGCTGGGCTCGCAACTACCGGGTGGACGGCTTCCGCTTCGACCTGATGGGGCACCACAGCAGGGCGAACATGCTCAAGGTCCGGGCCGCGCTGGACGAGCTGACCCTGGCCAAGGACGGCGTCGACGGCAAGAGCGTCTACGTGTACGGCGAGGGCTGGAACTTCGGCGAGGTCGCGGACGACAAGCTGTTCGTCCAGGCCCGGCAGGGCAACCTCAGCGGCACCGGGATCGGCACGTTCTCGGACCGGCTCCGAGACGGCGTCCGCGGTGGCGGCCCGTTCGACGAGAACCCGCGGATCCAGGGCTTCGGCTCCGGCGCGGCGAGCGACCCGAACGGCGACCCGGTCAACGGCTCCCCCGCCGACCGCGCGAAGCGCCTGGCCCACGACACCGACCTCGTCCAGCTCGGACTCGCGGCCAACCTGCGGAGCTTCTCGTTCCGGTCCGCCGAGACCGGGGCGGTCGTCCGCGGTGACGCGGTCGACTACAACGGCAACCCGGCCGGGTACGCCGACCAGCCGGACGAAGTGGTCACGTACGTCGACGCCCACGACAACGAGACGTTGTGGGACGCGCTGACGTACAAGTTGCCGACGGCACTGACCATGTCCGACCGGGTCCGGATGAACACGGTGTCGCTGGCGACGACGGCGCTGGCACAGACCCCGTCGTTCTGGCACGCCGGTGCGGATCTGCTGCGGAGCAAGTCGCTGGACCGGAACTCGTACGACTCCGGCGACTGGTTCAACACCCTCGACTGGACCGGCGCGGACAACGGCTTCGGCCACGGCCTACCACCCAAGCCGGACAACGAGGCCAAGTGGCCGTTCATGGAGCCGCTGCTGGGCAACCCGGCGCTGAAGCCGACCGCGGCGGACGTGGCCACCGCGTCAGCCGCGGCCCAGGACCTGCTGAAGCTCCGGTTCTCCACGCCTTTGTTCCGCCTGGGCTCGGCCGATCTGATCAACGCCAAGCTCAGCTTCCCGCTGAGCGGGACGACGCCCGGCGTCATCACGATGCGCATCGACGACACGGTCGGTCCGGACGTCGACCCGGCTCTCGAGGGTGCCCTGGTCGTCTTCAACTCCACCGGCTCGGCGGTCACCCAGCAGGTCCCAGGCCTGGCCGGCGCCAGTCTGTCGCTGTCGCCCGTCCAGACCAACGGGTCCGACCCGATCGTGAAGCAGACAACCTGGACCGCCGCGACCGGCACCGTATCGGTGCCGGCGCGGACGGTCGCCGTACTCGTCCAGAGCTAGAGGTCGGCGAAGCGGCTCGCCGCGACGAACGCGCAGAGGACCAGGAACGTGACGGCGGCCGCCGTCCCCTTCGGTTCACGGAGGGAGGAGTGGGAGACGGCGGCGCCGATCATCACGATGCCGAGGCCGACCGCGGCCAGTGGAGTCAGGTAACGCGCCGTGTCGGTCAGCCACGGCGCGATCAGTCCGACGACGGCCAGGAGCTCACAGAGGGCGACGATCCGGACGACCGGCATCGGGAACGGTGCGATGCCGGTCTGCCCGCTCGCGATCAGCCGATCGCGCGACATCGTCGACTTCGCGATCCCGGACAGGGTGAAGATGACGGCCAGTGCGCCGGTCAGGATCCAGGTGATGGTGTTCATGTGGATTGCAGACGATCGACGCCCCCCGGCTGTGACACTGTCACAGGAACACGCCGTCGATCGTCTGAGAAGGACATGATGGAGGAGTTCAGGCCGCTGCTGTTGTCGATCGCGTACCGGATGCTCGGCAGCTTCGGTGACGCGGAGGACATCGTGCAGGAGGCCTACCTGCGCCTGCACCGGGAGGAGCACGTCGACTCGCCGAAGGCGTTCCTCACCACGGTGACGACGCGGCTGGCGATCGACCAGCTCCGCTCCGCGCGCCGGCAGCGGGAGACGTACATCGGCCCCTGGCTCCCCGAGCCGGCCGTCGACGAGTACGTCGACCTCGCCGACCGGGCCGCCTTGTCGGACTCGCTCTCGACCGCGTTCCTCGTCGTACTGGAACGTCTGTCACCGGACCAGCGGGCAGTGTTCCTGCTCTGCGACATCTTCGGTTACACCTACGACGAGGTCGCCGCGATCATCGGCAAGAACCCGGCCGCCTGCCGCCAACTCGCCGTACGGGCGCGTCGTCACCTGTCCGAGGACCGGCCGCGGTTCGACCCGTCCCGGGAGGAACGGGACGAGCTGGTCCGGCGGTTCGTCGCGGCGGCCGAGGAGGGTGAGTTCGACGACCTGGTGGAGTTGCTCGCCCCGGACGTCACGTTCACCGGCGACGGCGGCGGCAAGGCGCTGGCGTTCCCGCGGCCGGTCCACGGCGCCGAGCCGGTCGGCAAGCTGGTGCGCGTCGCCTTCGACAAGATCGCCGGCCTGGGCTTCACGGTCAGCCGCGTGCACGTCGGCGGTCAGCCCGGGATGCGGGTCCGCGACGCCGAGGACCGGACCTACGCGATCTGGTCGTTCGTGGTGACCGACGGGCTGATCACGTCGATCCACGGTGTCGTCAATCCGGACAAGCTCGGCCACCTGCAGCAGTCACGGCACCCGGACGATCAGGGCTGACGGGTCGACCGACGCGCTGAGGGTGCGACCGTCCGCGATCGTGTCGCCGTCGAGCTGCCGTTGAACCGTCTTCGCCGCCGTCACCTGGATCCGTTGGCCGGTGAAGCGTTCGACGTGCCGTTCACGCAGCGGCTTGACGAGGAGGCTGAGGGCGAGCCGGGGCCACTGGCTGACCCTGCGGGGCGCGAGGACGACCGCGTCGATCTGCCCGTCGTCCGGTACGGCGTCCGGCAGCAACGGGATGTTGGCCTGCAAGGTCCCGACGTTGCCGATCACGACCGTTCGCGCCCGGCGGCGTACCGGCGGCTTGTCGTCGACGATGATCTCGACCCGGACGAACGGGTGGTTGAGATTCTTCAGCGTGGCCACGACGTACGCGGCCCAGCCGACCCGCTTCTTCAGCTCGTCGGGGGCGTCGGCGATGATCGCGGCGTCGAGCCCGAGACCCGCCATCACCACGAACCGGTCGATCGGCAGCTCGTCGCCCTCGATCTCGACACTGTCGATCCGCTGGTCGCCGCCGTCGAGCACCTCGGTCAGCGCGAGTTCGAGGTCCAGCGAGATGCCGAGGTTGCGGGCCAGCAGGTTGCCGGTCCCGGCCGGCAGCACGGCCACCGGGATCCCGCTCCGGGCCAGCTCGGCGCAGACCACCCGCACGGTGCCGTCGCCGCCGGCCACCACGACCAGGTCGGCCGTCTCCTCGATCGCCCGTTTCGCCATCGTGGACCCGGCGTCGTCCACGGTGGTCTCCAGCCAGAGCGAGTCGTCGAACCCGCGGTCTTTCAGCGCCGCGTCGACGGTACGGCGGAACTCGTCCGCGTCCGGCACCTTCACCGGATTGAGGATGACAGCGGCTCGAGGGACGGAACTCACCTGATTTTGTCCGTTCGGGAAGATAGCGTGCTCGGGGTGAGCAGCCTTCCACGGAGTACCCCAGAATCCCAAGGGCTATCCGGTGCCGCGCTCGACGCGTTCGTCGCCGCGCTGGACACGTCCGACCAGGAGATCCAGACCGTGATGCTGCTGCGGCACGGTCACGTCGTCCTCGAGGAGGCCTGGTCGCCGTACCGGCTGACCGACCCCCACCTGCTGTTCTCGGTGTCGAAGAGCTTCACCTCGACGGCCGTCGGCCTGGCGATCGAGGACGGGCTGCTGTCGCTCGACGACACGGTGGTGTCGTTCTTCACCGCCGACGAGCTGCCGGAGACGATCAGCGACAACCTGGCCGCGATGACCGTGCGGCACCTGCTCACCATGACCACCGGCCACGGCAAGGACACCGTCGAGGCGCTCAGCCGCGACCGGCGGATGGTGAAGGTGTTCCTCGGTCTCGACGTCGAGCACGAGCCTGGCACGGTCTTCGTCTACAACAGCGGCGCGACGTACATGCTGTCCGCGATCCTGCAGCGGCTGACCGGTCAGCGACTGCTCGACTACCTGCGGCCGCGGCTGTTCGAGCCGCTCGGCATCACCGAGGCGACCTGGCAGGTGTCGGCCGAGGGCATCACGGTGGGCGGCTGGGGGCTCAGCATCAACACCGAGTCGCTGGCACGCTTCGGGCAACTGTTGCTGCAGCGCGGGGTGTGGGAGGGCAAGCAGTTGGTCCCGGCCGAGTGGATCGAGGCCGCGACGTCGAAGCAGGTCCCCAACGACAACCAGGAGAACCCGGACTGGCAGCAGGGATACGGCTTCCAGTTCTGGCGCGGCCGGCACAACACATATCGCGGTGACGGTGCGTTCGGCCAGTTCTGCCTGATCTTCCCCGAGTACGACGCCGCCCTGATCGTCACCAGCGCGACCCAGAACATGCAGGCCGTCCTGGACACGGTCTGGGACCACCTCCTCCCCGCCCTCGAGGGCAAGGACGTCACCCCGGTCCCCCGGCCCGACCGCCTGGAACTGCTGCCGCCGCCGGGTCCGGCGCCCACGGGCGGCGACGGCCGGACCTACCGCTTCCCGGCGAACGAGGCCGGGCTGATCGCGGTCCGGTTGGACGCCGACGGCACCGGCACGTTCACCTTCACCGAGGTCGAGAAGGGATCGAACGAGCCGCACGACATCGTCTGCGCCGCCGGGGACTGGCGCGAGCACCGCATCCCCGGCGTACTACGGGACGCCGTCACGGAGCCCGGCCAACGCATCCTCACCAGCGCATACGCCGACGGCGACGCCTTCGTCGCCACCTTCAGATGGGTAGAAACCCCATTCGTCGCCACCGCCTCCTGCCGCACCCACGACAACCACATGACCATCGCCCTCACCCTGAACGTCTCCTTCGGCCCCACCTCCTTCACGCTCCGGTCGGAGTGACCGGCGTCACGTCACGCCGTCGAGCCGGCGCGTGTCCTCCGGGTTGTATCGATGGACGACGGAGGAATCGCCATGAAGGTGTTGGTGGCAGGGGCGACCGGTGGACTGGGCCGGTCGCTGGTACCGAAGCTGATCGCGGCCGGGCATGAGGTGACCGGGATGGTCCGGTCCCCATCGAGTGCGGCCGCAGTACGGGCGCAGGGTGCTGACGTCGCACTCGCCGACGGCTTGGACGCCGTCGCGGTGAAGGCCGTGGTGGACTCGGTTCGGCCGGAGGTGGTCGTACACCAGATGACCGCGCTCAGGGGCGGGATCGACTTCAAGCGGTTCGACCAGAGCTTCGCGCTGACGAACCGGCTCCGCACCGAAGGCACGGACAACCTGCTCGCCGCTTCCCAGGCTGCCGGCGTACGACGGTTCGTCGTCCAGTCGTACGCCGGCTGGAACGTGCAGAAGGGCGGGTCCGCGACGAAGACCGAAGCGGACCCGCTCGACCCCGACCCGGTGCCGGCGCAACGGCAGACGATGGCCGCGATCAAGCACGCCGAGTCGGTCGTCACCAACGCCGACGGGATCGAAGGCGTCGCGCTGCGGTACGCCGGCTTCTACGGCCCGACCGGTGACGTCGGCAAGGGCGGATCGATGGTGCGGCTGATCCAGCAGCGCAAGCTTCCCCTGATCGGCGACGGCGCCGGTGTGTGGTCGTGGATCCACTACGACGACGCGGCCGACGCCACCGTGAAAGCGATCGAGAGCGATGCCACCGGCATCTACCAGATCGCGGACGACGACCCGGCGCCGGCGGCGGTCTGGCTCCCCGAGTTCGCCCGCATCCTCGGCGCCAAACCGCCCCGCCACATCCCGACCTGGCTGGCCCGCCTGGTCGTCGGCGACGCAGGCGTGGCCGCCTTCACCACCATGCGGGGCGTCGACAACTCCCTCGCCAAAGCCACCTTCGACTGGCAACCCAGCTACGCATCCTGGCGCGAAGGCTTCCGCAAGGGCCTCTGACGGCCGGTCTTCCCGGCCTAGGCTTGGGTTCCATGACCCCTGCCGCACGCGATGTCCTCGACCGGATCGACGAAGAACTGCTGGTACGGGTCACCTGCGAGTTGCTGCGGGCAGCCGGGCAGAATCCGCCGGGAGAGGAGGCCGCGACGGTCGCGGTACTCACGGCGGCGGCACGCGAACTCGGGTTGGAGGCGGTGACGTCGCCGGTCGCGCCCGGCCGGGACAACGTCCGCATCACGCTTGCCGGGGGCAACGGTCCGGGCCTGCTGGTTCTCGGGCACACGGACGTCGTACCGGTCGGGGACGGGTGGACGACCGATCCGTTCGGCGGGCTCGTGAAGGACGGGCGCATCTACGGCCGCGGCGCGTCGGACATGAAGGGCGGACTCGCGGCCGCGCTCGTCGCGCTGGCCGCTCTGCGCGGCGCCGGACTGAGCGGACCCGTCGAACTCGCCGCGGTGGTGGACGAGGAGGAGACCGGCAAGGGGATCCGTGCGTACGTCGACGAGGTGCGCCGGACCGATGGCACCGCCTTCCTCGGCTGCATCACGGCCGAGCCGACAGATCTGCAGACCATCATCGCGGCCCGGGGCGATTCGTACCTCCGGGTCGCGATCCACGGGCGGGCCTGCCATGCGGGCAACCCGGACGACGGCGCCAACGCCATCTACGGCGCGGCAGCGGTGATCGGCGAGATCGAGCGGCTGCACGCGGAACTGGCCGCCGTTCCCCATCCCCTGCTCGGTCCCGCGACGTGGAGCGTCGGCCAGATCAACGGCGGCACCGGCGGTTCGATCGTGCCGGCCGACTGCGTGATCGTCGCCGATCGGCGTCTCCTGCCCGGCGAGTCGCCGGCCGCCGTACTCGACGACCTGCGGGTCCGCGTCGCGGCGTTGCGCCTGGAAGACCGGGGGTTGTCGGCCGAACTCGACATGCCGATGGAGATGCCCGCGTTCGAGACGCCGGCCGATGCGGACCTCGTGCGCGTGGTCGAGGCGGCCCGGGTCGATGCCGGCGGACCCGAACTTCCGCTCGCCGGGTGGACCGCGGCCTGCGACGGCGGGTACGTCGCGCGGGATCTCGGCCTACCCGTCGTCGTCCTCGGCCCCGGCTCCGTCACCACCCAGGCCCATCGGGCCGACGAATCCGTCCCCATCGCCGAACTCGTCACGGCGTCGCGCGCCTACGCCCTCGCCGCCCTGCGCCTGCTCGGCGACGGCGCGGTCAGTCCCGGCCGGGGAAGAAGTCGGCGCCCTGGACGTACTCCATCCGGCGGATGAACTCGGGATCCGACAGGCGGTCCGTCATCTCCTGCTCGGACAGTTCCTCGATCCGGGTCTGGATCCAGTAGAGGTTGCCGAACGGGTCTCGGACCCGCCCCACCTTGTCACCGAAGAAGAGGTGGGTCACCTCGGTCACCGACGTCCCGCCGGCCGCCACCGCCTGGGCGTGCACGGCGTCCGCGTCGTCGACGTACAGCCGGAGGAAGGCGGGCGTCGGAGGCCACTCCGGCCTGGCGTCGAACATCATCACGATCGCGTTCCCGATCCGCATCTCGGCGTGTCCGATCCGCCCGTCCGGACCCACCACCCGATCGATCTCCTCGGCTCCGAACGCCCGCGTCAGCCAGTCCATCAGCCCGTCCGTGTCCGGCCCGATGATCCAGGGCGTCACGGTCGTGTATCCCTCGGGAATCGGCATCTCAGTTCTCCTTCGCTCTCGCTCACGAGCAACGCTAGAAGGAGAACCGGCCAGCTTCTGTCCGCTACTGAACCGTCTGCGATCTGAGGGCCTGAGCGAGAAGTTCGGCGAGGTGGATTGCTCGGCGCGGAGTGCCGTGGGCGATCTGGGTGCGGCAGCTGAAGCCGTCGGCCAGTACGGCGGTCGTCGCGGGCAGCGCCCGTACGGCGGGGAGCAGGACGCGCTCGCCGATCGCCTTCGAGACGGCGTAGTGGTCACGTTCGAAGCCGAAGTTGCCGGCCAGGCCGCAGCAGCCGGAGTCGGGGATGGTCGCGTCGATACCGGCCGCGGACATCAGCCGGCGGTCCGCGTCGAATCCCAGTACGGCGTGCTGGTGGCAGTGGGTCTGGACGAACGCCGCTCCCCCGACCTGCGGTGGCTGCCAGCCGGAGTCGACCAGGAACTCGGCGAAGGTCCGGGTCCCGGCAGCGGCCTCGGCGGCGAGCGGGTTGCCCGACAGCAGACCGGGTGCGTCGTGCCGGAGGGTCGCCGTACAACTGGGTTCGAGACCGACGATCGGCCTACCTGCGGCCAGATGCGGCGCGAGGACGCCCAGCGAACGGTCGAGAACCCGTCGCGCTCGCGTCAACTGGCCCGTCGAGATCCAGGTCAACCCGCAGCAGACCGGTTTGTCCGGCAGCACCACCTCGAACCCGGCCGCCTCCAGCACGTCGACGGCTGCTCGCCCGATCTCCGGCGCCAGATGATCCGTGACGGTGTCCGCCCACAGTACGACCTGGCGACCGCGTACCGACGATCCTTCCCGGGCAGCGAACCAGGAGGTGAAGGTCTGCCGGGCGAAGCGCGGGATCTCGCGTTCCGGTGCGATTCCGCCGAGCCGCTTGGTCAGGCGCAGCCGGGCGAACCGGTTCGCCAGCGCCGGCGCGGGTGCCGCGAGCCGGGCCCACAGCGGGAGCCAGCCCATCGACCAGTGCGACATCGGCCGCGCCCACGGGCGGCGGGCGTAGTGGTGGTGGGTGAATTCGGCCTTGTACGTCGCCATGTCGACGTTGACCGGGCAGTCGGTCAGACACCCCTTGCAGGACAGGCAGAGATCGAGCCCCTCACGGACCTCGGTCGACCGCCAGCCGTCCGTGATCACCTCGCCTTGCAGCATCTCCCACAGCAGATGCGCCCGCCCGCGGGTCGAGTGCAGTTCCTCGCGTGTCACCTGGTAACTCGGGCACATCACCCCACCCGAGGTCTGCCGGCACTTGCCGATCCCGACACACCGACGCTGCGCCTGCGCGAAGTCGTGCCCGTCGTCCGGGTAGGCGAAGATCGTCGGCAGTCGACGATCCTTCGCCGGCCCGTCGTGCCGGATCGCCAGGTCGAGCGGCGGCGGATCGACGATCATGCCGGGATTCATCACCCGCCCCGGATCCCAGATCTCCTTGAGCTCCGCGAACAGCCTGACCCCGTCCGCGCCGTACATCCGGCTGAGCAGCTCGCCGCGAGCCCGCCCGTCCCCGTGCTCGCCCGACACCGACCCGCCGAGCTCGACGACAAGGTCCGTCGCCTGCTCGACGAAATCGCGGTACGTCGCGATGCCGCGCGGACTGAGCAGGTCGAAGTCGATCCGCATGTGCATGCAGCCTTCGCCGAAGTGCCCGTACGACGCCCCGGACAGGCCGTGACGGCTCAGAATCTCGTCCAGACCGCGGAGGTAGGCGCCGAGCCGCTCCGGCGGGACCGCCGCGTCCTCCCAACCACCCCAGGCCTCGGCACCGTCGGTCCGCCGAGTGGCCAGCCCGGCGGCATCGGTGCGGCATCGCCAGAGCACCGCCTGAGCTTGCGGATCCGTCACCAGTGACGCGGTCGCGGGCGAACCCGAGTCACGCAGCTCGTCGAGCATGGCCCGCGCCGCCCGGGCGGCCATCACCTCGTCCTCGGCGCCCAGCTCCACCAGCAACCATGCCTCGCCCGCAGGAAGACCGGCCCGTACGGCGGCCTCCCGCACCTCGGCCGGGAGTCGCTCGACCAGGTCGTTGTTGATCGACTCCATGGTCAACGGACCGTGGCGCAGCACGATCGGTACGCAGTCCGCCGAGCTGATCGAGTCGCCGAACCCGAGGACGCACAAGACCTTTGCCTTGGGCAACGGGTTGAGGTCGACAGTGGCCCGCAAGGTCGCGGCCAGTCCGCCCTCGCTGCCGGCCAGCAGGCCGGCCACGTTGTAGCCGTGCTCCGGCAGCAACCGCTGCAGCGCGTAGCCCGAGATCTGTCGGCTGAACCGCCCGAACCTGCGCCGGATCACCAACGCGTTGGTGTCCACGAACGCCTGCAGCGCCCGGTGCAGCTCACCTTCCCGGCCGGATCGCGCCGCGCTCGCGGCTCGGTCACCGCTCGCCTCGACGGTCATCCTGGTGCCGCCGGCAAGGATCACGTCCAGGGACCGAAGGTTGTCCGCGGTCGTTCCCCAGGCGACCGAGTGCGCGCCGCACGCGTTGTTGGCGATCATGCCGCCGAGTGTCGCCCGACTGCCCGAGGAGGGATCGGCGCCGAACGCGAGCCCGTACGGCTTGGCCGCCGCGAGCAGGTCGGTCAGCACGACGCCCGGCTCCACGACCGCCGTCCGCGCCTCCTGGTCGATCGCCAGGATCCGGTTCACGTGCCGGGACGCGTCGATCACCACGCCCCCGATCGCGTTGCCGGCCATCGACGTACCGCCGCCGCGCATCACCACCGGCGCCCCGGCCGCCGCGGTCAGCGTGACCGCCGCCGCCAGGTCCTCGACATCGGCCGGTACGACGACCAGCTCCGGCACGGCCCGGTAGTTCGAGCCGTCCATGGCGTACAACGCGCGCGTCCGCCGATCGTCCGCCACCACACCGCGCAGTTCCTGCCGGAGCACGCGCGCCAGCCGCGGAACGTCGTACTCGACTCCTCCGCGGGCCGGTGCCGTGTGGCTTGACCCTGACACAGTGTCAGATCGTAGACCGGCGGCATGACTCACACTGCTACCGAGATCGCGGCGCGAATCCGCGCCGGCGAGGTGACATCGACCGAAGTGACCGAACAACTGCTCGCGCGGATCGCGGCCGGCACCCAGGTGAACACGGTGATCGAGACGCGGACCGAGTTCGCGTTGCAGGCGGCGGCCGAGGCCGACGCGGCGGTCGCCGCGGGTCGTGACGTCGGCCCGCTGCACGGGGTCCCGATGACGGTCAAGGACTGCTTCAACGTCGCCGGGCTCCACACCACCTGGGGAAATCCGGCCTTCGCGGACTACGTCGCGGACTGGGACGCCACCGTGGTGGCACGCCTCCAGCGGGCCGGCGCGATCATCGTCGGCAAGAGCAATGTCCACACCATGCTCGCCGACTTCGGCATGACGTCGAACGAGATCCACGGCCGCACGGTCAACCCGCACGACCCCACGCGTACGCCTGGCGGCTCGAGCGGGGGTGGCGCGGCTGCGCTGGCGGCCGGCCTTTCCTACCTCGAATACGGTTCGGACCTCGTCGGGTCCATCCGGCTTCCGGCGGCGTACTGCGGGGTCTACGGCCTGAGGCCGACGGCGGGGGTGGTGCCGCTCACCGGGTTCCAGCCGCCCGGTCCGCGTGGGCTGCCGAGCGAGTTGCCCAACCTGTCGACCGTGGGTCCGCTGGCGAACTCCGCCGCGGATCTCCGGGTCGCGTTGGAGGTCACCGGCGGGCCCGAGGCCGGCGCGATGTCGTGGCGACTGACCCCCTCGAGGCACACCCGGCTGGCCGATTTCCGGGTCGGAGTGGTGCTGGACGACGAGCAGGCGCCGGTGTCCGCCGAGGTCGGTGCCGCCTTGTCCGACACCGTCGACCAGTTGAGCCGCCAGGGCGTGAAACTCGTCGAGGGCTGGCCGGACGGCGTACGGCCGAAGGACCAGGCGGCGGCGTTCGGGTTCCAGGTCGGGCTGTTCTTCGCCCTGCACGGCGGGTCCGGCGGATCGTTCGCCGACCTCGCCGAGGTGGTCGAACAGGAACGTCGCCGGATGGCTGCCCGTGCGGCCTGGCAGCAGTACTTCGGAGACGTCGACGTCTTCCTCTGCCCGACCAGCTTCACGACCGCGTTCCCGCACGACGACCGGCCGTTCGACGAGCGGACGATCATGACGTCGTACGGCGAACAGCGGTACGACGCGCAGGTGTTCTGGATCGCCCATGCGTCGCTGACCGGCCTGCCGGCGCTGAGCATGCCGGTCGCTCGCACGGCGGACGGGCTGCCGGTCGGCGCCCAGGTGATCGGGCCATGGCACGAGGACGACACCGCGATCACGTTCGCCGAGCTGCTGGCTGGTTGACTTCGGGCAGGAAGGGAGGCGGGAATGTTCGCCATCGGGGATTTCGCCCGGCACGGCCGGGTCTCGGTCCGCATGCTGCGGCACTACGACGCGATCGGCCTGCTCCGGCCCGCCCACGTCGATCCGGTCACGGGGTACCGCAGCTACGACGCCGGCCAGTTCGCCGACCTCAACCGGATCGTGGCGCTCAAGGATCTCGGCTTCTCGCTGGAGCAGGTTCGCACGATGCTGGCCGACGGCGTCGGTCCCGCCGAGCTGCGGGCGATGCTGACCATGCGCCGCGCCGAGCTGGAGCGAACGCTCGCCGAGAGCGCCGCCCGGCTGACACAGGTCGAGTCGCGCCTGCGAAGCATCGAGGGACTCGTGCCGGTGCCGGATGTGGTGGTCAAGGAGCTGCCCGCGACCCGGCTGGTCGGACTGACCGGCACGGCCTCGAGCTTCACCCCGGATGACATCGGCCCGGTCGTCCGCCCGCTGTGCGCGGAGCTCGGCCGCCGGCTGCCCGGTGCCGCGGTCCGGCCGGCCGGCCGCCTGACCTGCCTGTACCAGCGATCACCGGTGACCGAGGACGAAGTCGTCGTACAAGCGACCGTCCCGGCGGCCGTCGATGCTTCCGGCGACCTCAACGGACTGGAAGTGATTGATCTGCCCGCCGCCCGAGCCGCGACGCTGGTGCATCGCGGG
Source organism: Kribbella swartbergensis (assembly GCF_054784135.1). Lineage (NCBI taxonomy): Bacteria > Bacillati > Actinomycetota > Actinomycetes > Propionibacteriales > Kribbellaceae > Kribbella > Kribbella swartbergensis. Next base: position 228,844 of record NZ_BAAGPM010000022.1, read on the forward strand.
CCGATCGACCAGGTGCTGCCGGCCTGGCAGGCACTGGCGCGCTGGATCGACGACAACGGCTATCGGTCCGCCGAGCCGGCTCGCGAGCTCTACCTCGACTGCCCGGACGACCCCGCCCAGTGGGTCACCGAACTCCAGGAACCGATCACCTGATCCGCCCAGGTTCACGGGCATGCGAAAGCCCCGCTCCTCGGTGCTGAGGAGCGGGGCTTCCGGTGTAGATCAGTTGAAGGAGTCGCCGCAGGCGCAGGAGCCGGTGGCGTTCGGGTTGTCGATGGTGAAGCCCTGCTTCTCGATCGTGTCGACGAAGTCGATCGTGGCGCCCTTCAGGTACGGCGCGCTCATCCGGTCGGTGACCACGTTCACACCGTCGAAGTCGGCCACCACGTCGCCGTCGAGCTGACGCTCGTCGAAGAACAGCTGGTACCGCAGCCCGGAGCAACCGCCCGGCTGTACGGCGACCCGCAGCGCGAGGTCGTCGCGGCCTTCCTGGTCCAGCAGCGCCTTCACCTTGGCGGCGGCCCCATCGGTGAGGATCACACCCGTGGCGACGGCCTGCTCGGTCTGCGCTTCAGTCATTCCTGACTCCAGTCATCTCGTGAGCGCCCGGCTGCAGGTGGGCAGGCAGCCGCGCGCGGTAAGTCCGCTGTCATTCCGCACCAACAAGCGTTGATCCGGAACCATTCCCATGGTCGCACACGAATTTCGCGGATCAACTACCTGCCTCGCTGGCCGGACGCCGATTCCACTCTCGGCAGGCCGGGCCGCGTTCCGCCGTACGGAACGTCGTCAGCGCGCCCAGGTCTTGGCGACACGCTCCGCGACCGCGGCCAGCGAGCCGTGCGGGTCGGCGAAGGCCCGGTCCTCCCCGACCGCGTCGACCAGCGAGTACGCCGACTCGACGCCCATCGTGCGCATCTCGCGGGCGCCGATCAGGACTTTCCCGGCCAGTACGACGCACGGCCGCATCGCGTCGTTGGCCACCTTCGCCACCCCGGCGATCACCTTGCCGTCGCGGGACTGGAAGTCGAACGCTCCCTCGCCGCTGAGCACCAGATCGACACGCGACGCCTTCTCCTTCAACCCGGTCAGCTCGGCGACGAGGTCGATCCCGGACACGCGTTCGGCACCGAGCAGCAACAGTGCGTAACCGAGTCCGCCGGCCGCACCCGCGCCCTTCTGGTCGGCGGTTTTGCGGTCGGCGAGCTCCGCGAAGTGCGTCAGCCAGCCGTCCACCTCGGGCTTGCGATCGTCCGGGATCCCCTTCTGCGTGCCGAACACGTTGGTCGCACCGCGCAGACCGAGCATCGGGTTCTCGACGTCGCTGGCCGCGACGAACTCGATCCCGGCCATCCGGGTCCGGGCGGGGTCCAGGTCTACCTCGGTGAGCGTCGCGAGCCCGGCCGCTCCGGCGTCCAGGCGGCCTCCGGCGGCGGTCGCACCCAGCGCGGCGAGCAGTCCGGCGCCGGCATCGTTCGTCCCGGAGCCGCCGAGGCCGAGGATGATCCGCTTCGCCCCGGCGTCGACCGCGGCCGCGATCAGCTGCCCGACGCCGTACGTCGTCGCCTCCTCCGGGCGGCGGTCCTCCGGCTCGACCAGGTGCAGTCCGCACGCCTGCGCGGTTTCGACGTACGCCGTTTCGCCCGCGAGCAGGACCGTTGCCGGGGTGTCCTCGCCGAGCGGTCCGCGGACCGTCACCGAGAGCAGGGTGCCGTCGACGACGGCCGAGAGTACGTCGATGAACCCGGGACCGCCGTCCGCCATCGGCGCCACCAGGACCTCCGCGTCCGGGTCCCGGCGCCGCCAGCCTTCCTCGATGGCGGCGGCCGCCTCGACCGCGGTCAGCGTTCCCGCGAACTTGTCCGGCGCAATCAGCACTCGCATGGCGACATCCTCTCCCACAACCGCCCACCTCCGCCGCCGGGCCACCAGTTCGCGGACACCCCGCGCGGTTGGATCCGTTGACTCGTCCGGGCCAGGGCAGTTGGATCGGCGGGCATGAAGACGATCCTCTTCGCGTACCGCGTGACCGACCTCGATCGTTCGCTCACCTTCTACCGGACCGTCGGCTACACCGAACTCGCCACAGTGCCGTTCGACGACGGGTCGAGCCTGGTCTGGCTGAAGCTTCCCGGCGAGAAGGCGGTGTCGCTCGAGCTGGTGCACCGGCCCGCCGACGGGAAGGTGGAGATCAGCGGCTTCGAGCACTTCGCGATCGAGGTCGACTCGTTGAGGGACACCATCGAGCGCCTGACCGCGGCCGGTCTGGAGCCGGGACCAGAGCAGTATCCAGCGGGTCCGGACGGCCCGAAAACATCCTGGCTCGTCGACCCCGACGGCTACCGCATCGAACTGGTCGAGTGGCCGCCAGGCGGACCACCCAAGGTCGACGAGACGTAGCCACCCTCGTCCGACGCGATGGCCCCAACTTCGCCGTCGCCTTGTTCGGCTGGGCCAATGCCGGCTACACGGTCGAGCAGGAGGCCGACCGCCTTGGCGGCGAACGTCTCGTGGTCGCCCAGCGACTCCGCGCGGTCCATCGAGACCCGGTCGACGGAAAGGTCCGGCCGCCCCTCCCCCAACAGCACCAGCGGCCGGCTCGGGACGACCGCGCTCCCGGCGGACGCGGACGCCCACAAGAGGACGCCGTCGACCAAGCGGTCACGGAGACCCTCCAGCGCGAGGTCCTCAGCCACCCCGTCCCCGTCCGTCTGCTCGATCAGCAGAGCGACGCCACGCTTCTTGGCCTCCCGCCCGACCGCGCCCGCGAGCCCGGCGAAGTACTCCACAGCAAGATCGGGAATCACCAACGCGATCACGCCGCAACGCCCCCGGCGCAACGAACGGGCGCCCAGGTTGGGGCGGTAGTCCAGTTCCGCGATCGCCGCTTCCACCTTCGCCCGGGTCGACGGCGTGACGTGCGGGTAGTGGTTGAGGACGTTCGAGACCGTCTTCACCGACACACCGGCTCGCCGGGCGACATCACGCATCCGTGCCGACATCGATCCTCCCGCGCCATCACGTGATCTTCGGATTCATCACGTTACGGTAGCCAAAGCTCGAGTGCAACGCGTCAACGGCGGTCAACGCGTTATGTTGGAGCCGTGCGCGTTCAGGTGGATCCGATGCCGCTCGACACCCTCGTCGAGCTGGTGAACGGCTGGGGCGTCGAGCCCCGGCGTGCGGGCGCCAGGTCGGAGGTGCCGCTGCTCGCCGACCACGTCGGCCGGGCCGGAATCCCGGCGCGGGTGGCCGAAAGGCTGACCGACACCGAGGTGACCCGGTTCGCCGACACGATCTTCGGGATCTTCGCGTCGGCCGGTACGGCGGCTCGCGTCGCCGCGGTCTCCGGTCTGCTCGCGAGCATCGACGTACGGCCCGATCTCGCGGTGTACGACGGCGAGGTCCGGCGGACGTGGTGGACGGACGCTGACGACGCCCTGCCGGCCGCGGCCCTGCTGGCTCTGCGGGCGCAGCTGTCCGACGAGGACCCCGATCGGCTCGGGATCTGCATCGACGGCGGCTGCGCGGACATCTACATCGACGTCTCACCGGCCGGACGGCGGCGCTTCTGCTCGATCACCTGCCAGAACCGCGCCCGCGCCGCGAGATACCGCCGTACCCGGCGAAGCGCCTGATGACCGGCCGGCCTGGGATGTTCGTGGCGATTTCACACTCTGAGCAGTGACGCGTACCACGCGGAGCGGACGGCCCGGCGTGGGACGATGGTTGACGTGACGACTACCGCGGACGGCCCCAAGGCCCTTCCTCTGTTGTTCCTGGGACAGAACACCGACCCTCATTCGGAGCGGGGTGTCGAGTGCCCGGGCGCGCTGCCGCCGGCCTCCGACCCCGACCTGGTCGAGCGGGCGCTGAAGGCGAAGGCGGCGCTCGGTGACCAGGTGTTCGTACTCGGTCACCACTACCAGCGCGACGAGGTGATCCAGTTCGCCGACGTCACCGGGGACTCGTTCAAGCTGGCCCGCGACGCCGCGGCCCGGCCGGACGCGCCGTACATCGTGTTCTGCGGTGTGCACTTCATGGCCGAGTCCGCCGACATCCTGACCAACGACCGGCAGACGGTGATCCTGCCCGACCTCGCGGCCGGCTGCTCGATGGCGGACATGGCGCGGATCCAGCAGGTCGAGGCGGCCTGGGACGCGCTCGCCGACGCCGGTGTCGCGGACGTGACCGTGCCCGTTACCTACATGAACTCGAGCGCCGATATCAAGGCGTTCTGCGGCCGCAACGGCGGCGCGGTCTGTACGTCGAGCAACGCGGACACCGCGCTGGAGTGGGCGTTCCAGCAGGGCGAGAAGGTGTTGTTCCTGCCGGACCAGCATCTCGGCCGCAACACCGCCGTCCTGAAGATGGGCCTGAGCCTGGACGACTGCGTGGTGTACGACCCGCACAAGCCGGGCGGCGGGCTGACCCGCGAGCAGTTGGCCGCGGCGAAGATGATCCTGTGGCGCGGGCACTGCTCGGTGCACGGCCGGTTCACCGCCGCGTCGGTCGACGACGTCCGGGCCCGGGTGCCCGGCGTGAACGTGATCGTCCACCCGGAGTGCCGGCACGAGGTCGTTACCAAGGCGGACCTGGTCGGGTCGACGGAGTACATCATCAAGACCCTCGACACCGCCGAGCCCGGGACGTCGTGGGCCGTCGGGACCGAGCTCAACCTGGTCCAGCGGCTGGCCAAACAGCACACCGACAAGAACATCGTCTTCCTGGACAAGACGGTCTGCTACTGCGCCACGATGAACCGGATCGACCTGCCGCACTTCGTCTGGGCGCTGGAGAACCTGGTCGCCGGCCACGTGGTCAACCCGATCAAGGTCGACGCCGACACGGAGAAGTACGCCAAGCTGGCCCTCGACCGGATGCTCGCCCTCCCCGGCAAAACCGCCCGCGACTGACCGACCGCAGCGGTTAGGGGGTCAGTGGGAGACGCGGGTGGGGGTGTACCAGGCGGCGAGGAGGTCGGGGAGTCGGTCGGGGCCCCAGCGGTCGACGGGCGTGATGCGGCCCTGCAGCGAGGCGAGGCCGCGGGCGAGCTCACCGACCACGTCACCTCGCCACGAGACGGCCACCCCCTCGCCCGGGCCGACGATCACGGCCGGTCCGCCGCGATCCACGCACACGACCGGACACCCGGACGCCAGCGCTTCGGTGACCGCCCAGCCGGCGGCCTCACGCAGCGCCGGTGCGAGCAGCGCGTCCGCGCGGAACATCGCCGCCAGCACCTCCTCCCGGGGCAACTGCCCCATGAACTCGACCCGGTCGCGCACACCCAACTCGTCCGCCAGCCGCTCGGCACGGCCCCAGTCCGGACCGTCGCCGACGATCCGCAGCTCCCAGTTCGCCGCCTCCGGCCGGGCCAGCGCGCTGATCGCGAGCAGCACACCCTTCCACGGGATCAACCGCCCGACGAACAGCGCCGTCTTGACGCCCGGGGCACCGAACGGTTCGTAGGGACCCGAGGCGGTGAACCGGCTGATCGCGACGTTCGGCTGCACCACGATCTCCCGCGCGTACGGGCGGAACACCTCGGCCACATCGTTGTTCTGGGCAACCATCAGGTCGGCTGACTGGGCCAGCTTCCGCCCGGTCAGCCGACGCCGGACGCCGGTGTACGTACGCCGTACCAGCTCAGCCACCAACCCACGCGGCCCGAGCCAGTGCGCCATCGACAGCGGCGCCGTCGTCGAGCCGCCGACCGGACCCCAGATCACCCTGGCGGACGACTCCTCCACCACACCCGCCGACATCCAGTCGACCGCGAAGGTCAGGTGGTGGATCACGTCGAACGAGTGCTCCTCGTGCAGCCGCCGCGCCGTACGCCGAGCCAGCCGCTGCCACAGCGGGTAGTACCAGTACACGTCAGCAGGGCGGCGACGAAGGCTCAGCACCCACTTGGGCAGCTCCAGCGGGACGACGGTCAGCGACGGAACCGGCCGGATCGCCAGCTCCTCCTCGATCTCGTGCGCGAACTTTCCTCGGGTCAGCAGCCACACGTCGTGATCGCGGGCGGCCGCCTTCGCCCAGGCCCAGCCGGCACCCGGCTCCGACCCGCCCTTCGGCCGGCATGCGTACGCGCTGAGCAGGACCTTCGGCCGGGTCGACATCAGCCGATCCCCTCCAGCAACCGGCGCAGGTCCGTGCTCGAGGTGGAGGCGGTGTACGGGAAGTAGTGCACACTCGCGCCGACCTCCCCCAGCAGCCTCTCCAGCCTCATCCCCTTCTCGGTGCCCTTCCAGTCGTCACCTTTGAACAGGACGTCGTACCGAAGCTGCTTCCACATCTCGAACTTGTCGCTGGACCAGTCGCCGACCACCTCGTCGACCAGGCCGATGGCCCGGACGACCTCCATCCGCTCGTCGTGCGGGACCACCGGCGGTCGGCCCTTGATCCGGGCCACCACGTCGTCCTCGACCACCCCGGCGATCAGGTGGTCGCAGTGCTCGCGGGCGCGGCGCAGGATGTTCAGGTGACCGATGTGGAACATGTCGTACACACCCGGCGCGTACCCGACCACACCCATCAGCCGCGCACCCCCGGCACCAGCAGCGCCATCTCCCGGTACCACTTCGCGATCGCCGCCGCGAGGAAGACCAGGTTGGCCGCGAACAGGGCGCCGTACAGCACGACGAACACCGACGGCCAGGCGAAGGTGACGAAGACCAGGCACAACACGCCGTAGTCGGTCGGTGCGATGAGCAACGACTTGACGACGGAGTCGCCACGCTCGTTGGGCTGCTGCGAACCGCCGTGCCGCCGGCGCAGCTGGTCGATCAGGATCAGCCCGAAGAACAGCACGGACGACATGCAGACGTAGCCGAGCGGGACCAGCAGCAGCAACTCGTTGCTGAAGGCATCGAAGCGGTAGAACGAGATCAGTACGGCGCTGTGCAGCAGGACGATCTTGACCGCGTCGATCATGTGGTCGAGCCATTCACCCAGCGGCGATCCGCCGCCGCGAAGCCGGGCCAGCTGGCCGTCCGCGGAGTCCAGGCCGTACCCGAGCACGAGCAGCGCGGTCACCACCAGCGCCAGCGTCACGGATGGCCGGACAGTCGCGACCAGCACGATGCCCACCAGCGAGCAGAAGCCGGACGCGAGGCTCACCTGGTTCGGCGTCCGCCGGCCCAGGAACGCCGCGGCCGCGAGCACCCGGCCGATCCGGCGATTCACGAACCGCGAGTATGCCGGCGTCCCGGCCGACGGCTTCTGCGCACGGGAGAGTTCCCCGACGACGTCCCGCAGACTCATGCCACTGAGCTGCGCGACTGGCGCTGGTCGATCGCGGCGCGCAGGATCGGGCTGCGGGAACCGCGCACGGCCGGCAGGACGCTGACCAGCTCACCCGGAACCCCGTCGAGCTCGTCGGCGCCGAGCACGCCGTCGGTACCACTCGCAGCGAACACGGTTTCTACCCCCAGTACGCCGGTCAGCCACGCGGACCGTACGCCGTCCACCACGACGACCTCGTCGACACAACGCAAGTGCTCGAGGATCTGGGTCCGCTCGACCAGTGGCACGAACGGCCGCGCACCCCAGGCGTCGACCGCCCACTCGTCGGTCAGCACTCCCACGACGAGCCGGTCGCAGGCCTGCCGCGCCCGTCCGAGCACGTCGAGATGCCCGACGTGGAAGAGGTCGAAGACCCCGGCCAGAAATCCGGTCCGCGCCACGCCCTTGTCCCCCAGCAACCGTTCGTCCCCCACGTCCTCGCCGACCTTGTGCCCGGTGCTCACAGCCCGCCCGGCGTCATGCGTCCCGGTCACGGCCCGCCCGGTGTCCGCGACGGGTCCGGCCGCTGTCCGCGTGCCGGGCGATCGCATCGGTGTAGATCCTCTCCATGGCCTCGAGGTCGCGCTCCGGGGTGAAGCGGTCGAGGTAGACCTGTCGGGCTCGTTCGCCGAAGGCTACCGAAGTGACCGGTTCGCTCACCAACCCGAGGGCCTTCCGCAGTCCTTCCGGGTCGCCGGGCTCGGTCAGCGCCCCGGTCTCGCCGTCGTCGACCAGCTCGGCCAGCGCACCCAGCCGGGAGGCGACCACCGGCACCCCGTGCGCGAACGCCTCCACCACCACGAGTCCGAAGGTCTCATACGAACGCGCCGGGACCACGGCGACGCGCGCGGATCGCAGCACTTCCATGCCTTCGGCCCACGGTAGTTGACCCCTCACCTGAATCGACGAGTCCCGTGCGGCCCGCGCCTCGGCCTCGCCGCGCAGCGAGCCGTCGCCGACCACGACCAGCGTCCCGAGGGACGAGTCCCAGGCCTGCAGCAGGTCCGCGAAACCCTTGTCCTCCTCGAGCCGCCCGAGGAACACGACCGCGTCGCCGGCGCCGTCGCGAACCGCGCCGGAGTGCGGTACGGCGTGCGGCTTCACCACGATCTGATCCGGGTCGTAGCCGCCGGCGACGTACCGGTCGCGGACGAACTCCGACGGGGCCACCAGCGTGGTGACGCACCGCTGCCAGGTGCGGAGCTTGCCGTGGACGCCAATGCTGGTCGCCAGCGGCACCGTCTGCACCCGCGACTCGCGATAGCAGCCGTGCCGTACGCCGGCCAGGGGAAGCTTGCCGAGGCAGGATTCGCACGGACGCCCGTCGCGCTGCAGCACCGCATTCGCGCACATCAGCCGGAAGTTGTGCAGCGTGGCCACGACCGGCAGGTCCAGCCGGTACGCCGCCCGCAGCACCGACGCACTGAACAGCGGGAAGGTGTTGTGCACATGCACCACGTCGGGCCGCTGTTCCCGCAAGAGAAGCGTTAAATCGCGTTCCGCCGAGAACGACCAGACCGAGCGGAACGGTAACAGTGCGCGATCTTTCCGGCCCATCCCGGCGATATCGTCACTGTTCCGGACGTACAGGTCGATCTCATGTCCTGAGTTACGCAGCAAATCAACTGTTTGCGCGACGACGGTGTTCTCGCCACTGGGTTGACCCGTCCGGTACCGGTTGTGCAGCATGGCGACCCGCATGGCACTACCTTAAGTCTCGCGGTGGCTACACCTGGTTTCTGCTGACTCGACGACCGGGGCCACCTCACCCGGAGGGCGCACTGTGAGGAAGCTGTGGTTCGCAGCGCTTGTCGCGGCTGCGCTCGCCGCCGTTGCCGTCGCGCTGCCCGTCATCGCCAACCAGAAGAACGCGACAGACGCCGCGAAGTCACGCGACCTCGGCGACGCGGCAAGCTCTGGTGTCCTCCCCTCCCACCGCGCCTCCAAGACCCCCACGGCGACAATCCCGCCCGCGGCGACCGCCACCACCGTGCCCTCGAAGAAGCCGGCTTCACCGCCCCGCACGAAGCCGAAGCCGACCACCGCGCCGCCGGCGACCTCGACCACCAAGGGCACGGCCGTGGACGAAGGCGATGCGGGTCCGGCCGTCGCCGGCCCCTGCAGCGGGGTGGTGATCAAGCCCGGCCAGAACGCCCAGGCGATCGTCGAGTCCAAGCCCGCCGGTACGACGTTCTGCTTCGCGGCCGGCCTGCACCACATCTCCGAGACGATCCGGCCGAAGGCGAACACCACGCTGGCCAGTGCGGAACGCGCCGTACTGACCGGATCGGTTCCGCTGACCGGCTGGACCAGGTCCGGGTCCACCTGGGTGGTGCGTGGCGCGCTTCCACCGGCGTACGGCATGAGTGGGCAATGTGAGGACAACAAGGCGAACATCTGCCACTTGCGCGAGCAGGTCTTCATCGACGGCAAGCACCTGACCCGGGTGGCCGCTCTATCCGCGGTCAGGGCCGGCACCTTCTACGCCGACTACGCCGCCAACGCCATCCATCTGGGCAGCAACCCGGCCGGGCGCTCGGTCGAGATGTCGAAGACCAGGACCGCGATCGAGTCCGGCGCGACCGGGGTGACCGTCCGCGGGCTCACCATCGAGCACTTCGCCAGCGCGCCGCAGGCGGGCGCGCTCGTCTCCGGCCCCGGCTGGAGGGTCGTCGCGAACGACGTCCGCTGGAACCACGCGGTCGGCGTGATGCTGGTCAAGGCGAACAACGCCCGGGTCGAGAAGAACCTGATCCGCCACAACGGTCAGCTCGGACTCGGCCAGTACGCCTCGGCCGCGGCGACCGTGACCCGGAACGTGATCACCGGCAACAACACCGACGGCTTCTGGATCGCCGACTGGGAGTCCGGCGGGATCAAGTCGACCCGGTCGTCCGGCACCGTCAGCGGCAACCTGATCACCGCGAACAAGGGTGTCGGGATCTGGGCCGACGTGGCCGACGACGGCCGGGTGATCAGCGCGAACCGGATCGTCGGCAACGCGGCCGACGGGATCCGGTACGAGATCAGCCGCAACGGCACGATCGAGAACAACACGATCAGCGGCAACGGCTTCGGCGCCGGGCGCGGCTCGGGGACGTCGCTGTGGGACGGCGGCGGGATCAACATCAACACGTCGTCCGACGTGACGGTCCGGAACAACGTTGTGTCCGGCAACGTCAACGGCGTCTCGGTCCAGTCCCGGACGCGCGGCACCGGACCGTGGGGCACCTATCTGCTACGCGACATCCGGATCACCGGCAACACCATCGAGATGACCGGCGGCACCCAGAGCACCGGCATGGTGCAGAACTCCGGCGCCGAGGTGCCGTCCGGGGAGGTCGTGTTCAGCGGCAACAAGTACGTGCTGGACACGCTCGGCGCGCAGCGGTTCGCCCGATTCGGCACGAAGCTGACCGCGGCCGGCTGGCGGCAGGCCGGCCTCGACACGATCGGCAGCTTCCTGGCCGGCTGAACACAATCGATTGCCGGATGCAACAGAAACTACAGCGGAAAGTGTTGCAACACCTACCTGACGTAGTAATCTGCTGTGCGAAGCCGCGCCATGGGGGGTGCGCTCAGGACCCACCTGTGCCCCCGGAGGCTCCATAGATGAAGGCATCCACCGCCGTTGTCACGATCGTTGCAGCAGGCACCATTGCCCTGGCCGGGCTGACGCTGCCGGCCCAGGGCTCCCCCGTCCTGACCGACGGCGGCGCCGACCTGCTGCCCGACATCCTGCCCGACGACCAGCCGTCGACACCCACGCCGCCCACGATCCCCGTGGGCGACCTGCGCACCGGCCCGTCCCAGGCGCCCGCCTGCACAGGCGTCGTGATCAAGCCCGGCCAGGACGCGGCGCAGATCGTCGACGACGCGCCGAACGGTACGACGTTCTGCTTCGCCGCCGGCCTGCACCGCATCGACCGGACCATCCACCCGAAGGCCGACCAGGTGCTGGCCAGTGATCAGGGCGCCGTACTGACCGGATCGGTCCGACTGACCACGTGGGCACCGTCCGACGGTGACTGGGTGACCACGGGGGTGTTGCCGCCACCGTACGGGCAGACCGGTCAGTGTGAGGACAACGTCGCGAACATCTGCTACCTGCGCGAGCAGGTCTTCCTGGACGGCAAGCACCTGACCCGGGTGGCCACCCGCGACAAGGTTGCTCCCGGCACCTTCTACGCCGACTACGGCGCGAACGCGGTCTACCTCGGCGACAACCCGGCCGGCCGGTCGGTGGAGATGTCGAAGACCGCCCGCGCGATCCAGTCCACCGCCAGCGGTGTCACTGTGCGCGGCCTGACCATCGAGCACTTCGCCACGCCGCCGCAGGGCGGTGCGATCCAGCTGGGGATGGGCTGGAAGGTGTACGCCAACGAGATCCGCTGGAACCACGCGGTCGGTGCCATGCTGGTCAACGCCGACGGCGCCGTGCTGGAGAAGAACTTCATCCACCACAACGGCCAGCTCGGCGTCGGCCAGTACAGCACGCTGAACGGCACGATCGCCGCCAACGAGGTGAGCTACAACAACACCGACGGGTTCTGGATCGCCGACTGGGAGTCCGGCGGGATCAAGACCACCTGGTCCAACGGCGGGTGGGTGACCGGCAACCTGATCAAGCAGAACCTGGGCGTCGGCCTGTGGAGCGACGCGTACGACGACGGCCGGACCTTCAACAACAACCAGATCGTCGACAACGCCGCCGACGGGATCCGCTACGAGATCGGCCGCAACGGGGTGATCGAGAACAACGTGATCACCGGCAACGGCCTCGGCACCGGCCGCGGGTCGGGCCGGTCGCTGTGGGACGGCGGCGGCATCAACGTCAACACGTCGTCGAACGTCCAGGTCCGCAACAACGTGGTCGCCGACAACGTGAACGGCATCTCGATCCAGTCCCGCACCCGCGGGTCCGGCCCCTGGGGGCAGAACCTGCTCCGCGACGTCGTTGTCTCCGGCAACCAGGTCACCATGAAGGGCGGCACCACCGCGACCGGGATGGTGCAGAACTCCGGTGCCGTCATCCCGGTCGGCGAGGTCACGCTGAAGTCCAACACCTACGTCCTCGACAGCCTGACCGCCGAACGGTTCCAGAAGACCGGCCAGTGGTACACCGCGATCGAGTGGCGCCGAACCGGCCAGGACGCCGACAGCAAATTCACGACCCGGAAGTCAGTGCGCTGACGTGCTCGACCAGTAGGTCGCGGAAGACCTGTGAGTCGCGCAGGTCCGGCGTGAAGACGGACTCCACGCCGAGGAGCGCGTCGACCACGGCGGCCGGCCCGGAGACGCCGGCGAGCGCCGACGTCAGCCGGTCCGCCTGTGGGTCGTCGAGCGTCGGGGTCTTCAGGACGTAGGTCATCCACGCCGCGACCGCCAGCGAGATCACGCGTGGCTCCGCGCCGGCGGCCAGGCGGTCGCGGACCGTGCCGAGCATGCGGACCGGCAGCTTGACCGAGCCGTCCATCGCGACCTGCGCCGTCCGGTGCTTCAACGCCGGGTTGGCGAACCGCTCGAGCACAGTGGCGCCGTACTCGGTCAGGTCCAGGCCGTCGGGCGGGCTCAGGGTGGGTACGACGTCCTCCGTCATCAGCGCCCGGGCGTGGGCGGCGAGTTCGTCGTCGCGGACCGCCTCGGCGATCGTCTGGTAACCGCGGAGGGCGCCGAGGTAGGCGAGCATCGAGTGGGTCGCGTTGAGCATCCGGAGCTTGGCCTGCTCCCACGGCGCGACGTCCCGGGTGAGTACGGCGCCGCCCTGCTCCCAGGCCGGGCGGTCGCCGGCGAAGTCGTCCTCGATCACCCATTGCAGGAACGGCTCCGCGACCACGACGGCCTCGTCCCGGACGCCGAGCAGCCGCGCGGCCTCGTCGCGGTCCGCCTCGGTCGTGGCCGGCACGATCCGGTCCACCATGCTGGCCGGGAAACGGGTCGCCTCGAACACGTCGGGCACCTTGCCGAGCGCCTCGAAGTACTCCGCGACCAGAGTGCGCAGGAAGGGGCCGTTGGCCACCAGGTTGTCGCAGGACACGATCGTCAGCGGCTCGACCCGGCGGGCGATCCCGGCGGCCAACTGACCGACCACGGTCCGCGGCGGGCGCCCGGTCAGGTCGGCCTGGATCTCCGGATCGTCAAGGTTCAACCCGGCGCCGGCGGCCCGATAACCCTTCTCGGTGACGGTCAGCGTCACGACGGACACCGCCGGATCCGCGATCCGCGCGACGACGGCCTCCGGGTCCTCGGGTGCGGTCAGCACCTCGCGGATGCTGCCGATCACCTGCACCGACGGGTCTCCGGGCCCTCGCTCCAGGACGGAGTACAGGCCGTCCTGGGGTGCGAGCTGGTCACGGACCGCCGCCGAGCGCTGGCTGACCCCGGTGATCCCCCACCGTGTGTCCCCGCTGACGACAGCGGCCCGCTCGGTGACCACGGCCTGGTGCGCCCGGTGGAACGCGCCCAGGCCGAGGTGGACGATCCCGATCGACAGTTGTCGCGGATCGACCGCGGGGGCGACGGGAAGGTCGGTGAGACTCAGCCTGCTCAAGCGACAACCTCTTTCCTTCGGACAGCTCTTCAGGCGTTGGGTGCCGGCCCCGTCGACTCCCGGACGATGAGTTCACCGTGCAGGGTGCCGCGGGCGGCGACGGCAGGGTCCGGATCCGGGTCGTCGAGGACGGCGAGCAGCAGCTCGACCGCGATCCGGCCGGCCTCCTGCTTCGGCAGCCGGACCGTGGTCAGGGCCGGCCTCGCCATCCGGGACATGGCGATGTCGTCGATGCCGACCACACTGAGGTCGCCCGGCACCGAGATCCCCCGGGCGTGCAACCGGGCCAGCAGCCCGATCGCGACCAGGTCGTTGTAGGTGACCACCGCGGTGGCACCGGTGGCGACCGCCTGGTCCGCCGCCGCCATACCGCCCTCGTACGTCGGTGCGAAACTGCCGACCCGGGCCAGCTCGGCACCGTGGGCGTAGAGGGCGTTACTGAGGCCGGTACTGCGGTGCTGGGTCGACCACGAGGTGACCGGACCGCCGACCCAGGCGATCTTGCGATGGCCGAGCGCCACGAGGTGGGCGACCGCCTGCTGCATACCGCCCTCGTTGTCGAAGATGACCCCCGGCACGCCGTCGGCCGTGCGGTTGACCAGTACGACGTTCGTCTCCTGCGCGATCGCGGACAGGTCGGCGTCGGCCGCGCGGGGCGAGCACAGGATCAGTCCGTCGACCTGTTTGGCCAGTGCGCGGACCAGGCCGACCTCCGCCGCGGCGTCCTCGTCGGTGTCGGCGACGAACACGGCCACGTCGTGCCGCCGGGCGCGGGCCTGGACCCCTTTGGCGACACTGGCGAAGAACGGGTTGGCCAGATCGGGCACGACCAGGCCGATAGTGCCGGTCCGGCCGGTGATCAGGCCGCGGGCGGCCCGGTTCGGCTGGTAGCCGAGTCGCTCGACCGCGGCGGCGACCCGGGCACGGGTGGCCGCGTTGACCATCTCGGGCATCGACAGCGCCCGGGACACGGTGGACGGAGACACACCTGCCAGGCGCGCCACGTCACGAACCGTCGCGGGCATGTCACCTCCTCCAGGTCAGGGCCGAGTCTGCAATCGGTTTCATCAGTGTGTCAAGTTTTCGGCTGCCCACTTCTGCGATGCACCTGAATCGCGGTCGCGGACAAGGACTTGTGCGGCTCCATGACGACTGCAATCCTTTGCAGCAGCCGTTGCAGCCGACTCACGGAGGACCCATGCCGAAGGCACTGCAGCCACATCCGGACCGCGCTCTGCCCGCCGGCGAGGCCCGGGACCTCGCCCGGCGGATCCACGCGTCGACGAAGGACCTGCCGCTGCTCTGCCTGCACGGGCACGTCGACATCTCGCTGTTCGCCACCGACGCCCCCTTCGGGAACCCGGCCGAGCTGCTGGTGATCCCGGACCACTACGTCACCCGGATGCTCATCTCGCAGGGCATCTCCCCCGAGCGCCTGGGGCTCCCCCGCGTCGACGGCGCGCCTGGCGCCGACCCGCGCGACATCTGGCGCGAGTTCTGCGCGAACTGGCATCTCTTCCGCGCCACGCCGAGCCGCTACTGGCTGGAGCACGAGTTCGCCGAGGTGCTCGGTATCACCACGCACCCGTCGGCGGAGACCGCGGACGAGTTGTACGACCAGATCTCCGCGCGACTGGCCGAGCCCGACTTCCGGCCGCGCGCCCTGCTCGACCGGTTCTCGATCGAGCTGATCTCCACCACGGACGCCGCGACGGACGACCTGGCTCAGCACGCGAAGGTCGCCGCGGACCTGCCCGGCCGGGTGGTCCCGACGTTCCGCCCGGATGCCGTCGTCCACCTGGACCGGCCGGACTGGCGCGATCTCGTCCAGCAGCTCGGGGCGTTGGCCGACGTCGACACCTCGACGTACGACGGCTATCTCCAGGCGATCCGGCAGCGGCGGCAGGCCTTCGTCGAGGCGGGTGCGCGGGCCACCGACCACGGGCACCTGAGTGCGGCCGCGATTCCGCTGTCCGACTCCGAGGCGGCGCGGATCTACGCGAGTGCCTCGAAGGGTGAGGTGTCGGCCGGGGACGCGAGCGCATTCGCCGGCCACATGCTGTACCAGTCGGCGGTGATGTCGGCGGAGGACGGTCTGGTGATGCAGCTGCATCCCGGCGTACTGCGGGATCACGATCCGGCGATCCACTCGACGTACGGGCCGGACAAGGGACACGACATTCCGGTGGCGGCCGAGTTCACCCGGTCGCTGCAGCCGCTGCTCGAGCGGTTCGGGCACGCGCCGGGTTTCCGGTTGGTGCTGTTCACGGTCGACGAGACGGTGTACTCACGGGAGCTGGCGCCGTTGGCCGGCGTGTACTCGGCGGTGCGGCTCGGAGCGCCGTGGTGGTTCCTCGACAGCCCGGACGGGATGCGCCGGTTCCGTGAACTGGTGACCGAGACGGCCGGCTTCTACAACACCTCCGGCTTCGTCGACGACACCCGGGCGTTCCTGTCCATCCCGGCTCGCCACGACCTGGCCCGCCGGATCGACGCCGGCTACCTGGCCAACCTGGTCGTCCAGCACCGCCTCGACGAAGACGACGCCTTCCAGGTCGCCCAGGATCTCGCCTACAACCTCGCCCGAGACACCTACCTCACCTGACCACCCTCGCCCCTCCTGCAGGTAGTCTCCAGCAGGTCTGTTTGCCGGGGACGGCTATGAAGGGGCGTGGATGAGGCGTCGTGCTGTCGCGGCAGGTGGTGCCGTGTTGCTGTTGTTGGTGGCTGGCTGCACGGGTGATGACAACTCGGGCGCTCCGTCGCCGACCGATGCTCCGGCGACCCCGACGGTGACAGTGCCGACCGCTCCCCCGGCCGCGGCGGCCGAGGTCCTCGGGCCGACCGGACCTGGTACGGCGAAGGCCTGTCGAGGAACTGCGATTCCGGTGGGAGCCGATCCGCAGCAGGTGATCGATAGCCGGCCGGCGGGTACGACGTTCTGTTTCGCCAAGGGCGTGCACCGGATCAGCCGGGCGCTCCGGCCGCGGACCGGTGACACGTTGGGTGGCGGTCCGGGCGTCGTACTGACGGGATCGGTACGGCTTGGCGGGTGGCGGCGGGACGGCGACCGATGGGTGGTGCGTGGGGTGCTGCCGGCGCCGTACGAGCTCAAAGGACAGTGCGAGGACAACAAGACCAAGCCGTGCCAGCTAGCAGAGCAGGTGTTTGCCGACGGCAAGCACCTGAACCGGGTGATGAGTCTCGGACAACTGAAGCCCGGGACATTCTTCGGGGATTACGAAGCGAACGCCGTGTACGTCGCCGACGATCCGGGCGGCCACGAGGTCGAGATGTCGCGGACGCCGACCGCGATCGACAAGTCGGCGGAGGACGTCACGGTCACCGGACTGACGATCGAGCACTTCGCCAGCCGGCCGCAGGGCGGCGCGTTGCAGGTCGGGCCCGGCTGGACGGTGGTGGCGAACGAGGTCCGCTGGAACCACGCGGTCGGGATCATGGTGATCGAGGGCGACGGGGCCGAGTTGAGCCGCAACACGGTCGCCGACAACGGGCAACTCGGCATCGGGCAGTACAAGTCGGCCGGCGTACGGATCACCGGGAACCTCGTCACCCGGAACAACACCGACGGGTTCTGGATCGCCGACTGGGAGTCCGGTGGGATCAAGTCGACCCGGTCGTCGGGTGAGGTGTCCGGGAACGACATCGTCGGCAACCGGGGCATCGGGATGTGGAGCGACATCGCCGAGTACGACCGGCGGATCGTCGGCAACCGGATCCGGGACAACGCCGCGGACGGGATCCGGTACGAGATCAGCTACCACGGGGTGATCGAGCAGAACGTTGTTTTCGGCAACGGGTTCGGCACCGGGCGGGGATCCGGCGGGAGTCTGTGGGACGGCGGCGGGATCAACGTGAACACGTCCGCCGGGGTACAGGTCCGCGGCAACCTCATCGAGGGCAACCGGAACGGCATCTCGATCCAGTCCCGCACCCGCGGCGACGGTCCACGCGGGACGTACGTGCTCGCCGACGTGGTCGTCGAAGGCAACCTGGTCGTGATGGACGACGCCACCGCGAGCACCGGCGTGGTCGAGAACAAGGGCTCCCCCACCCAGCCCGGCGCCATCACCTTCCGCCGCAACAGCTATCGCCTCAATCCCGAGTCCCCCGACCGCTTCGCCTACCGCGGCAAAACCCTCACCTGGCCCGAATGGCAACAGGCCGGCTTCGATCAGGACTCGACCAGCCAGTGACGGATCTGGCCCGGTGGCGGATTCGGTCGGCGTCGCAGATGGCGGCGGCTACGAGGAGGTGCAGGGTCATGGAGCTCAGGTCCGACAGGCCGCTCTCGTTGAGGGACGCGGCGGTGACGTAGCCCAGCAGCAGGGCTCCGCAGGCTTTGACGTACGGCGTGGGCGCGCGCAGCACCGAGATCCAGGCGACGATCAGCGCGATGCCGACGATGGTGACCGCGAGCAGACCGGTCTCCCAGTACAACCCGAGCCAGCTGTTGTCGATCGCCATCACGTCGATGTCGCCCTCACCACGCCGCAGCAGCACGCGTTTGTTGCCGAGACCGTGGCCGATGATCGCCGTCTGCAGGGACACCTTCTCGTCCAGCACCGCCTGCCAACTCGTCGTCCGGCCGCTGAGCGAACTGATCTGCCGCGTCCCCTGCCCGCGCAGCAACCAGGCATGCAGCGACCCGATCGTCAGGAACGCCAGGCCGATCAGGGCCGGTACGGCGAGACTCGTGAGCCGTCCGATCCAGGTCTTCCGGGTCAGGATCAGCGCGAGCACCAACCCGAAGGCGATCGCCGCCGCCGACGTGCGGGTCCGGCTCGCGGCGACCAGGATGACGCCCAGCCCGATCAGGCCGGCCGCCGGTACCAACGACAGCTTCCGGCAGACGAACCCGATCAGCGCCAGCCCGAGCAGGATCGCCCCGACCTCGCCGACCCGGGGCGGCAGCATCGGGATGATGACACCCTGCAGCCGGTACCCGGCGCCGAGCGAGCTGAGCGGCCGCCACGCCTGACTCGGCGCGTACGCCAGGCTCGCCACGACCGTTGCCGCAAGCAAGAGATGCGCCCACAGATGTGCCCGGATCAGCCGTTCCGGGGTCTGCACCAGCGGACGCCACAGCAGGAACAGCAGCACCAGCCCGATCAGGAACCGGGCCAGCCGCATCAGCGGCCCCATCGGTTCGGCCAGCAGGAACGCCGTCGCGGTCGCGAACAGCACGTAGAGCACGTACAGACTGCTCGTCGGGCTCACCCGGGTACGGAAACCGGGCCTCGTCGCCGCCAGTGCGACCAGGAAGATCGCTCCGAGCAGCAGGCCCTTCATCATGCTGTTCGTCGACCCGGTGGTCCCCTGCGGCGCCGCCACCCGCGACGACCACGGCTGGACACCGAGCACGAACAGGCACCACAGCATCAGCCAGAACCAAGCCGGCTTCTGGACCTCCTCGACGGTCCCCGGCACCGGCCGAGCCAGCTGGTACGTCGCCACGGTCAGCGGAGCGGTGGGGCGGCCGACTCGACCGGCTTGTAGTTCGGCGGAATGCCCAGCGTCTCGTCGTGCGCCGAGGCACCGATCAGTACGACGCCCAGCACCGGAGCACCCGCGAAGTGCAGGGCCCCCGTCAGCCGGGCGACATCCATCTCCTTGTCGTGACCCACCTGGACCACCAGCACCGACGCATCCACGGCGGCGGCCAGCGGTGTGATCCCGTGCCGGCCGACCGCGGCCGGGCCGTGGATCACCACGGAGTACCCGGGCGGCAGATCCGCCACGATGCCCGGCACCAGTGACGGCCCGACGGCCTCGGCCGTCTCCTCGTGGTTCAGGCCGGGCGGCAGCACGTACAGGTCGGCGACCGTCCCCGGCCGGAACAGCTTCCGGGCCCGGATCGCCCGGGTCGCGGCCGGCTCGTGCACCAGGTCGGTCAGGCCCTCGTGTCCGGTGAGGTGCGGCAGAACCGGCGTACCCTCCACGTCGGCCAGGATCAGCAGCGTCTCGCGGCCGTCGCGCGCGTTCGCCTCGGCCATCGCGAGCGCGATCCCGGCCGAGTTCGGCGTCGGCGAGGCCGAGACGACGAGCAGGGCACCGGGACCGCCGCCGGCGAAGGCGCGCGGGTTCAGCTCGCGCCGGGCGAGCGCGCCGCTCGCCTCGGCGCCGAGCGCGGTGATCTCGTACTGTGGAAGTTCCGGAGCCGCCCGCTGCCAGGGCCGCCGGCGGTTGCCCTCCGACGCGGCGATCACCGGCGCGCTCGCCGCCCGCGCCGCCTGGTCGCGGGTGAGGATGTACGGCGTCAGGTGGGACCTGAGCAGGGCCAGGCCGAACCCGAGCACCAGGCCGAGAATGCCGCCGACCAGGATGTCGCGGGCAACCATCGGCGAGGATGTGGCCGTGTCCGTGGTGGCCGGGGTGACCAGCTCGCTGCCGGTGCCGACCGCGGTCAGGGCCTTCAGCATCGCGGCGGCGTCGTCGGCCGCCTGCCGGGCCTCGGTCGCCAGGCCGACCCGCTGGTCACGCAGCGCCGCCGCGGTCTGCGAGTCGCCCCGCTCCACCGCCTCGTCGATCTGGCTGACCAGGCTGCGAGACTGCTGGGTTGCCGTCTTCGACCGGTCCTGCGCCTGGCTGGCCAGCGTGGTCAGCAGGGCCTTGGCCTCGTCGTTGCGCTGCTTGAGGTAGATGACCGCGATCGCGTTGGCACGCCGTACCGCTTCCGACGAGGTCGGACCGTCGGTGGTGACCAGGTAGGCGTTGTCGGTGACCGCCTTGACCCGGGTCACCGCGGCCAGGTCCTGGACCGACTGGTCCGTGGTCGGCATCCCGAGCGACTTGGCCACGCTGCGCAGGAGCGTCGGGCTGGCCATCACCCGCGCCTGGGTCTCGGCGGGCAGGTCCATCCCGAGCGGGCCGGTCTTGTCCGCGCTGCTGGGCAGCTTCCCGACCAGCGCGGGCGGTACGGCGGGGCCGATGACCAGCTGGCTGGACGCGGTCCAGCGCTCGGTCTGGGCCAGGGCGAAGATCGCGGCACCGACGATGCCGAGCAGGATGCAGCCGATGATGAGCCACTTCTGCCGCAGCAGTGACTGAGCGGTCTCCCGCCAGACCACGGTGCCCGGTTCCATCCGTACCTCATTCCCTTCGGAGCCGACTCAGGATATAGGCAGGCAGTATCCGTGGACTCGGGGTGGCCAAAGCGGCACTGTCTGTGGCCTACTCTCTTCTCGGAGGTTCTCGGGGGCAACTGGAGAACCACGTAGGGCGCCGCAGGTGGCGCCAGTCCGAGGGGGACACCGCAGGATGAAGAAGAGATGGCTGTTCACGCGTCTGGGGATCGTGGGCGCTCTCATCGCCGGTTCGCTGGTACTCGTGGCCGCGCCGCCGGCGCAGAGCATCGAGGCCTCGCTGTCGGCGGTCGCCAGTCCGACCTGGCAGACCAACGCGAGCGTGCAGGGCATCGCCGTCGCGGACGGCAAGGCGTACGTCGGCGGCCGGTTCACCAGCGTCCGCCCGCCGGGTGCCGCGGCCGGCACGAGCGAGGTGGCCCAGGCCTATCTGGCCGCGTTCGACGCCACCACGGGCGACCTGGTCACCTCGTTCACCCCGGTCCTCAACGGCCAGGTGTACGCGGTCGCCGCGTCGCCGGACGGCTCGCGGATCTTCGTCGGCGGTGACTTCACCACTGTCAACGGCGTCACCCGGAACCGGATCGCCGCCTTCGACACGGCCACCGGCGCCCTGGTCTCCCACTGGAAGCCCTCGGTCTCCTACCGGGTCAAGACCATCGCGGTCTCCGGCGGCGCGGTGTACTTCGGCGGCTCGTTCGGCCTGGTCAACAACATCGAGCGGCTCCGGCTGGCCGCCGTCACCGCCGACGCGGGAACCTTGTTGCCGTGGGCCCCGGCCGTGAACGGCGACGTGTACGCCGTGGACGTCGCCGACGACGGCTCCAAGGTGTACGCGGGCGGCCAGTTCAGCACCGTGAACGGCACGAACCAGAACACCGTGACCAGCCTCGACCCGGTCTCCGGCGGCGTCCAGCCGTTCCCCGGCGCATCCGCCGTACCGCCGCCGAACGGTTCCTGCACCACCCGGGTGAAGGCGATCGACGCCAGCGGCGACACCGTGTACTTCGGCAACGGCGGTGACGGCGGCGGCTGCTTCGACGGCACCTGGGCGGTCGACATCGCCACCAACACGCTGAAGTGGAAGAACCAGTGCCTGGGCGCCACCGAGGCGGTCAAGGTCGTCAACGGCTGGCTGTACAAGGGCTCGCACGCGCACGACTGCGCGAACCAGGGCGCGGGCGGCTTCCCGCAGGGCTTCGGCTACCGCTTCCTGCTGACCGAGAACCTGGCCGACGGCTCGCTCGGCCCGTGGTTCCCCAACACGAACGCCGGTCCGCCGACCGAGGTCGGCCCGCTGGCCTTCGCGACCGGCGGCAACGATCTCTGGGTCGGCGGCGACTTCACGACCACGAACGGCGTCGGCCAGCAGGGCCTGACCCGGTTCACCAACGCCGGGCCGGGTGCCGCCCCGGCCAAGCCGGCCAAGCTGCTCCCCTATAGCGTCCAGCCGGGCGTGGTGCAGATCCACTTCCCGACCGTGGTCGACAACGACGACAGCACGCTGACCTACCGGCTGCTGAAGGGGTTCAGCAACACCACCATCGCGACCTGGACGGCCAAGTCGACACCGTGGGACCGGCCGTGGCTGCACTTCACCGACACCGCCGTGACACCGGGCGAGGTGACCAACTACCGGGTCGAGGTGACGGACGGCAGTACGACGATCCGCGGCAACTACTCGGATCCGGTCACGGTCGCGAGCACGCCCTCCACGGCGTACGACCAGATCGTCAACTCCGACGGCCCGCAGGCGTACTGGCGGCTCGGTGAGCCGGCCGGTGCGACGGCCTCGGTCGACTCGTCCGGGCAGAGCAACAACGGGACCTATACCGGAGTGACCCTGGGCAGCTCCGGCGCGATCGCGGGCAACACGGCGATGACGGTCAGCTCGAGCAGCGGCCGGATGGTCGGTGAGAAGGCGTACAGCATGCCGCAGCAGTTCACCGTCGAGGCGTGGGTGAAGCAGAGCGGGTTGCTGCGCGGCGGCCGGATCATCGGCTTCGGCGGCTCGCGGACCGGCAACAGCGCCGGCGGCGGTGACCGGATGCTGTACATGCGCACGAACGGCTCGATCGTGTTCGGCGTGAACGACGGCTCCCAGCGGACGCTGACCAGCGCATCGGGCAAGAACGACGGGCAGTGGCACCACGTGGTCGGCACCTTCGACAACGGCGCGATGAAGCTGTATGTCGACGGTGTCCTGGCCGGCAGCGCGAACGTCGGACCGGCGTCGCTGTACTACGGCTGGTGGCGGGTCGGGTACGACAACAACAGCAACTGGCCGGGCGGCGGAGCGACCCAGACCGGGATGGGCATCGACGAGGCGGCGGTGTACCCGTACGCGCTCAGCCCGGCCCAGGTTCAGGGCCATTACGCGGCCCGCTGACGTAGAGTCGGAGGACTGCAGCACAAAGTCATAACGCGGGTGTGAGGTCGGGTTCCGGTCGACCTCACACAGCGCTAGTGTCCGCTGGGTGCGTGCGTGAGGCGCGCATCCGCCCCACGACTGACCCCCGCCCAGTCCAAAGGACATTGATGAAGAAGTATGTGCTCGCCCTGGTCACCGCCGCGGCCGTCGTTGCCGCGGCGCTGATTCCCTCCGGACCGCCGGTGGAGGCGGCGACTCCGGGCTTCGCCTCGGCCGTGTCGGCCATCAAGCAGACCTCGTGGCAGACCAACAACAGCGTCAACGCGCTCGCGATCAGCGGCAACACGGTGTTCGCCGGCGGCCTGTTCACCAGGATCCGGCAACCGGGCAGGCCGGCCGGCCAGGGCGAGGCCGTCCGGACCTACGTGGCCGCGTTCAACCGCACCACCGGCGCGCCGACCGCGTTCGCGCCGACGCTGAACGGCCCGGTCTACAGCATCGCCACCAGCCCGGACGGCAACTGGGTGGTGATCGGCGGCGACTTCACCACCGTCAACGGCGTCAAGCGCAGCAAGATCGCGATGTTCTCGGTCGCCACCGGCAAGCTCGTCGCGGCCTGGGACCCGGTCGTCTCGGCCCGGGTCAAGGCGCTGGCCATCTACGGCAACAGCGTGTTCATCGGCGGCGCGTTCGGCCGCATCGACGGTGCCGTCCGCAACCATCTCGGCGCGGTCCGGCTGATCCAGGGCGACCTGCTGCCGTGGAACCCGAACGCGGACGACGACGTGTACGCGATCGACGTGGCCGACAACGGTTCCCGGGTCTTCGTCGGCGGCCCGTTCACCACCATCAACGGCAGGGACCACTACTCGCTGGCGATGACGAACGCCACCACCGGCGCGGCGTACTCGTTCCCGGCCGCGGCGGCGATACCGAAGCCCACCGCCACCTGCACCACCCGGGTGAAGGACATCGACACCCTCGGCGACAACGTGTACGTCGCCAACGGCGGTGACGGCAGCGGCTGCTACGACGGCGTCCTCGCCGCCCAGGTGAGCACCGGCAAACTGCTGTGGAAGAACAACTGCCTGGGCGCGACCGAGGCGATCAAGGCGATCGGCAACTGGGTCTACAAGGGCTCGCACGCGCACAACTGCAGCGACAGCGGAGCCTTCGGCGACGGCACCGGCACGCACTACCTCCTGGTCGAGAGTGCGATCAACGGGAAGATCGGCCCCTGGTTCCCGAACACCGACGCGAATCCGAACAGCACCACCCAGGTCGGCCCGCTGGCGATGGCCGGCACCGGCAGCGACCTGTGGGTCGGCGGTGACTTCCTGCACGTCAACGGCAAGATCCAGCAGGGCCTGACCCGGTTCACCAACGCAGCGGGCGGCGCGGCTCCCGCCGTACCGAAGGCTCCGACACTGACGGCCACGTCGTCGGGCCGGGTCTACGTGAAGTACGCCGACGTGTACGACCTGGACAACCTGTCGCTGACCTACAACGTGTTCCGAGGATCGACGAACGTCGGCTCGGCCAAGTACGTCTCGTACTACTGGGAGCCCCGCAAGTACTACACCGTGATCGACCGGGGTCTGCAGCGCGGGTCGACGTACACCTACCGCATCGAGGTCCACGACGGCCGCAACATCATGCGCGGCCCCTCAGTCAGCGTAAAGGTGCCCTGACCGCCGCATCCTCGTCTCAGGTTGTTGGTGCGGGCGGGGGGCCGATGCGGCGGTGGGCGGCGATGGCTCGGTGGGCCTCGTTCCACCAGAGGAGCAGGGTGCAGAACGAGGCGCCGGCCAGGCCCCACGCTGCGCCCTGCGTGCCCCACAGGTATGCGCCGCCGACGCCGCAGACGACGAGGATGACCGAGGAGATCAGGCGGACGCGGAGCCCCCGGGTAGCGGCCGCCAGGGCTCGCATGATCGCGAAGGCACCGGCGTTGGAGGCACCGAACGCCTGCAGCAGGATCACCGGCACCAGGACGGTGCCGGCCTGTGCCCACACGCCTGGTCCGAGGAGTTGCTCTCCGACGACCTCGGGCAGCAGCAGGAAGACCGCTCCCCAGGCCAGCGCACCCGCGCCGACGCCGAGAGAGATGGCCAGTCCGACGAGCCACAGCCGACGGTAGGAGTGCCGCAACGCGCGGGAGGCCTCCGGGACCGAGATCATCCGGATGCCCTGGTTGAGTACGTTGACCGGGCCGAGCAGGACCTGCGCTCCTCGGATGCCCGCGGTCGCGGCGAGACCGGCGGCGGCGGTGATGCCGAGCATGTAGACCTGGATCGTGCCTGACACGGCGAGCATCTCCCCCATGTACTTCGGAGTGAGGTCCCAGTGCGTCCGCACCCATTCGCGGATCAGTTGCCGCCGTGGTGAAACGCCCGCCTGGTACCGTCCGGCCACAGCGGCGATCACGGCGCCGAGTCCCCAGCCGAGCGTGAGTGAGAAGGCGGACGCCGTACCAGTGAGGTAGAGCCCGCCGAAGATCGCGAGCATCGCCAGCAGCCAGATCAGGTCGTTGACGAACGCCTTCTGGCCCTCACCGACGACGAAGAAGGCCCACCGCCACGCGTCCTGCAGCAGCAGTCCAGGCATCGTGACCGCGAACGCGATCAGCACACCCTTCGACGGGACGCCGGGGAACGCCGCGATGGCGAGGCCGATCAGCAGCCCGACGAACCCCATCAGCAGCGCGGTCGCCGTACCTGCTCGAACTGCTCGTTGCCACTCCGGGGTGCGGTCACCGGAGTACCGGACCGCCAGCGGCTCGGTCGAGACGGCCCGGGAGACGTTCAGCGCGATCGTGTAGCCGCCGAAGGCGAGCGCGTAGACACCGAACTCGGCGACCGTGCTGGACCGCGCGACGACCACGCCGACGGCGAGGTTGCTCAGGCTGGACAGGGCCTGATCGGCCAACCCCCAACTCGCCCGGCCGGCCGGTCCGGCCAGTCGCCGGAGCTTCGGCCGCCGGGGGAACTTCACGACGACACTCTAGGCCGTGTCCGATGGTCCCGCGCAGTAGGCGCGGGACCATCAGACACGGCCTTGAACAGGCTTGGGTGGATTCCGGAGGATGCCGAAGCCGAAGCGCGGGATGCCCAGCACGTAGCGGCGCCACAGCCGACGGGGCTCCTTGTAGAGCCGGTAACTCCACTCCAGCCCGGCGCGCTGCATCCACAGCGGCGCCCGGTCCAGGCGGCCGGTGTGGAAGTCGAACGCGGCGCCGACGCCGATCAGGATCGTGGTGTTCAGCCGGTCCCGGTGCTCGGCCATCCAGCGCTCCTGCTTCGGCGCGCCGAGACCGATCCAGACGATGTCCGGCCGCGCCTCGTTCATCCGCGCCACGGCCTCGGCGTCCTCGGACTCGGTGAGCGGCCGGAACGGCGGGCACTCGACGCCGACGACCTTCAGCGCGGGATGGCGCTCCTGGAACCTGTCCCGCAGGTCCGCGGCCACACCCTCGGAACCGCCGTAGAAGTACTGCGTCCACCCGCGCTCGGCCGCCTCGGCCATCACCCGCTCCAGCAGATCCGGCCCGGCCACCCGATCCATCCGCGCGAATCCGGCCTTCCGGCCCGCCCACACCAGCGGCATGCCGTCGGGCACGGTGAGACCGGAGGTGTTGAAGACCTTGGTGAGCTGCTCGTCGGCCCGGGCGTGCAGCAGCGAGTTCATGTCCGTCACGCAGACCAGGTGCCGCTCGCCGCGGTCGATCCAGCGCGCGAACGTCTCGACCGTCGCGTCCAGATTCGTCGCGCTCACGTGGATGCCGAGTACGTCGACCCGATCGGAGCTGCCGGCCATCGTCTGCATGTCAGTCCTCTGCGGTCAGCGCGGCCAGGTCCGCGTTGACCATGATCCGGACCAGCTCGGGCACGTGGACCTGGGCTTTCCAGCCGAGCTCGGTGGTGGCTTTCGAGGCGTCGCCGATCAGCGAGTCCACCTCGGTCGGGCGTTCGTACCGCGCGTCGTAGTCGACGTGGGCCTCCCAGTCCAGGCCGACGTGCTCGAAGGCGAGCGAGACGAAGTCGCGGACCGAGTACGACGTACCGGTGGCGATCACGTAGTCGGCCGGGGTGTCGTGCTGCAGCATCCGCCACATGCCCTCGACGTACTCCGGTGCGTAGCCCCAGTCCCGGCAGGCGGCCAGGTTGCCGAGGTACAGCCGCTGTTCGAGGCCGAGCTTGATCCGGGCGACCGCGCGGGTGATCTTGCGGGTCACGAAGGTCTCGCCGCGCCGCGGGCTCTCGTGGTTGAACAGGATCCCGTTCACCGCGAACATGTCGTACGCCTCGCGGTAGTTGCGGGTCATCCAGTAGCTGTACAGCTTCGCCGCGCCGTACGGCGACCGCGGGTAGAACGGGGTCTCCTCGTTCTGCGGCGGCGGGGTCGCGCCGAACATCTCCGACGAGCTGGCCTGGTAGAACCGGCAGTCCAGGCCGATCATCCGGATCGCCTCGAGCAACCGCGTCGTCCCCATGCCGGTGGTGTCACCGGTGTACTCCGGCTCGTCGAACGACACCCGGACGTGGCTCTGCGCGGCCAGGTGATACACCTCGTCGGGCTGGATCGACGCCAGCAGCGTGACGAGGCGCGACCCGTCGGTCAGGTCGCCGTAGTGCAGGTACAGCCGCTTGTCCTCGGCATGCGGGTCCTCGTACAGGTGGTCGATCCGCCGCGTGTTGAACGTCGAGGCGCGACGGATCAGCCCGTGCACCTCGTAGCCCTTGGCCAGCAGCAACTCGGCCAGGTACGACCCGTCCTGCCCGGTGATCCCGGTGACGAACGCCTTCTTCACGATGCCTGCTCCCGCTGCGACTGGTACCAGGCGTACGTGGCGGCGACACCGTCTTCGAGGTCGATGGACGGCTTCCAGCCGAGCGCGTTCAGCCGGCTCACGTCGAGCAGCTTGCGCGGTGTGCCGTCCGGTTTGGACAGATCGTTGCTGATGGCACCTGTATAGCCGACGACCCGCGCGACGAGCTCGGCCAGCTCGCGGATCGTCACGTCCGCGGCGACGCCGACGTTGATCGGCTCGGGTTCGTCATAGTGCTCCAGCAGGTGCAGACACGCGTCGGCCAGGTCGTCCACATGCAGGAACTCGCGCCGCGGCGTACCGCTCCCCCACAGCACCACCTCGGGCGCACCGGACAACTTGGCGTCGTGGAACCGCCGGATCAGCGCCGGCAGCACGTGCGAGCTGGTCAGGTCGAAGTTGTCGTTCGGCCCGTACAGGTTGGTCGGCATCGCCGAGATCCACCGCAGTCCGTACTGCCTGCGCACGGCTTGGACCTGCATGATGCCGGCGATCTTGGCGATCGCGTACGCGTCGTTGGTCGGCTCGAGTTCACCGGTCAGCAGACTCGACTCGCGGATCGGCTGTTCGGCGTACTTCGGGTAGATGCACGACGAGCCGAGGAACAGCAGTCGCGGCGTGCGGACCTCGAGCGCGGCGTCCATCAGGTTCACCTGGATGCGCAGGTTGTCGCTGAGGAACTCGGTCGGGTGGTCCCGGTTCGCCAGGATGCCGCCGACCCGGGCCGCGGCGTCGATCACCACGGCCGGGCGGTGTTCGCGCAGGTAGGCGAACGTGGCAGCCCGGTCCCGCAGGTCCAGCTCGGCCGACGAGGCGCCGATCAGGTGGGTGTATCCGGCCGCCTCCAGGCGGCGCCAGATCGCCGAGCCGACCAGGCCGCGATGGCCGGCGACGTAGACGGGGGCATGAAGGTCCATCAATACGCTCCTGCGCCGTAGATCACCGCGCGCACGGTCTTCCAGAGGATCAGCAGATCGAGGGTCATCGACCAGTTGTCGACGTACCGCAGGTCCAGCCGGACCGACTCGTCCCAGGACAGGTCGCTGCGGCCGCTCACCTGCCACAGGCCGGTGATGCCGGGTTTGACCAGCATCCGCCGCGAGTCGTCGGCGGCGTACAGCGCGACCTCCTCGGACAGCGGCGGCCGCGGGCCGACCAGCGACATGTCGCCGCGCAGCACGTTGAACAGTTGCGGCAGTTCGTCCAGCGAGAACCGGCGGATCCACCGGCCGAGCGGCGTCATCCGCGGGTCGTCGCGCATCTTGAAGTGCACGCCGTTGCCGTCGCTCAGCGCGTACAGGTCGCCGAGTCGCTGTTCGGCGTCGGCGTACATGCTGCGGAACTTCAGCATGGTGAACTCGACCCCGGCGCGCCCGACCCGCTGCTGGCGGAACAGCACCGGACCGGGGCTGGTCAGCCGGACGGCGACGGCCAGACCGAGCAGCACCGGGGCGAGCAGGACGATGAGCCCGAGCGCGAGAACCCGGTCGAAGACGGCCTTCATCAGGTGCGGCCCGCCGCTCACCGACGGGCGCTCCAGATGCAGCAGGGAGAGGCCGGCCACCGGGCGGACGGAGATCCGCGGGCCGGCGACCTCGATGATGCCGGGTGACACGATCAGCTCGATACCGCGCTGCTCCAGCGCCCACGACAACCGGCGCAGCGACTGCCCGGCGAGCTCCGGGTCGGTCGCGATCGCCACCACTTCCACCGCGTGCCGATCGGCGGCGGCGAGGATGTCGGGCTCGTCGAACTCGTCCGCCTGCAAGGGCCCGGCCGAGTTCGCGTCGCCGCGCGGACGGCAGGTCGCCACCACCCGGAAGCCGTCGGTCGGCCGGCTCTCGAGGTGCTCACACAAGGTCGCGGCCGGGCCGCTGCGCCCAACCACGAGAACCCGGTGCATGCAGCGACCCCGGACCCGGTGCCGGTGCAGGTCCTTCCGCAGCGCATACCGCAGTACCAGCGCCGATCCCACCATCACGGGGATCGCCAGTACGACGAAGCCGCGCGCGATCTCGGTCCTGGTGACGTACGACGCCATCGCGACGGCCGCGGTGAGACCGACACCGGACCGCAGCAACGACCGGAACTCGTCGGGACCGGCGCCGAAGTAGCGGGAGTCGTAACCCTTCGACAGGGCGACCGCACCCACCCAGGCCAGCGGCAGCACACTGCTGACGATCAGATAGCCGCTGCCGACGTGGTAACCGAACCGGGTCAGCAGAGCGATCGAGACACCGAGCATCGCGGCGAGCAGGTCGCCGCCGACGGCGGCCCAGCGGTAGACGCCGACCCAGCGCGGCTCGGTCGATCGCGACGGCAGCGGGACGATCGCGGGCACCTCGTGCGGCACCACCCAGAGCGGCCGGCGACCGTCGATGGCGTCAGGCGCCTCTGCTCCGCTCACTCCGACCTCTCGTCTCGCGCTGCCACCGCGGGGTCACGGTCAGTGTCCGCCGCAGTCTGCAGTCTTCCCCTCGTACTGTCAAACGGAGATCGCCACCCGAGGTGACGGCACAATTGCGTTACCCGAGAATCCTCAGGAATTCACCCCACCGTCGGCGGTGCGAGATCGCAGGGTACTACGGGCGAGGTCCGCCGGCGCCGATGACTCGAGCACTCTTGGCTAGAATCTGCGCCAGGGGTGGGGGGTATGAGCAGAGCCGACGACGAGCCTGCGCGCACAGAGGTCCGGCCGGCCGTCGTGGCCGCGGTACGGCGGTCCGCGGTGCCGCTGATGGCGCTCGGACTTGTCCTGATCGCCGTACCCGCGCTGGTCTACTCCGGCGCCACCCGGGCGGGGCGGCTGGACCGGTGGATGCAGTCGGTCGTCGACCACACGCCACCCGGCGCGTACGACGCCACCCTTGCGGTCGACTGGCTGGGTGAGCCGGTGGGTCGAGCCGTCCTGGTTCTCGCCACCGCGGCGTTGTGCCTGGTCCTGGGACGCCGTGCGCTGGCGATGACCGCGGTGGCCGCCTCGATCCTCGTCGGTGTCCTGACGACAGGCCTGAAACCCCTCGTCGACCGCCGGATCCACGAGGGGTTCCTGTCCTACCCCAGCGGCCACACCGCCGCGCTCGCCGCCGTCGGAGTGGTCCTGGGTCTGTTACTGGTCGACCTGCTGCACGCCGGCCCGATCCTCGGTACGGCGATCGTCCTCGTCGCCGGCCTGATCGGTGGGGCCTTGATGGCGTGGGCGCAGATCGCCCTGATGGCGCACTACCCCACCGACACGGTCGGTGGGGTAGGTTGCGCTCTTCTCGTCGTCCCGGCGACCGGGCTGCTGATCGACCGCCTACGCTGACTCAGGCGACGTCGTCGTGTTACACGTAGCGGCGGAACACCGGCTTGACCGGTCGTCCGCCCATCGCCTCCCCCGGATCACCGGCGTCGAGCGCCTGCCGATACACCTCGCAGGCACCGGCGACGACGTCCACGGTGTGCGCGATGTCCTCGTCGGTCAGCGCCGCGCTCACCACGAACGACGGGCCGATCACGCCACCGAGGATGAGTTGCCGCAGAAACAACGTGCGGTACTCCTGCGACGGCTTCAGTTGTTCGTCGAGCGTCGCGAACACCAGGTTGCTCGCCCGTCCCCGGACGACGACGTGATCCTCGACGCCGGCCGCGGCGGCCACCTCACGGACACCGGCGGCGAGCTTGTCGCCGAGCTCGTGCAGCCGGGCCGCGATGCCCTCCTCGGCGTAGACGTCCATCACCGCGATCGCCGCGGCGAGCGCGTGGGTCTCGGCACCGTGGGTGGTGGACAGCAGGAACACCCGTTCGTGGTCGTCGCGCAGGCCGCCGCGCTCCATCAGTTCGCGCTTGCCCGCCAGCGCCGACACGGCGAACCCGTTGCCCAGGGCCTTCCCGAACGTGGACAGGTCGGGTGTCACGCCGTACAGGCCCTGCGCGCCGGCCTCGGAGAAGCGGAAGCCGGTGATCATCTCGTCGAAGATCAGCAGGGCGCCGTACCGGTGGGCGAGGTCGCGGAGTGCTTCCAGGTATCCCGCCGGCGGATCGTGCTGGGTGGCCGCCTCCAGGATCAGGCAGGCGATCTGCCCGTCGTGGCGGGTCAGCAGTTCCTCGGTCGCGGCCAGGTCGCCGTACGGGAAGGCCACCGTCAGGTCGCCGATCTCGCCGGGAATGCCGGCCGACATCGGCGTCCGGGAGATGAACCAGTCGTCGATCGAGAAGAACGCGTGGTCGGCGCAGATCGCGACCAGCGGCCGGCCGGTGACCGCACGGGCCAGCTTCACCGCGGCGGTGGTGGCGTCCGAGCCGTTCTTGGCGAACTTCACCATCTCGGCCGTCGGCACCGACGCCAGGAAGCGTTCGGCGGCCTCGAGTTCGACGATGCTCGGGCGGACGAAGTTGTTGCCGCGGTCGAGTTCACGGCGGACCGCCTCGAGCACCTTCGGGTGCCGGTGGCCGAGACTCACCGCGCGCAGGCCGGAGCCGTACTCGATGAACTCGTTGCCGTCGACGTCCCAGACGTGTGCCCCGTCGCCGCGGGCGATCACCGGCGCCATGTCCTCGGGGTACTGGTCCTCACCCTTGGCGTAGGTGTGCGCGCCGCCGGGGATCAGGTCGTGCAGCCGTTTGTTGGCCGCGACGGAGTTGCCGAAGGTCTTGGTCATGAGAGCCTCGCAGTGGCCAGGGCCAGCGACGGTGCGGCCTTGTCCCGGTCGGAGATCAGCGTGACCGGCAGCGGCCACGGGATGGCGAGGTCCGGATCGTCGTACGCGATCGACACGTCCTCGGAGGGGTCGTGCTCCCGGTCGATCCGGTACGACACGTCGGCCGGCTCGGTGAGCGCCTGGAACCCGTGTGCGCAACCGGCCGGCACGTACACGGTCACCTGGTTGTCGCCGGTCAGGTCGAACGTCTCGATGTTCCGGTACGTCGGCGAGCCGGGACGCAGGTCGACGACCACGTCGTACACGGCGCCGTAGGAACAGCGGACGAGTTTGGCCTCGCCGGCCCCGGACCGGACGTGCATCCCGCGGACGACCCCGCGTCTCGAGCGGGAGATGCTGTCCTGGACGAACGCGTCCGGGTCGAGGCCGGCTGCCTTCACCACGTCGCGGTCGAACGTCCGCGAGAAGAACCCGCGTTCGTCGGCATGCGGAGTCGGCCGGAACAGCAGTGCGCCGGCGATCCCCGGGACCTCGATGACTTCCATCGTCACTCCCCCTGCTCGATGTCCACCGCGACGCGCGGCGCCGTGCCGGCCCCGAACAACGCCGCGGACAGTACGTCGTACTGCCGCTCGAGTGCCTCGGCGTACTCGGCGTTCCTGGCTCGCAGGGCCGGCACGACCGAGGACGCGCGGGCCTCGAGCGCCCGGAACTGGTCGATCAGCCGCGGTACGTCGAGGCTCTGGATCGGCTGCCGGAACTCGGCCAGCCGCATCTGCTCCATCACGACGTCGCTCTTCGTCCCGTAGCTGATCGAGATGGTCGGCTTCGCCAGCTTCAGCGCCGACAGCACGTTGTGGTACCTCGACGCGACCACCAGATCGACCCCGGCCAGCTGCTGCATCAGTTCACCGAGCGACTCGGCCGGCTCGTCGATCAGCCGCTCCTCGACCAGCTCCGGCCGGGTTCGGCGCAGGTCGTCGTACACCGCCTCGACCACGGACCGGTCGGACGGGTCGCCGGTGACGAGCCTGACGCGGTAACCCGCGTCCACCAGCCATCTGGCGAACTCGACGATCTTGGCGGTGTACTCCGCGTAGATCTCGTCCGCCCGGGCGCGGTCGGCGTTCGTGCCGTGGTACGCCATCACTCCAAGGCCGACAGTGCGGTGCTGGTTGTCGACGGCAACGGGCTCCGGCAAGGCGAAGGCGAGATCCGGGTAGACCTCGTCCCGGCTGGTGTCGAGACCCATCGTCCGCATCGCGTCCCGGGAGTACTCGTCCCGATAGGAGCGGTACGACGCCAGTCGCGCGGCCCCCGTGAACAGCCGGCGGATCGAGCGTTCGCGCGCCACGTTCGCGCCCACGTTCACGAACGCGGTCCTCGCGCCGGTCAGCCGCGCGGACAGCGACATCAGGAACAGTGCGTACGGCCAGCCCCACGGCCGCAGCTCCAGCGTGGTCTCGAAGACTCCCATGCCGGGCACGATCACCACGTCGTACCGGCGCAGCAGCAGCGGCATCCGCACCACGTCCGCCGCCTTGCCGAATACCTTGAGGGCCACGGACTCGAGCCGGTTGCGGCCCGGGCCGTGCTGCTGATACCAGGCGATGGCGACCGACGGGATGCCGTACTGCCGCTCCAGTTCCTCCGGCCCGGCGCACACGCAGCTGATCTCCGCCTCCGGATGCCTGGTCCGGACGAAGGTCAGCATCGCGTCGAGCGAGCCGTGGTTGCCGAGGTTGCCGGATCCGAGCAGACCGAAGAAGGCGACCCGCGGCGGCCTTCCTGCGCTGTCCATGCCTACAAGTCCTCCCGGCGGCCGGCGACCTCGGAGGTGTCCGGGATCGCGGTGGGCGGCGACGCCGGCGCGGTGTCCTCGATCCGGCCGGTCGAGCGGCGTACCGCACGGCTGGCCATCCAGCGCAGCAGGTGGCCGTAGCACTCGCGCCGGTCGGCGGCAGACAGCGGCGCACGCTGGATCCCGCCGACGAAGCCGCCGACGTACTCGGCCAGCAGCCGGGCGGTCGGGTGCCACAGCCGGCTGGCCCGGCGCGGCTCCATGTTCGCCGACCGGGAGCGGATGGTCGGTTTGGCCCGCTCGGCCCGGTCCGGGTGGTCCCGGCGGAAGAACAGCAGTTCGGGCACCTGGTGGAACCGTCCGTACAGCGCCAGCTCGGCCATGATCGTCCGGTCGGAGTGGTGGTAGCTGCCGTTCAGCGGCGTACGGCGCAGGATGTCGGAGCGCATCACGCCGTAGAAGTCGTCACCGCCGACGTCGAACAGCAGACTGCGGAACCGGTCCGGTGCGTGCGGATTGGCGGTGTCGAGCGGATAGTCGACCTTCAGCACGATGTCGCCGGCACCGTCGATGATGGCCTGGTGGGCGTGCGCGAGCACCAGGTACGGGTCGTCGTCGAGTGCCTCGATGCACCGCTTCAACAGGTCCCGGCTGTAGAGATCGTCGTACGACGCCCACTTGAACAGCTCGGTTGCGGACTGCTCGAAGCAGTAGTTGTGGTTCGGCGTGGCGCCGATGTTGACCGGCTGCCGGAAGTAACTGATCCGCGAGTCCTTCGCCAGGTACTCGCGGCAGATCTCCTCGGTGGCGTCGGTCGACGCGTTGTCGGAGATGATCAGCCGGAAGTCGCCGTAGCTCTGTCCGAGCAGAGCGTCCAGGGACTCGGTCAGGTACTTCTCCCCGTTGTAGACCGGCAGGCCGATGCTCAGCCGCGGAACGGCGTTCATGTGCTCCTCATTTCAGGAATGTCGTGCCGGCCGGTCGCTCCGACCGGCTCCACTTCCAGCTCGTCGCGGCGCTCCCTGATGCCGACCCGAAGGGTCCACCACCAGACGAAGGCGCTGGCGAACGTCGCGCCCGCGGCTCCCCACGCCGAGCCGAGCGCACCGCCCACCGCGCCACCGGTGATCCCGCCGACCAGGTAGAACGCGGCGGCCCAGAGTTGGGCCTTGAGACTGCGCCGGGCCACGCCGAGCGCCCGCAGGCCGGCCGCGGCACCGGTGTTGAAGCCGGCGTGCATCACCGACAAGGTTGTCGGCAGCACCAACGCCGACGCGGTCAGCCAGACCTCGCCGAGCACCGCGTGGCCCCAGGCGTCCGGCAGGGCAAGCAGCAGGAGCAGTCCCCAGGCCAGCGCCGCCACAGCCTGGGCACCTCCGAGCAGCAGGCAGAACACGCCGAGTGCCCGCACCGATCGACGGAGCATCCTCGCCGCCTCCGGCACCGCGACCAGCCCGACGCCCGAGAGCACGATGAAGAACGGCCCCAGCAACATCTCCGCGCCACGGACCGTGCCGACCGCGGCGACGCCTGCGAACGCCCCGAGTCCGTACATCCGGAGCTGATAGGCGCTGCTGATGGTCAGGTTCTCGGCCAGGTACCGCAGGCCCAGATCACGGTGCTCGAGCAGCCAGCGCCGCGCCTGGGACACCCGTGGCACGACACCGGCCTGCACACCGCTCACGAGCGCCGCGAGCACCCCCGCACCGCCCCAGGCCAGCACGAACCTGGTGACGCTGGGCTCGCGGGACGCCAGGTACAGCAACGGCACCAGGGTGACTGCCCAGGTGATGTCGCTGACGAACGCCTTGCCGCCCTGCCCCGACGCGAAGAACGCGAACCGCCAGCTGTCCTGCAGCATCAGCCCCGGCAAGACGATGCCCAAGGCAATGAATGCGACACCGGCCCGCCCGCCGAGCGACGCGCCGACGGCGGCGCAGATCAGGCCGGTGACGAGGCCGACCACGATCGCCATACCGGAGGATCTGGCCACCGCGGCCCGCCAGACCGGTCGCTCGACGCCACTGAACCGCACCGCCAGCGGATCGGTCGCCAGGCCGCGCGAGATGTTGACCGCCACGCCGTACGTCACCCAGGCCAGGCTGAACGCGCCGAACTCCAGCGCGCCCAGCGACCGTGCCACGACGATGCCCACCACGAAGCTCACCAGGCTCGTCACCGCCTGATCGGCGAGCCCCCAGGTGACGCGGCGCAGCACCCCTCGCATCGGTCAGCCCACGACTTCGTGCGGCTCGGGCAGCGGGACGAGGTACGTCGCACCCCAGCCGCCACCGGATTCGAGTTGGGAGATGACCTCGTCGGCGATGTCCCAGGTGAGCACCAGAACGACGTCCGGCCTGGCGGCCCGCAGTTCCTCGATCGGCCGGATCGGGACCCCACACCCACCGGGAATCCGGCGGCCGTGCTTGCCCGGTGCCGCGTCGACCGTGAACGGCAACAGGTCCGTGCCGACCTTGCTGAGGTCGAGCAACACGGGTGCCTTCGAGGGAGCGCCGTACCCGAGCACCGTCCGGCCGGCGGCCTTGTGGCGGGTCAGTTCGTCGTGCAGCGCACCGGCCGCGTGCCAGGCCGCGTCCTGCAGGCTGGCGAGCTGGACCTCGTCGGCGATGCCGGCCGCGTCCTCGTCCTCCTGCAGTACGGCGACCGACGCGTCCGGCTCGGCCTCGCCGGCGTGCCGCAGCATGACCATCAGGCTGCCGCCGAACATGTCGACCTGCTTGACCGACTCGACCGCCAGGCCGTGCAGGGCGGCGAGCCGGGTGACCGCACCGAGCGACAGGTACGACCAGTGGCCGTGCCGGATGGTGTCGAACTGGTTCCCGATGAACAGCGGCAGCAGGTGGTGGAACTCCAGCACCAGCAGGCCGCCCGGTGCCAGCCGGTCCGCGCGCAGCCTCATCATCTCGCCGACGGCCGGCTCATGCGCGATGCCGTGCACGTCGACCACGAGGTCGGCCTTCTCGCCGTCACCGGCCAGCCGGCAACCGGCGGCGTACAAGTGCTCGAGCCACGAACCGCCGTGGTGGCTGGCGAACTCGAACACCACCCCGCCGGTCAGCTCCGGGTAGTCCCGCAGCAGTTCCTTCACCGACGACTCGGCGTGCGCGATGCTCGTCGCGGACTCGACCGCCAGCGGCGGCTCGGGCAACTGCGGCTCGACCGGGCCGAGCTGGACCAGTGTGCAGTCACGGCACAGCCACAGCTCGAGCGGCCAGCGCGGATCCGGGCCGGGCGTTTCCGCGGTCGGGAAGTAGTCGGCACACGGCTGCGCACCGAGATCCACCACCGGTACGACGTTCTGCCCCGCGCACCCACGACAGTTGAAGCTCACTTGTCCCCCTCGGTCACCATGTCAACCTCGCTTTGGCCGTGGTGAACGCTTCGGCGTACTGCGCCCGGCACTCCATCCCGCGCAGCCGGGCCAGCCCGGCGAAGACCTCTTCGTCGAACCAGTCGTGCGCGACCTGGGACGGGTAGGCCTTGTGCAGCCGGGTGATCTTCTCCCGCAGCTGCTCCTCGGTCAGGTCGACGTACAGCCACGGCCGGCTGAAGTCTCCGTCCCACTTGGGGATCTCGTAGTGCAGCACCAGGTGGTCCCGCCACACCGTCGGCGCCAGTTCGGCGATCAGGCGGTGGTCCTGGTGCGCGTCGGTGCGGCTCGGCGCCAGCACCAGGTCGGGACGCCGGCCCCCCTCGGCCCGGCCCCCGCTCGCGGTTGCCTCGAGCAACTCCTTGGTCTCGTTCCAGTACGACGGCAGCCGGCCGTCGGGCAGGTCCGCCGAGGTGACGGTCACCTCGCACTCGGGCAGGAACAGTTCCGCGGCGCGGCGGGCCTCCTCGAGCCGGAGCGTGCTTCCGGTCGCGATGACGAACTCGGCGGTCAGCTCCGGGACCGACTCGGCCAGCTTGAGCAACGTGCCGCCGCAGCCGATCTCGATGTCGTCCGGATGAGCGCCCAGGGCCACCAGGTGGACCGGGCGCTCGATCAGGTCGAGCTGGAACGGCAGCATCAGATCGCCCTCACGACAGGCGCGTCGTCGCCCGGCGGCTCCAGGGCCTTGTCCAGCACCTGCGCACGCTGCTGGCGGGTGTCGTGGCTCCACAGCGCCCACGGCTTCTTGCCTGACCGGTACAGCTCCTCGAGCTGGCTGCGCTCTTTGAGCGTGTCCATCGGCGCCCAGAAGCCGTGGTGCGGGATCGCCTCCAGCTTGCGCATCGCGGACAGCCGCGGGAACGCGTCGCCGACGAGGTCCTCGTCCTCGTGCAGGACGTCGAAGATCTCCTTCTTGATCACGAAGTAGCCGCCGTTGATCCACATGTTCAGGTCGGCCGCCGAGCGCAGCCCGTTGATCCGGGCGTCGGCGCCGAACTCGACCACGTGGAAGGACGCCTGCGGCGGGACCGCGAGCAGGCTGGCGGTGACGTCGCTGGTCATCACGTGGTCGACGATCTTGTCCATCGGCGCGTCGGTCAGCACATCGCCGTAGTTGGCCAGGAAGGCGTCGTCGTCCTCCAGGTACGGCCGGACCCGGCGCAGGCGCTCGCCGATCGAGGTGTCGATGCCGGTGTCGACGAAGGTGATCTTCCACTCGCTGATATCGGAGTCGAGCAGCTCGATCCGCTGCCCGCCCTTGGTCATCACGAAGTCGTTCGAGACGGTCTCGTCGTACCGCAGGAAGTACTCCTTGACCGCCGAGCCGCCGAAGCCCAGGCACAGGATGAACTCGGTGTGCCCGAAGTGCGCGTAGTAGCGCATCACGTGCCACAGGACCGGCCGGTCGCCGATCGTCATCATCGGTTTCGGTGCGGAGTCCACCCCGCTGCGCATCCGCAGCCCGAACCCCCCACAGAAGATCACGACCTTCATTGCTTTCCCTCCCCCACAGACACGCTGTCGCGTCAGATCACTTCGAGGCGCGGGATGGGTACGACGAACTTCGCGCCCCACTCCCGTGCGTAGCCCAGCTGGTGCACGATCTCGTCGCGCAGGTTCCACGGCAGGATCACGATGTAGTCCGGGCGCGCCTCGGCCAGCCGCTCCGGCGGATGGATCGGGATGTGCGTACCGGGCAGGAACAGGCCGTGCTTGTGCGGACTGCGGTCGACTGTGAACGGCAGCAGGTCCTCACGGATGCCGCAGTGGTTCAGCAGCGTGTTCCCCTTGCCGGGAGCGCCGTACCCGGCGACGGACTTGCCGGCCCGGGCCGCCCCGACCAGGAACGACACCAAGTCGGCCTTGATCGCAAACACGTCCTTGGCGAACCCGGCGTGTCCCTCGACCGTGTGCAGCCCTGCGTCCTCTTCGTCCTTCAGGACCTTCAGCACTAGTTCTGAGGGCTCCCCCGCCGTCGCTGCAGGAGTATCCATCGGCTGCGACATCAGCCGCAGCGAACCGCCGTGGCTGACCAGCTCCTGGACGTCGACCACCTTCAGGCCGGCCTTCTCCAGTGCGGCCGCGGCGGTCTTCAAGGTCAGGTACGAGTAGTGCTCGTGGTAGATCGTGTCGTACTGGCGGCCTTCGATCAGCCGGAGCAGATGCGGGAACTCCAGCGACACCAGGCCGTCGTCCTTCACCAGCGCCCGCAGGCCCTTGGCGAAGTCGACGATGTCCGGCACGTGCGCGAACACGTTGTTGCCGACGACGAGGTCCGCCTTGCCGTGCCGCGCGGCCGCGTCCCGGCCGGTCTCCTCACCGAGGAAGTAGCTCTCGGTCCGGATGCCCTTCTCGTTGGCGATCGCGGCGATGTTCGCGGCCGGCTCGATGCCGAGCACCGGGATACCGAGCGCCACCGCGTGCTGCAGCAGGTAGCCGTCGTTGCTGGCGGCCTCGACGATCAGGCTCTCCGGGCCGAGCCCGAGGCGCTCCTGCATGTCGACGACGAACCGGCGGGCGTGCTCCACCCAGCTGGTCGAGTACGACGAGAAGTACAGGTAGTCGCTGAACACGTCGTCGGCCGCGACGTACGCCGGCAGCTGGACCAGCAGGCAGTTGTCACAGATGCGGACGTTCAGCGGGTAGAACGTCTCGCCGCTGTCGAGCTGGTCGGCCCGCAGGTAGCTCTCGCACGGCGGCGACATCCCCAGGTCGACGAACGTCCGGGTCAAAGGCTCGCCACAGAGGCGGCAGGCGACTGGCTCCCCCATCAGTGCTTCTCCTCGAAAAGTGCGTCCCCAGGACCTGGGAACTGGTCGTCGGTCAGCCGGCGCAGCTGGTCGTCGACCAGGCCCGCCGACAGCAGTTGCCGGATGCGGCGCAGCCGGACGAACTGCGCGGAGTCGAAGTCCGCCTGCGTCAGACCGTGCCGCTCGTAGGCGGCGGCGAGCTCGTCGACGCCCTTGCGTACCGTCCACTGCAGCCGCAGGTCCGGGAAGGTGTCGTCGAGCTTGCTGAAGTCGACCTTGTAGTTGCGCAGGTCCGGCCCGGCTCCCGCGGCGATCGACAGGGTCGAGCCCGGTACGGCGTCGCGGACCATCTCGGCGATGTCGCGGACCTGGACCACGTCCTCGGACCGGCCGACGTTGAACGCCTCGTCGTGGATCACGTCGCGGGGCGACTCGAGCACCGTCAGGAACGCCCGGCTGATGTCCTCGATGTGCACCAGCGGCCGCCACGGCGTGCCGTCGCTCTCCAGCCGGACCTGGCCGCTCGTCATCGCGATCGCGGTCAGATTGTTCACCACGATGTCGAGGCGCAGCCGGGTGGAGGCGCCGTACGCGGTGGCGTTGCGTAGGTAGGTCGGGCTGAAGTTGTC
The DNA here is from genome assembly GCF_054784135.1 of Kribbella swartbergensis. NCBI lineage: Bacteria > Bacillati > Actinomycetota > Actinomycetes > Propionibacteriales > Kribbellaceae > Kribbella > Kribbella swartbergensis. Next base: position 270,206 of record NZ_BAAGPM010000022.1, read on the forward strand.
GTCGGCGAGCTTGGACAGTTCCTTCTCGGCCAGCGCCTTGGTCTCGCCGTACGGCGTGACCGGGAACAGCTCGGCGTCCTCGGCGACCGCTTCGGAGCCGGCCGCGCCGTACAGGCTGCAGGAGGAGGCGAACAGGAACCGCTCGACGCCGGCGTCCTTGGCCGCCTGGGCGACCCTGAGGGTGCCGTCCAGGTTGACCGAGTACGTCGCGTCGCGGTTCAGGTGGCCGAGCGGGTCGTTGGACAGCGCTGCCAGGCAGACGACGGCGTCGTACCCCTGCAGGTCGGCCGGGCCGACGTCACGCATGTCGCGCGGCCTGCGGGAGCCGATCGGGTCGGGCCCGCCGAGCAGGTCGCACCCCTCGTACAGCCCGGTGTCGAGCCCGTCGACCTGATGCCCCGCCGCCCGCAGAAACGGCACCATCACGGCCCCGATGTAACCGCGATCCCCGGTGACCAGAACCCTCATCCGCCCCACTCCTCCGCTCGGCTCCGTCGTCGCTACAACAGATCACCGAACCAAGCGCCTGATACATCCGGCCCGAATCCGATTCCGGAAGCCGGATGTATCAGCGCCGGCTGGTCGGTGCTCCATAGAGGGCTGACAGCAGCACCGGGGAGTTTCACGCTCAATTGGGGGGCGTTATGAAGGTTGCCGTATTCGGCTTGGGCTATGTGGGGTCGGTGACGGCGGCGTGTCTGGCTGCCAACGGCCACGACGTCTGGGGGGTGGACGTCGACACCGCGAAGGTCGGACCGATCACCGAGGGACACAGCCCGGTGGTCGAACCCGGCCTGGACGAACTGGTGGCGCAAGGAGTCACCGCGGGCAGACTGCACGCGACCACCGATCCACGGCTCGCCCTGGACGGAGCGGACGTTTCGCTGATCTGTGTGGGTACGCCGTCGACGCCCAGCGGCAGCACCGACCTGACCTACATCCGGCGCGCGGTCCGCGACATCGCGGAGGCGGCCGGTGTGGTCGCGCCGCCGGCGTCGGGTTTCCACAGCATCGTGGTCCGCAGCACCGTCCCGCCCGGCACGGTCGACGGCGTCGTCGAGCGGGTGCTGGCCGAGGTGCCGGCGTCCGGCGACTTCACCTTCGGTACGGCGATGTGCCCGGAGTTCCTGCGGGAAGGATCCGGGCTCGCCGACTTCTACGACCCGCCGTTCGTCGTGGTCGGCACCGGGAACCCGCGCGTCGGTACCGCTCTGACCGACCTGTTCGGTTTCCTCCCCACGGAGGTGCAGGTGGTCGAGGTGCGGACCGCGGAGGCACTCAAGTACGCCTGCAACGCGTTCCACGCGACCAAGGTCTCGTTCGCGAACGAAATGGGCCGCATCTTTCGGCACTACGGCGTGGACTCGCGCGAGGTCATGCGGCTGTTCGTCCAGGACACCACCCTCAACATCTCGCCGTACTATCTGCGCCCGGGCTTCGCGTTCGGCGGTTCCTGCCTGCCGAAGGACCTGCGTTCGGTGCTCCACCTTGCCCGGGTCAACAACACCGACCTGCCGCTGCTGGCCGGCACGCTGACGACCAACGAACTGACCGTCCGCGACGTCGTCGACCGGGTGGTGGCCGGACCGGGCCGTGAGGTCGCGCTGCTCGGCCTGAGCTTCAAGACCGCGACCGACGACCTGCGCGAGAGCCCGAGTGTCGAGCTGGCCGAGCGGCTGATCGGCAAGGGCTACAACCTGCGCATCTACGACGCGATCGTGAACCCGAGCCGCCTGGTCGGAGCCAACCTGCGGCACGTGCAGTCCAAGCTGCCGCACCTGCAGCGGGTCCTCACCGCCGACCCGGCCGAGGCGCTGCGCGGCGCCGACGTGGCGCTGGTCGCGGCCACCGACTCGTCCGCGATCGGTGCCCTTCTCAGCGCGCCGCCGGCTCGGACCATCGACCTGAGCGGCCGGCTCGGCGCCCAGATCGAGGCACTGCCCGGATACGAAGGAGTTGGCTGGTGAGCGGTCCGCGCGTCCTGATCATCATCCAGAACCTCTGGGTTCCGTTCGACCGCAGGGTCTGGCTGGAGTGCCAGGCCCTCGCGGCGTCCGGGTACGACGTGACCGTCGTGTGCCCGAAAGGCCCGGACGACCCGTCGTACCAGGTCCTCGACGGCATCACCGTGCACAAGTACAAGGCGTACGCGCCCGGTGGCAGCAAGCTCAGCTTCGTCGCCGAGTACGCGTACTCGTTCCTGATGACGCTGCGGCTGGTGCTGCGGGCCCGGAAGGCCGGCAAGTTCCGGGTGATGCAGGCGTGCAACCCGCCGGACATCTTCTGGCCGATCGCGATGCTGCTGCGCCGCCTCGACGGCACGCGGTTCGTGTTCGACCACCACGACCTGTGCCCGGAGCTGTTCCAGTCCCGCTTCGGTGGTACGACGAGTCCGGCCTACAAGGGACTGCGCTGGCTCGAACGGCGCACGCACCGCACCGCCGACCACGTCATCTCGACCAACGACTCCTACCGCCACATCGCGATCACCCGCAGCGGGAAGGCCAACCACGACGTGACCGTCGTACGCACCGGGCCCGACCCGGACAAGCTGCGCCGGGGCGCGCCCGACGAGTCGGTCCGCCGCGGTCACCGCTACCTGGTCACCTACATCGGCGTGATGGGTCCGCAGGACGGTGTCGACATCGTGGTCCGGGCGGCCGACGTGGTGGTCAACAAACTCGGCCGGACCGACATCGCGTTCACGCTGATGGGCGGCGGTGACGCGTTCGACGAGGTGGTCGCGCTGCGCGACGAGCTCGGTCTGCAGGAGCATGTCGAGTTCACCGGCCGGGTGCCGGACGAGACGGTCCGGGCGGTGATGTCGACGGCCGACCTCGGGTTGTCGCCGGACCCGAAGAATCCCCTCAACGACGTGTCCACGATGAACAAGACGATGGAGTACATGGCGTTCGAGCTGCCGGTCGTCGCCTTCGATCTGGTCGAGACCAGGGTGTCGGCCGCCGACGCCGCCGTGTACGTGGAGCCGAACGACGTGACGAAGTACGGCCAGGCGATCGTCGACCTGCTGGACGACGAGGTACGACGCCGCCGGATGGGCCGGCTCGGTCGCGAACGGGCCGAGCAGGTGCTCGCCTGGAAGCACCAGCAGAAGGCCTACGTCCAGGTGTACGACCGGCTCACGGGTCACTCGAGCGCGGTCGACGTCCGCCAGGCCGCGGGGTCCTGACGTGTGTGGCATCGCCGGCTGCTACCAGCAGCACGACGGCCTCGCGCTGGCCGAGACGATGAACGACCGCATCGCTCACCGCGGTCCGGACGCCGAGGGCGTGTACCGGTTCGAGGACGACGAAGTTCGGGCGTACCTGGCGCATCGCCGGCTGTCGATCATCGACCTGTCCTCGGGTGCGGACCAGCCGTTCAGCAAACGCGGATTGACCATCAGCTACAACGGGGAGCTCTACAACTACAAGGAACTGCGCGCCGAGCTGGTCAGGGCCGGTGTCGCGTTCCGGACCCACTCGGACACCGAGGTGGTGCTGGAGGCCTGGCGCCGGTGGGGCCCGGCGGCGCTGTCGCGGTTCCGCGGCATGTTCGCGTTCGCGATGCTGGACGAGGACAGCGGCAGCCTGTTCCTGGCCCGCGACCCGCTCGGCATCAAGCCGCTGTACTTCCTGCGCCGCCACGGCGGGGTGATCTTCGCGTCCGAGCTGAAGGCGCTGGTCGCGGCGATCGGGTCCGAGCTGCGGACCGATCCCGGTGCGCTGATCGCGTCGATGCTCTACTACTGGCTGCCGGAGCAGCGCTGCGCGATCGAGGGCGTGGAGAAGCTGCCGCCGGGTTCGTGGGCCGAGTTCCGGCCGGACGGCAGCAGCCGGCACGAGACGTACTGGCGGGTGACCGACGTCGCCACCGAGGCGGCCGCCGGGCCGCGCGCCGACCTGCGCTCGGTGATCGAGGACTCCGTCGCCGCCCACCTGGTCGCCGACGTCGGGGTGTCGACGTTCCTCAGCGGCGGCCTCGATTCCAGCCTGGTCACGGTGCTGGCCAAACGCCTCGACCCGGGGATCGACTCGTACACGATCACCTTCCGCGCGCAGGATCAGCGGCTGGAGGCGATGCCGGACGACGCGATCTACGCCCGCAAGGTGGCACAGCAGTTCGGCATCGACCTGCACGAGATCGAGATCGCGCCCGACGTGGTGGGGCTGCTCCCGCGCATCGTCGACGTACTCGACGAGCCGATCGGCGACCCGGCCGCGATCAACACGCTGCTGATGTGCGACGCGGCGCGTGACGCCGGCGTGAAGGTGCTGCTGTCCGGGATGGGCGCCGACGAGCTGTTCGGCGGCTACCGCAAACACCTCGCGTGCGTGATGGGAGCGCAGTACCAGCGGCTTCCCGGCGTCCTGCGGAACGGCCTGGTCGGACCCGCCGTACGGCGGCTGCCGGTCACCGCGAACGGTCGAGGACTGCGGTACGCGCGCTGGGCGAAGCGGTTCCTCACCTTCGCGGATCTGCCCGAGGAGGCCGCGTTCCGGCGCAGCTACACGATGTACGACGGCGACGAACTCGCCGACCTGCTGAGTCCGGACCTCGAGCCGTACGTCGGGAAGCTGCTCGCCGAGCACAGCGACATCTACCACGACACCACGCTCGACGACCATGTGAACCGGATGTGCCTGGCCGACGCGCGGATGTTCCTGCCCGGGCTGAACCTGGCCTACACCGACCGGTCCAGCATGGCCGCGTCGACCGAGGTCCGCGTGCCGTTCGTGGACCCGATGGTGGTCCAGGCCGCGTTCACGATCCCGGGCACCGAGAAGGTACGCCGGCGGCAGGGCAAGGTCGCGTTGAAGAAGGCGGCCGAGGCCTGGTTGCCGAAGGAGATCATCTACCGGCCGAAGGCGTCGTTCAGCGCGCCGCTGCGGGCCTGGGTCCGCAACGACCTGCGTGAACTGGTCGACGACGTACTGCTGCGCGGCGAACTGGTCGGCAGCGGCTTCCTCCAGCAGTCGGCCGTTCAGCGCCTGGTCGACGACGAGCGGGCCGGACGCCAGGACTACTCGAAGCAGATCTGGCAGCTCCTCACCCTCGAGACCTGGACCCGCCACATGCGTTCCCTCGGCGTGACCATCACCTCCCTGTGAAGGACGACATGAAACAGGTTGCACAGAATTACAAGTCCGGTGAGCTGGCGGTTCTCGACGTACCTGCGCCCACCTGTGCGCCCGGAGGCGTGCTGGTCCGCTCGCTCTACTCGCTGATCTCGACCGGGACCGAGCTGATGAAAGTCGGCGAAGCCAAGCTGTCGATGCTCGGCAAGGCTCGGGCCCGGCCGGACCAGGTCAGGAAGGTGCTGGACTCGGTCGCCCAGCAGGGTGCACTGAACACCTACAAGAAGGTGATGAACAAGCTCGACTCCTACACGCCGCTGGGCTACTCGCTGTGCGGTGTGGTGGTCGAGGTCGGCGCCGGGGCCGAGGAGTTCAGCGTCGGCCAGCTGGTCGCTGCCGCGGGCAACGAGTTCGCTCTGCACGCCGAGTACAACTGGGTGCCGGTCAACCTGTGTGTTCCGGTGCCGGACGGCGTACCGCCGGAGCAGGCCGCGTTCTCGACGGTCGGCGCGATCGCGATGCACGGCGTACGGCAGTCGGAGGTCCAGCTCGGTGACACCGCGGTCGTGATCGGGCTCGGCCTGGTCGGGCAGCTGGTGGTCCGGCTGCTGGTCGCGGCCGGGGTGCGGGTGTTCGGCATCGACACGGTCGAGGACCGGTGCCGGATGGCGGAGAAGGCGGGCGCGCTGCACTGCTCGTCGGCCGACGAGGCCGGGATCGCGGCCCTGGAGCGGTCGTTGCTGGAGGCGTCGAACGGCCTGGGAGCGGACCACATCCTGCTGGCCGCCGGTGGACACTCGAACGGTCCGGTGGAGACGGCCGCGCGGCTGGCCCGCGATCGCGCGCGGGTCGTCGACATCGGCAAGACCAGGCTCGACCTGCCGTGGAACGCGTACTACGACAAGGAACTGGACGTCCGGTTCTCCCGCTCCTACGGCCCCGGCCGGTACGACGACCGCTACGAGCTCGAGGGCATCGACTACCCGGCCGGCTACGTCCGCTGGACCGAACGCCGCAACCTCGAGTGCTTCATCGACCTGATCGCCCGCGAGCAGATCGACGTAGGCTCCCTGGTCGCGAGAATCTTCCCCATCGCAGACGCGACGGAGGTCTACCAGCAGTTGTCGTCGGGGGCATTCTCCGGTGTCGGGTTCTTGTTCGAGTACCCGGATGTTCCTCAGCAGGAGACCGCACCGCAGACACCTTCGGTTGCACGGCCGTCCAGTCCGACCACTGGAGCTGTTCGGCTCGGGTTCGTCGGCGCCGGCAACTACGCCTCGAGCATGCTGCTGCCGCATCTGCAGAAGAACGAGGATGCCGTGCTGGCTCATGTGGCGACCAACAAGTCGTTGTCGGCGGCCAATGCCCAGCGCCGGTTCGGCTTCGAGCAGATCGCGACCGACGCCGACGCGGTGCTGACCGACGAGAGCCTGGACGCGATCTTCGTCGTCACCCGGCACAGCACGCACGCGGAGCTCGCCTGCCGGGCGCTCGAGACCGGAAAGGCTGTCTTCGTCGAGAAGCCGCTCGCGTTGACCGACGAGGATCTGGATCGAATCGTCGCGACCGTGGCTGCCACCGGCAACGATCGGTTGATGGTCGGGTTCAACCGGCGGTTCGCGCCGCTGCTGACCGATCTGCGCGACCGTTTCGGCACCCCCGGCGGCGGCTCCTCACTGCGTTACCTCGTGAACGCCGGCCGCCTCGACCCATCCAGCTGGTACCTCGACCAGACCAAGGAAGGCACCCGGTTCGCCGGTGAGGGCGGTCACTTCATCGACACGCTCTCCTGGTGGCTCGACAGCCTTCCCACCGAGGTGTACGCCGTACCGGGACCGGACGCCGGTGACGTCATCGTCACCCTGCGGTTCGCGAACGGGTCGGTCGGCACGATCACCTACGTCGCCGGCGGCAACTCCCGGTTCCCGAAGGAGACGCTCGACATCACCGGCGGCGGCCGCAACGGCCGGCTCGACAACTTCCAGAGCGCATCGGTGTGGGCCGGCCGGAAGCCGTCGACGCGCAAGTCGCGCGGCACCGACAAGGGCCAGCGGGTCGAGCTCGAGCGGTTCGTCGCGGCGGTGCGGTCCGGCGGCCCGATGCCGATCCCGTTCGACTCGCTGATCGCCACCACCCGCGCGACCATCGCGGTGGACCGTAGCCTCGCCAGCGGCAAAGCCGAGCAGCTTCCGTCCCCCGCCCACGGACCCGGTCAGTGGAACGGATGAGCCGCCAGCCTCTGGGCTGGTACGTCCGTCGTCTGCGCCGGATGTCCCCCACCGAGCTGGTCTGGCGCACCCGCGACCACGTACGGCGTACTGCCTGGGCCTACCAACAGGTCCGGCCCGGGCAGGACCCCAAGGGCCAGTTGCCTCTGCGCAAGGAGCTGACGTTCCCGGCGACCCTGCCTCGGCATGCGGCGGACGCCGTACCGGAGGAAGCCCGCAAGGCGATCATCACGACCGCCGATGCGATCCTGGCCGGGAGGCTGGAGGTCCTCGGCGTCGACCGGACGGATCTGAAGTCGCCGGACTGGTTCCTGGATCCGATCACCGGCCGACGCTCGGATCCGTCCTTGTACACGTTTCGCCTCAACCATCGCAACGAGGACCTGGTCGGCAACGTCAAGCAGGTCTGGGAGCTCTCCCGGCACCACCACCTGACGCAACTGGCCGCGGCCTGGTACCTGACCCATGACGACACGTACGCCGATCGCGTCGCCGAGCACCTGAACGACTGGTGGCGCTCGAACCCGTTCCTGTCCGGTGTCCACTGGGCGAGCGGGATCGAGATCGGCATCCGGCTGATCAGCTGGGCCTGGATCCGGCGGCTGCTCGACGACTGGCCGGAAGTCACCGACCTCTTCGAGCACAACCAACTCGCGCTGCGGCAGCTGTACTGGCACCAGCGCTACCTCGCCGCCTTCCAGAGCCACGGCTCCTCGGCGAACAACCACGTGATCGCCGAGGCCGCCGGCCAGTTGGTGGGCACCTGTGCATTCCCCTGGTTCAAGCAGAGCAACAGGTGGCGTGCGGACGCGGCCGCCCTGCTGGAGAAGGAGCTGGACGCCAACACGTTCCCGTCCGGCGTCAACCGTGAACTCGCGACCGACTACCACCGCTTCGTCTCCGAGCTCGGCCTGTACGCCGCTCTGGAGGCGGACCAGGCCGGTCATCCCCTGAGCCAGCAGACCTGGTCGCTGCTCACCCGCACGCTCGACGTGGCGGCGGCGATGGTCGACAGCACGCTGCGCCCGCCTCGTCAGGGCGACGACGACGAGGGCATGGTGCTCGTCCTCGATCCACCCGACGTGCACAGCTGGTCGGCGTACCTGTCGCTCGGCGCTGCCCTGGTCGGGCCGGCATCGTGGTGGCCGTCGAGTCCGCCGACGGCGACCGCCGTACTGGCGGGAACTCTTGTCCGCGGGACACAGCCGCACCGCCCGGCCGAGCGACCGGACCACTTCCCCGATGCCGGGCTCACCATCCTGCGCAGTCGGGACGCGGGACCGGAGATCTGGTGTCGCGCCGATGCCGGGCCGCACGGGTTCCTGTCCATCGCGGCCCACGCGCACAGTGACGCGCTCTCGCTCGAGGTCCGCGTCGGCGGCGTCGACATCCTGGCCGACCCGGGCACGTACTGCTACCACGGCGAGGAGAAGTGGCGGAACTACTTCCGCTCGACCATCGCCCACAACACCGTCGAGGTCGCAGGTGCCGAGCAGTCCATCTGGGGCGGCCCGTTCCTGTGGCTGCGCGGTGCGACAGGACGCGTACGGCGTTACGCCGCCGACGGCGACGTGTCGACCTGGGAGGCCGAGCACGACGGCTACCGGATGGCGGACGATCCGATCACCCACGTCCGTACCGCGATCCTCGACCACGGCGCCCTCCGCGTCGAGGACCGGCTGGACCGAACGGCCGACGTACGGATCGCGTGGCATCTCGGGCCTGACGTGACGGTTCGCCTCGACGGCACGACCGGGCGGCTGGAGTGGCCGAACGGGTCGGCACTGGCCGAACTGCCGGACGGCCTGAACTGGACCGCGCACTCCGGTGCGGACGATCCGTTGCTGGGCTGGTACTCGCCGCGATTCGGCCGCAAGGTGCCGATCACGACCCTGGTCGGCACCGGCGTCCTCGGTCCCGACTCCGTCGCGGTCAGCACGTTCCGGTTCCGGTCCTGACCGGAGCCAATCTGTATCAGTCTCCGATCCCGCCCCTCTATTACTGCGAACCGATCGTGGCGTTCGACTGGAGGGGCCTGTGAGCGCACAGCAGCTCGACGTCAAGAAGTCCTGGCGGGCCATCCGGCGGCACCGCCTCATCGTCGCCGCCGTGGCCGCGGTCGGCCTGCTCTGCGGACTGGGCTACGGCCTGCTGGTGCCGCCGATGCACACTGCCACGTCACTCGTCGTGCTGCCGCCGCCCCCGGCTGCCGAGGCGGACAAGGTGGAGGGCACCCAGAGCATCGAGACCCAGGTCTTCATCGCCGGGAGCGAGCCGGTGCTGAAGAGCGCCGGTCAGAACCTGAGCCCGGCGCTGTCCACCAAGGTGGTGCGGGACCGGGTCAAGGTGACGGCGGTGACCGACGACGTGATCAAGATCGACGCCAAGGGCACGACGGCGGCGCAGTCGATGCGGCTGGCGAACGCGGTCGCCCAGGTCTACCTGGTCTTCATCACGACCGACCAGGTCCTGCCGGGCGACCTCGGGAAGAAGACGGGGGCTCGGGTGCTGGAGCAGGCGACGACCGCACGGGGCGGAAACCTGGCGATCCATCTCGCGATCTGGGGTTTGCTCGGCGCGCTCGTCGGCGCCGTCGCGGGCTCGATCGGCGTACTGGCCAAGGCTCGCGGTGACCGGCGGCTGCGGCTGCGCGACGAGATCGCCGACGCGGTCGGCCTGCCGGTGCTCGCATCGGTCTCGTCGTACCGGGCGACCGACGTGTCCGACTGGGCCTATCTACTGGGGCACTACCAGCCGACCGCGGTCGAAGCGTGGAGTCTGCGCAAGACGCTGCACCACCTCGGCCTCGACGTGAGGGGCGGCGGTCCGCTCTCGCTGACGGTCATCTCCTTCGCCGGCGACGAGAAGGCGCTCCCGCTCGGTCCGCAACTCGCGGCACTGGCGACGTCGATCGGCATCCCAACCTCGATCGTGGTCGACACGCACCAGGAGCCGGCCGGAAACGTTGCCCTGGACATCCATCTGGTCGTGGTCGACCGGGACGCCCCGCACCTGGCCGGCACCACCCGGACCACGAACACGATCGTCGCCCTGTCGGCCGGCACCGTGACGGCCGAGGAACTGGCCCGGCTGGCCGTGTCCGCCGCGGCCGACGACCGCACCATCGACGGCCTGGTCGTCACCGATCCCGACCCGACGGACCGCACCATCGGCCGGGTCTCGCAGTCGGCTCGCCGGACCGGCTCGCGGCTGCCCACCCTCCTCACCGGAACCACCGCGAGGAGGAACAAATGAGCAACCAGCCGTACAACGAGCCCATCGCGACCGATCCCGGCTGGACCGACGACGACGGCCTGTTCGCGAACGAGCCGACCAAGGCGTTCCCACCGGACAGTCTGGTCACCTTCCGGTTCCTCCGCGACGCCGTTCGCCGGCACCTGCGCATCTGGCTGGTGCTTGCCGTCGTCGGGCTGCTCGGCGGACTGGGGTCGACCTTCGCCCTGCCCGCGCCGCACGTGTCCTCGACCCGGCTGCTGCTCACCCACAAGGAGGGTGAGGACCCCGCCAAGGCGATGGCCACGGATGTGAGCCTTGCGACCACCCACACCGTCGCGCAGCGGACGATCGAACAGCTCAAGCTGCCCGAGACTCCCGACGACCTGTTGAAGCGGTACACAGCGACCGCGATGACCGACCGGGTGCTGGAGATCGCGGTCGAGGCCGAGACGACCGATCAGGCCAACAGGCAGGCGACCCGCATCGCCCAGGTTTTCCTGGTTTTCCGCAAGGAGCAGATCGCGCTGCAGGACGACCCGCTGCGTCGCGACCTCAGAGCGGCGGATGCCGCTCTGGCCGCCGCCAGGGCGGCGGTTGTGGCCGCGGGTGACGACCCGGACGCGGATCCGCTGGAGCGGCCGGCCAGTGCGGAGGCGATCCAGCTCGGCCTGGCCCGGGACCGGGTGCAGTTCGTCCGGCAGCAGATCCTGGACCAGGAGGTCCAGGCGTCCCGGATGAACAGCAGCCGCATCCTCGACCTTGCCGCGCCGGTGCCCGTCTCCGCCAAGCGCACGCTGGCGATCAACGCCGGTACCGGACTGATCGCCGGTCTGTTCGTCGGTCTCGCGTTCGTGATCGTCCGGGCGCTGATCTCGGACCGGCTGTGGAAACGGCAGGACATCGCCCACGCCCTGGGCGCCCGGGTCCGCCTGAGCACCGAACGACCACCACGCTGGCGGCTGTTCCCGTACCCGCGGTACCTGCGCGCGTCACAGCGCCGGTTGCCGGAGATCCGGCTGATGGTGCAGCACCTCGGTCAGCGCATCTTCTGGGACGAGCGGCCCACGCCGTCCATCGCGGTCGTCAGCGTCGACGACCTACGCACGTCTGCCCTGGTGGTGGCGTCGCTCGCGGTCTCGGCCGCCGACGAAGGCAAGCACGTCCTGGTCGCCGACCTGACCGGGACCGGCATGCTGGCGGCAATGCTCGGGGTGAAGACACCCGGCACCCGGGAGTCGCGGTTCAGTGAGCCGCAGCGGCGCATCGACGTCCACCTCCCCAACCCGCACGGCGGTCCGGCCCAGGGCAGCTACCCGCGGCTGGACGACAGCAGCCGGCCCTCGAGTACCGGTGACGTGGCTCTCGACGCCGCCTGGGAGGTCGCCGACCTGGTCCTCGTGCTGGCGACATTGACGCCCGAGCTGGGTGCCGACCACCTCGGCACGTGGGCCTCGCACGCCGCGGTCGTGGTGACCGCGGGTCGCTCGACCACGGCCAAGATCACCGCCACCGGTGAGATGCTGCGGCTGGCCGGGCTCGAGATCGACACCGCCGTGGTGCTGCGTCCGGACCGTACCGACGAGAGCGTCGGCGTCGCCGAGACCGAGGCCGGTCCGGCGCGCACCGTGGACGTCGAGCTGTTCCGATGACCATTGGGCTGAGCGAGCGCGTGGCGACCCGGATCGGACTCCGTCCGACCCGGCGGGTCGTCGTACCCGAGGTCCGCCGGCGCCGCCGCGTCCAGCTGGTCTGGGGATTGCTGGTGCTGAACGTGATGACGTTCTTCCCCGGCGCACCGCACGTGCTGCCGATCCCGGGCATGGCCGGCAAGCTGATCGCGCAGGCCTCGCTCGTCGCGGCCCTGATGGTGGTGCTGACCGTCAACCGGCCGGTCCGGGTCCGGCCCAGTGTCTTCATCTTCCTGCTCGTCCTGCTGGCGTCGGAGGCGTTGCTGGCCAGCATCCGGGCGGAGTTCCTGTTCGGTGCGCTGTTCCGGGCCGGGCGGCTGTTCACGTTCGCGATGGTGCTGTGGCTGCTCACGCCGTGGTGGACCCGGCGTGACCTGCTGCTGGTCCGGACTCACCTGATCGTGCTGTGGTTGATCCTCGGCTCGGTCGTCCTCGGACTGCTGGCCGCGCCCGGCATCGCGATGACCGGCGACCGCCTGAACGGAATCCTGTGGCCCATTCCGCCCACCCAGGTCGGGCACTACGCCGCGGTGGCGACCGGTCTGACGGTCGTGCTGTGGCTGGCCGGTCTGCTCAGACGCAGTGTGGCGGTGGCGAGTGTGCTGGTCGCCGTCCCGGTGCTGTTGCTGACCCACACGCGGACCGCGTTGATCGCGTTGCTGGCCGGCGTACTGATCGCGGGACTGAGCCTGTTCACCGCGCGCACCCGGGCGCGTAGGTTCCTCGCGGTCGGGGCCGTCGTCTTCACCCTCGGAGCGCTCACGGTCGGCTCGGTGGTGACGACGTGGCTGGCCCGTGGGCAGGACTCCGAGGAAGTCACCGAGCTGACCGGCCGCCGAGCAGTCTGGGAGTCGATCATCGCCGCGCCACGCTCCACGTTCGAGATGCTCTTCGGCTTCGGACTGTCCAACAAGTCCTTCAACGGCCTGCCGATCGACAGCAACTGGCTCGGCACGTACTACGACGTGGGCCTGGTCGGCGTGGCGATCACGATCACGCTCGTGCTGTTCGTGCTGACCGCCGCGTGGTTCCGGCCGCAGGGCCCGCAGCGCGCCCTGGCTCTCTTCCTGGTCGCGTACTGCGTGGTCGCCTCGTTCACCGAGAGCGGGCTCAGCGAGGCGTCGCCGTACCTGCTCGAGCTCACCCTGGCCGCGTCGCTCGTGTACAACGTGAACACCCGTGAGGGAGCGCGATGAAGATCCTGCTCGTGCACAACAGGTACCGGTCGACCGCTCCGAGCGGCGAGAATCGGGTGGTCGACCAGGAGAGCGCGGCGCTGGCCGAACTCGGGCACGAGGTCCGGCACTTCGAGCGCTTCAGCGACGAGATCGAGGACTGGCCGGCCTGGCAGAAGGCCACGCTGCCGGCCCGAGTCGTCTGGAGCGCCACCAGCAAGCGCGACCTCGCGGCCGAGCTGGCCGAGTTCCGCCCGGACGTCGTACACGTCCACAACACGTTCCCCCTGCTGAGCCCGTCGGTGCTGTACGCGTGCCGCGACGCCGGCGTGCCGGTCGTGATCACGCTGCACAACTACAAGCTGCTGTGCGCCAGCGGTGACTTCTTCCGCGGTGGTGCTGTCTGCCACGACTGCGCCGGCGGCAATCCGCTCCCCGGCGTACGCCACGGTTGCTACCGGGGATCCACGCTGGCGACCGCGACGACGGTGCTGAACACGCGCGGCCACCGGCGGACCTGGCGCAACCTGGTGTCGGCGTACATCTTCATCTCCGAGTCCCAGCGCAGTTTGATGGCGGGCATGGACTTCGACCCGCACCGGTCCTTCGTCAAGTACAACGTCGTCCCGTACGACGGCCCGCTCGGCGGACCGCGGGAACGGCAGGTCTGCTATGTCGGCCGGCTGGACGCGGCCAAGGGCGCACCGCTGCTGATGAAGGGCTGGGACGCGTACCGGGCGATCGCCGGGGACGACGCGTTGCGGCTCGTCGTGGCCGGCGGCGGGCCGCTGCAGGACGAGGTGACCGCGTGGGCGGCCGAGCGGCCGTCGGTCGAGCTGCGCGGCCTGCTGAGCAAGCAGGAGGTGTTCGAGCTGATCGGGCGGTCCCGGGCCGTCGTCCTGCCGTCGGAGTGGGAGGAGACGTTCGGGCTGGTCGTGGTCGAGGCGATGGCGGTCGGCGTACCGCTGCTCGCATCCGGCCACGGCTCGTTCCCGGAACTGATCGAGGACGGTGTGGACAGCATGCTGTTCGAGCCCGGCCGGCCGGACGCCCTGGCCAAGCTGCTGCTCGACGTGGACATCGCGCCGGACCGGTACGAGGAACTCGGCCGGCGCGCCCGCAAGACCTACGAGGAGAAGCACCAGCCGCACCAGAACGTCGGGCAACTGCTCGACATCTACCGGTTCGCCGTACGGCATCCGGCATTCACCCACCGCTGACCCGAGCACTACCCGTTGCCCCCCGAAGGATGTGCCATGGAACATCGCGACCCGCCCCCTCCGGCCCCCGGCCGGAGATCCGCGTGGTACCGCGACCGCCGGACGATCGGCGCCGCGGCGCTGGTCGTCGTGGCCGCGCTGGTGGCGATCGGACTCGCCGTCCTCGACGACGGTGAGTCCGCACCGCAACAGGCACAGACCGCTCCGTCCACGACCCCGGTCGCGGAGTCGCCGGCACCCCCTGCGCCGACGGCTCCCCCGGCGCGGATCTGTGGCAACACCTCGGCACTGGCCGGACCGACCCAGGCACCGGCCGGCGCGGTCGTGGTGAGCACGACCCAGAACCTCAACCAGCTCACCGAGGAGAATCCGGCCGGTACGACGTTCTGGCTGACCGCGGGCACGCACACGCTCGGCGCCGGACCGTTCGCGCAGGTGATCCCGAAGGAGGGCAACACCTACCTCGGTGCGCCGGGTGCGGTGCTGGACGGCGGCAAACGCAACCGGTACGCGTTCACCGGCTACGCCACCGGCGTGGTGGTGAAGAACCTGACCATCCAGAACTTCGGCGCCCCCAGGACCAACAACGACGAGGGTGTGGTCAACCACGACGCGGCCGGGCGCTGGACGATCGAGGCCAACACGATCCACCACAACGCCGGCGCCGGCGTCATGGTCGGTGACCACAACGTTGTCAAAGGCAACTGTCTGCAGCAGAACGGCCAGTACGGCTTCAACGCCTACCACCCGGACAAGGTCAAGGGCATCACCATCGAGGGCAACGAGATCACCGGCAACAACACCGACGACTGGGAGACGACCAAGGAAGGCTGTGGCTGCACCGGCGGCGGCAAGTTCTGGGAGGTCACCGGCGCGGTGATCCGGAACAACTGGGTGCACGACAACCGCAGCGCCGGGCTGTGGGCGGACACCAACAACACCGGATTCGTCATCGAGGGCAACTACATCTCGAACAACCTGGCCGAGGGCATCGTCTACGAGACCAGCTACAACGCCGGCATCCGCGGCAACACGTTCGTCCGCAACGGCCTGGGCAAGGGCCCGGAGAACCAGGGCTTCCCGACCCCCGCGCTGTACATCTCCGAGTCCGGCAGTGACAAGCGGGCGCCCGGTGTGTTCAACCAGACCTTCGAGATCAGCGGCAACGTCTTCACCGACAACTGGGGCGGCGTGATCCTGTGGGAGAACGCCGACCGGTTCTCCGGCTCGGCGGCCAACACCAGCACCGGTGCGGGCACCCTGGTCAACCCGTCCGTGGTGACCGCCAAGACGTGCAACGCGAGCAACATCCAGCGTGAGCCGTACCGCAGCGACTGCCGGTGGAAGACCCAGAACGTGCGCGTGCACGACAACGTCTTCTCGCTGGACCCGGCCAAGATCGGCAGGACCTGCGCGTCCCGGGCCGGCTGCGGCTACAACGGGCTGTTCTCGAACTGGGGCACGTTCCCGGCCTGGTCGCCGTACCACAAGGCCACCGTGCAGGACGCGATCACCCACAAGCAGGGCAACAAGTTCTACCACAACACCTACGCCGGGCCGTGGAACTTCATCGTCCACGGGCAGGGCAACCGGGTGAACTGGGCCGCCTGGCAGGGAGCGCCGTACGGACAGGACCCGGACAGCGTGATCAAGGTGATCGGGGAGCGGTGAGAACGATGATCGGGCCACCTGAGCGTGCCGCCGGCGAGCAGATCGCGCTGCTCCGCTCGGTCGGCTACGCCGCGTTCGGGCGGCACGAACGGGATCTCGACGTCCTCGACCTGATCTTCGACAGCCTGGTCGACGCACCGGAGTCCCACCACGATCTGCGCACCCTGCGCTTCGCCGGCCACGGCGTCACGCTCGACGTCGACGTCCGCGGCCACGGCGACCTCACCGTCGAACTGCGGGTCACCCCGGCCGGTCCGGTGGTGGTCGAGTCACGCGGTTCGGACGACGGACCGACGACCGCCCGGCTGGTCAGCTTCCTGCTCCGCTGGCCGGGCACGACGCAACGGCCGGTCCGCACCGCCTGGGTCCTGCTCTGACCCTGGCTGAGGGACCGGCCGCACCGTTGCTGCTTCAGGAGGCAAGCAGCAGTCTGAGTTTCTGCAGGCAACGGCCGCGGATCGGGCCGATGCTGCCGATCGGGATGCCGATCGTCGCGGAGATCTCGGCGTACGGCGCCGGCGGGTCGGCCATCAGCATGCCCATCAGCCGCTGCCACCGGTCCGGCAGGCTCTCCAGCGCCCGCCGTACGTCGACCGCCCGCTCGTCGGCGAGCAGGTCGGCGTCCGGTTCGGGCTGGTCTCCGGCCACGCCCTCGAACGCGGCCGACTCGTACGTCAGCAGCACCCGTTTGCGAAACGCCAGCACCCGCAGGCATTCCCGGCGGGTCGTCACGACCAGCCAGGCGCCGACCCGCTCGGGGTCGACCCGGTTGATGTGCTCGAGCAACCGCAGCCAGACCATCTGGGAGACGTCGGCGGAGTCGCTGTCGTTCAGCCGGAAGCTGCGGGTGACGGCCCAGACCAGCCGGGCGTAGTGATCGACCAGCCGGCTCCAGGCCCCCTGGTCACCGGACGCCGCCTGGATCACCAGGGTCGCCGCTTCGGATCTGACCGCCTCAGGGCCGGACCCGGCCTCGGTCAGAGGTTCGTCAGTGCCGGGCTCGGCACTGAGGTGCTGCAACATTGGATTCCCCCCTCGGGAACGCACCAGTTGTCGTCGTCGGACGGGTGGTGCTTCGTGTGCTGCCGATGTGCTGATGTGCTGATGTGCACGGCCGTCGGCCGGCCGCGGGCCGGGGCCGGTTTCAGTAGGCGCCGTCGCGTCCGAGGACGGCGCGGGCGGTCTTCCACAGGATGAGCAGGTCGAGGGCGATCGACCAGTTGTCGGCGTACCGCAGGTCGAGCCGCATCGACTCTTCCCAGGTCAGGTCGCTGCGTCCGCTGACCTGCCACAGGCCGGTCAGCCCGGGCTTGACGAGCATCCGCCGTTCGTCCTCGATGGCGTACCGCGCGACCTCGGCCGGTAGCGGCGGCCGCGGCCCGACCAGTGACATGTCCCCCCGGAGCACGTTCACCAGTTGCGGCAGCTCGTCGATCGAGAACCGCCGCAGGATCTTGCCGACCTTGGTCACCCGCGGGTCGTCACGGAGTTTGAACAGCAGCCCGTTGCCCTCGTTCAGGGCCTGCAGTTCCGCCTTGCGTGCCTCGGCGTCGATCACCATCGTGCGGAACTTCAGCATCTGGAACTGTTCCCCGCCACGGCCGACCCGGGTCTGCCTGAACAGCACCGGACCGCGGCTGGTCAGCTTCACCAGCACAGCGGTGACGAGCAGGATCGGGGCGACCCCGATCAGCAGCAGGCAACCGAGCACCCGGTCGAAGATGCTCTTCAGCAGGTGCGGTCCGCCGCTCACCGACGGCCGCTCCAGGTGCAGCAGGGACAGACCGGCGACCGGGCGGATCGAGATCCGCGGTCCGGCGACCTCGACGATGCCCGGCGAGACGATGAGGTCGACGCCGCGCTGCTCGAGGGCCCAGGACAGTTTGCGCAGCGAGTGCCCGGCCAGTTCCGGATCGGTGGCCACCGCGACCACGTCGACGTCGTACTGGTCGACCCCGGCCAGGATGTCCATCTCGGTCCGGCCGAGTTGCTCGGGCTCGGGTTCCTCGAACGCGTCACCGCGCGGCAGGCAGGTCGCCACCACGACGTACCCGTCGGCCGGCCGCTCCTGCAGGTGCCGCCGCAGCGTCGTCACCTGGTCGTTGCGTCCGACAACGAGCACCCGGCGCATGCACCGGCCGACGAACCGCCGCCGGGAGATGGCCCGGTGCAGCAGCCAGCGGGCGAACATCGCCGCCGCGCAGGTCATCGGCACGGCCAGCACGACGAAACCGCGGGCGACCTCGAGCTTGATCGCGTACGACGTGATCGCGACCAGCGCGGTCAGCGCCACCGCGGCCCGGATGATCGAGCGGAACTCCTCCGGTCCGGTGCCGAAGTACCTGGTCTCGTAGCCGCGCTCCAGCGCCACACAGGCCAGCCAGGCGATCGGCAGGACGGCACCCAGCACGAAATAGCCGAGGTTGATCTGGGCGCCGAACCGGGCGACCAGGGCCAGCGAGCCACCGATCAGCGCGGCGGTCAGGTCACCGGCGAGCGCCGCCCACCGGTACTTCGCCACCCACCGCGCCTCGGTGAACCGTGCCGACTGCGGCACGATCGCCGGGACCTCGTCCGGTACCACCCAGACCGGCCGACGTCGTTCTCCCGACGGCGCCGGCCGGAGGCCGGCCGACTCGGCCAACCCCTCGGACATGACAATTTCAGTCACGCACAGTCACCCCCCACAGGTGAACGCGAAACCCGTGACCAACCCACACCCCGTCACGGACTTCGAACAGACGCCGCCCCCACAACGGCGTGACCCAGACAGTACTACGTCAAGGCCAGGTAAAACAGTACTGATCGGCAGTGTTTACCGCCGGGCCATGAGATTCTCGGACAAAGACCCCCGGAACCCGTGACACGGGTTCCGGGGGTCTCGTTTCGGCTACGTGGGGTGACCGGCCGCCGGGTCGGGGCGCCGATCGGGGTGGCCGGAAGGCCTCAGCCGGCGATCAGGCCGTCGCCGCTGATCAGCTCGCGCATCTCGGCCAGCGAGCTGTCGCTCGGCGGCAGGATGGCGTCGGAGTCGTGCAGCTCGTCGTCCGGCACCTTCTCGCCCGACCGGACGAAGTCCAGCAGCGCGGTGAAGGAGGTCTGGAAGGCGGCCTCGTCGCCGGCCGAGACGGCCTGCTCCAGCTCGCTGTCGATCTTGTTCAGCTCGTCGAGCTTCTCGTCCGCGAGCCGCCACTGGCCCTCGCTCATGATCCGGACGATCATCGGGCGTCACCGTCCTGCGGCCGCACCGGCTCGGCAGCCGGCTGCTGCGCGGGCTGCTGCACCTGGGCGGTCCCCTGCGCGCTGTCACCCGACAGCTCCTTGGGAGCACTGCCACCGGAGATCTGGGCCTTCATCGCGGCCAGCTCGCTCTCCACGTCGGAGTTGGACGACATCCGCTCCAGCTCCAAGGTGATGCTGTCCTTGCTGGTGCCGCTGGCGTCGTCGAGCGCGCCGGAGGCGAGCAGCTCGTCGATCGCGCCGGCCCGGGCCTGCATCTGCTGGGTCTTGTCCTCGGCCCGCTGGACCGCGAGGCCGACGTCGCTCATCTCCTCGGAGATGCCGGAGAACGCCTCGTTGATCCGGGTCTGCGCCTCGGCCGCGGTGTAGGTGGCCTTGATGGTCTCCTTGCGGGTCCGGAACGACTCGACCTTGGCCTGCAGCCGCTGGGAGGCCAGCGTCAGCTTCTCCTCCTCACCCTGCAGCTGGGCGTGCTGGGTCTGCAGGTCCTCGATCTGGCTCTGCAGGCCCGACTTGCGGGTCAGAGCCTCGCGGGCCAGGTCCTCACGGCCCATCGAGAGCGCCTTCTGGGCCTGGTCCTGCAGCTTCTGCGCCTGGGACTGCAGCTGGGACGCCTGCAGCTCCACCCGCTTCCGGCTGGTGGCCACGTCGGCCACGCCCCGCCGTACCTTCTGCAGCAGCTCCAACTGCTTCTGATACGAGTAGTCAAGGGTTTCGCGAGGATCCTCGGCCTTGTCCAGGGCGGTGTTCGCCTTGGCCTTGAAGATCGTCGACATCCGCTTGAAGATGCTCATCGATATCCGTACCCCTTCTGTGCCGAGTCGACCCGGCGTGCGTGCCAACCACCCTATGTCCCCACGGGTCACCACACCATCAGGACCGGCCCCGATAAAGTGGTGGTCAGGTCCGGGGACCACCCCGAGTCGCGACCTGCCCTGCCGAATGAGGTTCAGACCCCGTGTTCCGTCGTACCAAGTCTGAGACAGCTACCACCGTACCCGCCGAGCCCCAGGGCAAGCCGGGCGGTAAGGGACGTCCCACCCCGAGCCGCCGGGAGGCCGAGGCGGCCCGGAAGGCCGCGCTGCGCAAACCGCGCAACCGCAAGGAGGCCGCCGCGTACCGGCGGGAGAAGATGCGGGCCGAGCGGCTGAAGATGCAGGAGGCCATGCGGACCGGTGACGACCGGTACCTGCCGGGCGCCGACAAGGGCCCGGTCCGGCGGTTCGCCCGCGACTACGTGGACGCCCGCTACTCAGTGATGGAGTTCGCGCTGCCGGTCCTGCTGGTGGTGTCGCTGCTGGGCGTGGTCTTCTCGCCCGCCTTCCCATGGCTGGCCGGCATGGTCAACCTGCTCTTCCTGGCGATGATCCTGCTGATCGCGGCCGACTGGTTCCTGCTCACCTCGGGGCTGAAGAAGGCGGTCGCGGTGAAGTTCCCGAACGAGTCCGCCAAGGGCATCGGGTTCTACGCCGTTCGCCGGACCATGCAGATGCGCCGCTGGCGGCTGCCCAAGCCGATGGTGAAGCGCGGCGAGAAGCCGACCTGAGACTCCCGCATCCGGCGTTCCGGGCTGCCAGTAGGGTCGGGGGTATGGACTTCCGCTATCTCGGCAACAGTGGTTTGAAGGTCAGCGAGATCTCGTACGGGAACTGGCTCACGCACGGCTCGCAGGTGGAGAACGATCAGGCGAAGGCGTGTGTGCGGGCGGCGCTGGACGCCGGTATCACCACGTTCGACACCGCCGACGTCTACGCCAACACCAAGGCGGAGACGGTTCTCGGCGAGGCGCTGGAGGGTGTCCGGCGCGAGTCGCTGGAGATCCTCACCAAGGTGTACTGGCCGACCGGTCCGGGTGGACCGAACGACGCCGGCCTGTCCCGCAAGCACATCCACGAGTCGATCAACGGGTCGCTGAAGCGGCTGAAGACCGACTACGTCGACGTCTACCAGGCGCACCGGTACGACACCGAGACGCCGCTGGAGGAGACGATGGAGGCGTTCGCCGACGTCGTCCGGGCCGGCAAGGCGCTCTACATCGGCGTGTCCGAGTGGACCGCGGAGCAACTGCAGGAGGGCCACCGGCTGGCCCGCGAGCTGCGCATCCCGTTCGTCTCCAACCAGCCGCAGTACAGCATGCTCTGGCGGGTGATCGAGGGCGAGGTGGTGCCGGCCTCCGAAGAGCTCGGCATCGGCCAGGTGGTGTTCTCCCCGATCGCGCAGGGTGTGCTGACGGGTAAGTACCTGCCCGGTCAGCAGCCGCCGGAGGGCTCCCGGGCCACCGACGCGAACGGGTCGAACTTCATCAAGCGGTTCCTCACCGACGACGTGCTCACCCGGGTCCAGGAGCTGAAGCCGATCGCGGACGAGGCCGGCCTGTCGCTGTCCCAGCTGGCCATCGCCTGGGTGCTGCAGAACCCGAACGTCTCGTCGGCGATCATCGGCGCCTCCCGCCCCGAGCAGGTCACCGAGAACGTGAAGGCGTCCGGCGTGAAGCTCGAGGAGGGGCTGCTGAAGCGGATCGACGAGACGCTGGGCAGCATCGTCGAGCGCGACCCGGCCAAGACCGCGCAGAACGCGCCGCAGACCCGGCCGGGCTCGTGAGCTGGAGCTGGCGGTTCGAGACCGCGTCCGGAGCCGTGGTCGACCCGGGCGAGGTCGGCGGCGCCGAGTTCTCCGCCCAGGGCGACGCGGAGAGCTGGCTGGGCGAGACCTGGCGGGACCTGGCCGAGCGGGGCGTCGGCCAGGTCTACCTGCTGGAGGACGGGCGCGAGGTCTACGGCCCGATGAGCCTCGCCGCCCCTGAGTAAGCCTTTCGCAGAACCCGTACGGCGCTGTGCTCTCCTGACCGGGGCGGTCGGGTGGGGAAAGTAACAGACACAGCACGGCGTCGTACGGGTTCCTGCCGTAAGCTGCGAGCGAACCACTCCTGTGTCGCAGGGAAGCCGGTCGAAGTCCGGCGCTGACCCGCAACCGTAGGCCACCTCTGGTGGCGAGCCGGAACACTGTGACACAGGCAGACAGGCTCAACTACCCGCCGTGGTCCTGCGGGTGGAGCCCTACCCTGCCTGTGCAGGCGGGATCTCCTCCACCGGGCTGCGGCCTGATCGAGGACACGAGATGACTGCACACCGCCGGACCGCACGACTGGTTCTCGGCCTGCTGGCGGGTCTCCTGCTGGCGGGGACCGTCGCCACCACCGCCCAAGCCGAGGACGGCTACCGCTTCTGGGGCTACTACCAGTGGAGTGGGAGCCAATGGGCGTTCTCGCAGAAGGGCGCCGACGTCGTCGTACCGGCCGACGGGTCCGTGGAGGGCTGGCGGTACGCCGTCGGCGGCGCCAAGCCCCGGGTTCCCCGCGCGGCGGGTGACTTCGAGGCCATCTGCGGCAAGACCCCGGCGGAGTCCGGCAAGAAGCGGGTCGCTCTGGTGGTCGACCCGGGTACGCCGGAGGACGCGCTCAGTGGTGAGAAGCCAGGCCCGGCGACCGGCACCTGTGTGGTCACCGACACCCAGGCGACGGGTGCGAAGGTCCTCTCCGCAGTAGCCCCCGTGCGGATCGAGAAAGGCCTGACCTGCGGCATCGACGGCTACCCGTCCAAGGGCTGCGGCGACCAGGTGCGGAACATCAACGTCCCGGCGACGGACGAGCCGGTCACCCTGGAGATCAAGCCGGCGGTCGGTTCCACCGCCGTGCCGGCCGCCTCGGAGACCGATGACGACGGTGCCCCGTGGAGCGGCATCATCATCGCCGCGGTGGCGGTCGTCGTACTGGGCGGTGGCGGTTTGCTGCTGAGCCGCCGGCGGTCGAGCCAGTAAGTGCGTACCGTCCATCACCTCACGCTCCCCCGGGCACTCCACCCGGGGGCATGGTGGCTGTGGGCGCTGGGCATGGCTGTGGCCGCCAGCAGGACGCGCAACCCGGTGCTGCTGGTGCTGATCCTCGTTGTCACCGGATTCGTCGTGGCCGCCCGCCGGAGCGACGCTCCCTGGGCGCACAGCTACGCCGCGTTCCTGAAGCTCGGTCTGTTCATCATCGGCATCCGGGTGGTGTTGCAGGCACTGTTGTCGACGCGTTCGCAGGGCAACACGTTGCTGTTCACCCTGCCCCAGATTCCCTTGCCCGACTGGGCGAACGGCGTCAAGCTCGGTGGCGAGGTGACCGCCGAGGCACTGGTCACCGCACTGTACGACGGCGGCCAGCTGGCTGTGATGCTCTGCTGCATCGGTGCGGCCAACGCGTTGGCCAGTCCACGCCGTCTGCTCAAGTCGTTGCCTGGGGCCCTTTACGAGATGGGTGTGGCCTGCGTGGTCGCGTTGACGTTCGCACCGCAGCTGGTCACCGACGCCCGCCGGATTCGCGCCGCGCGCCGGTTGCGTGGCCGCGCCCGCGGGTCCTTCCGCACGACGGCCATGCCCGTGCTCGAGGGTGCGTTGGACCGGTCGGTCGAGTTGGCCGCCGCCATGGACTCACGCGGGTACGGACGTACGGCGCACGTCCCGCGACGTCAGCGTCGTATCACCGGGATGTGCGTACTGCTGGGATTGCTGGGCATCTTGCTCGGCGTCTACGCGTTGCTCACCGACTCCATGGCGTTTCCGTTCGCTGCAGCGGCGTTGGGGGTTGGACTGCTGCTGGCTGTGAGTGCCATGGCTGTGGGCCGTCAGAGGGTGACGCGCACGCGGTACCGGCCGGATCCGTGGGCATTGCCCGAGTGGCTGGTCGTCGCATCCGGCGCACTGGCTGCTGCGGCGATGATCACCGCAGCAGTGCGTGGTGTCGAGGGTCTGGTGCTGCCGGGTCCGCTGGTGGTGCCACCGGTGCCGGTGCTGCCGGTAATCGGCATCCTGCTCGGGCTGGCGCCCGCAGTGGCCGCACCGCCGTTGCAGGCTCGGCGACGTGAGCTGG
Source organism: Kribbella swartbergensis (assembly GCF_054784135.1). Classification (NCBI taxonomy): domain Bacteria; kingdom Bacillati; phylum Actinomycetota; class Actinomycetes; order Propionibacteriales; family Kribbellaceae; genus Kribbella; species Kribbella swartbergensis. The sequence goes on from NZ_BAAGPM010000022.1 coordinate 294,649, forward strand.
TGGCCGCATGATCGAGTTCGACCGCGTGACGGTGACGTATGACGGCGCTGACGCGCCGGCGTTGCGGGACGTGAGCTTCACCGTGCCGGAGGGTGAGCTGGCGCTGGTGATCGGGCGGACCGGTTCCGGCAAGTCCACATTGCTGCGGGCGATCAACGGTCTGGTGCCGCACTTCACCGGCGGCACGCTCGCCGGCCGGGTGCTCGTCAACGGGCGGGACACCCGGGAGTACCGGCCGCGGGATCTGGCCGATGTGGTCGGCATGGTGGGCCAGGACCCGATGTCCGGGTTCGTCACCGACACGGTCGAGGACGAACTCGCGTACAGCATGGAGTCCCTCGGCGTGGCGCCGGACGTGATGCGTCGCCGCGTCGAAGAGACTCTGGATCTGCTCGGGCTGGCCGACGTACGGGACCGGGCGTTGACGTCGCTGTCCGGTGGGCAGCGGCAGCGGACGGCCATCGGTGCGGCACTGACCTCGCATCCCGCTGTGCTGGTGCTGGACGAGCCGACGTCGGCGCTGGACCCGCAGGCGGCTGAGGAGGTGCTGGCCGCGTTGCAGCGGCTCGTACACGACCTGGGCGTCACGGTGGTGATGGCAGAGCATCGGCTCGAGCGGGTGATCCAGTACGCCGACCGGGTGATCGAAGTGCCGGGTGGCTCGGCCGCTGTCACGACTGGGCTTCCGGCCGAGCGGATGGTCACGGCACCAGTTGCACCGCCGGTGGTAGAGCTCGGACGCCTTGCGGGCTGGTCCCCTCTCCCCCTGTCGGTGCGGGACGCGCGGCGGGCCGCCGTGACGTTGCGCAGTCGGTTGGACTCGGCTGTGCCTCGACGGTCGGCTGCTGCTCCCGGCGCTGTGCTCGCGCGGTGCAGCGACCTCGTTGTCGGCTACGGGAACGTCACCGCACTGCGTGGCGTGTCACTGAGCATCAAGGCCGGCGAGGTTGTCGCGCTGATGGGCCGCAACGGTGCTGGAAAGTCCACGCTGCTCAACGCGTTGGTCGGGATCGTTCCACCTCGATCAGGCACGGTAGCTGCGGCCGGAGCGGACCCCCCTCGTACGCGGCCGTCCAAACTGGTGAAGGCAGTTGGGCTCGTGCCGCAGGAGCCTGCGGACCTGTTGTACGCGGCCACGGTGGCCGACGAGTGCGCAGGAGCCGACGCCGACTTCCGGATGCCCGCGGGTAGTTGCCGAGCGCTACTGAACCGGCTGGCGCCGGACATCGACGACACGATGCACCCACGAGACCTGTCCGAGGGGCAACGGCTGTGCCTTGCGCTGGCCGTCGTACTGTGCGGTGCTCCCCCGCTGTTGCTGCTGGACGAGCCGACGCGCGGGCTGGACTACGGGGCCAAGCGACGGCTGGTGGAGATCCTGCGTGAGCTGGCAGCTGCCGGTCATGCGGTGGTGCTGTCGACACATGACGTGGAGATGGTGGCCGAGGTGGCCACGCGAGTGCTCGTGCTCGCCGAGGGCGAGTTGGTGAGTGACGGCGAGACCGCGGCCGTCATCGCTGGATCTCCCGCGTTCGCACCACAGGTCGCCAAGATCCTTGCGCCGTTGCCTTTCCTGACGGTCGGAGAGGTCGCCACCGCGTTGGAACGTGCGTCGTGAACACGCCCACCAAGCTCGTGCGGCTGAAGCCACGGAGTACTGCGGCCATGGTGGTCGCGTCTCTGGTCGGCTTGCTGGCTTTCGGGTGGCCGTTGCTGTACCAGACCGAGCAGGCGGGTGAGGCGGCTATCGGGCACACCACCGACGCGCCGTGGCTCTTCGTGTTGCTGCTGCCTTTGCTCGTGGCCGTCGTACTGGCTGAGCTGTCCGAGTCAGGGATCGACGCCAAGGTGATCTCGTTGCTGGGCATGCTGGCGGCTGTCGGGGCCGCGCTGCGTGCACTCGGCCCCGGTACGGCGGGACTGGAGCCTGGGTTCTTCCTGTTGGTGCTGGCGGGTAGAGCGTTCGGCGCTGGGTTCGGGTTCGTGCTGGGGGCTGTGTCGCTGCTGGGTGGGGCGATGATCAGTGGTGGCGTCGGGCCGTGGATGCCGTTCCAGATGTTCGCCTGCGCGTGGGTGGGGTGTCTGGCCGGTCTACTGCCCCGGGTGGGTGGCCGACTGGAATTGCTGGTGCTGGCGGCGTACTCACTCGTGGCGGGGGTGCTCTACGGCGTGGTGATGAACCTGTGGTTCTGGCCGTACGCGACGTTCGGCAGCGACTTCTCGTTCATCCCGGGTGATTCACTGGCGGACAACCTGCATCGGTACTTCCTGTTCGTGGTGGCGACCTCGCTGGGGTGGGACATCCCGCGGGGGGTGCTGTGCGCCGTACTGGTTCTGCTGCTGGGGCGGCCGGTGCTGACGGCGTTCCGTCGTACGGCGCGGAAGGCGGCCTTCGACGTACCGGTGGTGTTCGAGTCGAGGAGGGGCGATGGCTGAGCAGCGGACGTTGATCCTGGGAGGTGCCCGGTCCGGCAAGTCGGTCGCGGCCGAGCGGCTGCTGGCTTCCGAGCCCGAGGTCCTGTACGTCGCGACCGGCGGAGACGGCTCGTCGGACCCGGAGTGGGCCGAGCGGATCGCCAAGCATCGCGCACGCCGGCCGGCCTCGTGGGGGCTGGCGGAGACGATCGACCTGGTACCGCTGCTCGACTCCCCCGGACCGCCCCTGCTGATCGACTGCCTGACCCTGTGGCTGTCCCGCACGATGGACACCCTCGACATCTGGTCCGACCTCGGCCGCGCCGGACTGGTCGAGCAGGAGATCGACCTCCTCGGCGAGGCCTGGTCCCGCACCACCCGCACGGTGGTTGCCGTCAGCAACGACGTCGGCTCCGGCGTGGTCCCCGCCGACGCCGGCACCCGCCTCTACCGCGACCTCATGGGCCGCCTCAACACCACCATCTCCCTCCGCTCCACCACCGCCCTCTGGACCATCGCCGGCCGAACCCTCCCCCTGACATGACCCCCCAAGACCCCGACAACAACCCGACCACGCCCAGGACCTCAGGTCGGCGAGACCCTGGAACCCGCCTGCCCCGCGGAGACGACCCGCCCCGCCCAGAAGCCACCGACGGCAGCTCGAGCAGCAACGACGCCCACCTCCCGCCCGCAAACGAGCCACCTACCACCAGTCCCTCGGCCCGGAACCGGCCCCAAACCCGCAGCCCCCGCCCGAACATCCCCGCCACCACGACAGACAACACCGACGACTCGGGTAGGGACGAAAGTCGCGGGGCTCGGGGTGGGGGGTGGAGGGACGGGTTTTGGTTGGCGGTGGGGACTTTGAGTGTGTTGCCGGCCCGGATGCCTTCGCGGGTGGATCGGGTAGTTGGTGGGCGGGCGATGGTTTTGGCGCCCGGCGTCGGACTAGTGATCGGTGGGATCGCGGCCGGGGTTGTGGCGGTGACTCAGGTTGTGAGGGCGGATGCCGACCTGCTCGCTGGTGTACTCGGCGTGCTGGTGCTGGTGGTGCTCTGCGGCGCGTTGCACCTGGACGGCTTGGCCGACTTCGCAGACGCGCTCGGCAGTCGGCGGGATCGCGAGACCATGCTGCGGATCATGAAGCAGAGCGACATCGGCCCGTTCGGAGTCGTTGCGATCATCGCCGTACTGCTCCTCGACGTCGCGGCCCTCACCGCGTGCATCCAGTCCGGCTTCGGCTGGCAGGCAGTCCTCATCGCCGCCATGGCGAGCCGCCTCACCCTCCCCTGGACCTGCCGTACGACGGTCCCGTCAGCCCGCCCCGACGGCCTCGGCGCCACCGTCGCCGCCACGGTCCGCCCGTTCACCGCAGCCCTCACGACCATCGCCGTACTAGCCGCCACCCTCACCCTCACCTGGCTCACCCCACCCGGCGACGAACCGCTCACGCCACCCGGCGCCGTCACCCCCGCCGCCGGACAACTCCTGGCCGGCACCGCCCTCGCCGTACTCCTCGCAGTCGCCGTCAGCCTCCTCGTCACCCGCCGCGCCAAAGCAACCATCGGCGGCATCACCGGCGACGTCCTAGGCACCACCATCGAACTCGCCCTCCCCACCACCCTCCTAACCCTCGCCCTCACCACCTAACCCCCGCCTCACCACCAGCCCCGCCGCACCACCCAGCCCCGCGTCCCCGGCGACGAACGCCCACCCACGACCTCCGTCGACGTACAACTTTCTAGCTCGGCACTGCCCTCGTCGTACCCCTCGCAGTCGTCGTCAGCCGTCTGGTCACCCGCCGCGCAAGAAGCAGACGTCCGGCACCGGCATCGAACTCTCCGCCCCAACGCTCTCCTGACCCAGGCCCGCACCACCTAGCCCCCGCATCACCACCTAACCCGTCTCCCCCGGCGACGAACCGCTCACCTACGACGAGGTCGCCTCCGTCGATGGATAACATCTGGCCGGCACTACCCTCGTCGTACGCCTCGCAGTCGTCGTCAGCCGCCTGACCACCTGCCGCGTAGCAGTCACCGGCGGCGTCACGGGATACGTCCTCGGCACCGGCATCGGACTCGCCCTCGCAACGCTCTCCTGACCTAGGCCTGCACCTCCGAACCCCAACCTCACCACCTAGCCCCGCCTTACCACCCCGCCCGGCGACCAACCGCTCACCTACGACCACGTCGCCTCCGTCGATGGACGACGTCTGGCCGGCACTGCCCTCGTCGTACGCCTCGCAGTCGTCGGCCGCCTGGTCACCCGACGCGCGAGAAGCAGCCATCGGCGGCATCACCGGCGACGTCCTCGGCGCCAGAACCGGCATCGAACTCGCCCTCCCCATAGCTCTCCTGACTCTGGCTCTCGCCACGAATCCGGGTCCCACCTCGCCACCCAACCTCGCATCCCGGCCGACCTCGCAACGCAGCCCACTTCGCCCCGCAGCGCACCTCGCAACGCAGCCCACCTCGCCCCGCACTCCACCTCACACCCGCCCGCCTCACACCCCGGCCGCCTGACACCCGCCTCACCACGCGGCCCGCCATCTCAGGGGATAACCCTTGGGTTTGCCCCTTCTGGATGCGTAATACGAGCGCAGAAGGGGCGATTCGAAGGGTTCTCCTCTCATGTGAGCGCCAGGCAGTGGGCTTGGTGGGGTTGGGCGGGTCGGGGGGTGGGGGTGGGGTTGGTGCATTACTGTCAGGCGGGTCGTTGCTGTGGGGCAGTGAATGGCGAGGTCGGATGGGGATGTTCAGGCGGGATCACCGGTGGTTGGCAACGAAGGCCTCGCGATCCGTTATGTTTATGTAATGAACGCAACTCGCCCGGCGCCTGGTTCGCAGGCTTCGCTGCGCGAAGCCAACCGCGAGCGCGTTCTGGGGGTCGTCCGGCAGCACGGCCCGCTGACCCAGGTCGAGATCGCCGCCGTTTCCGGCCTGTCCGCCGCGACCGTGTCGAACATGGTCCGCGAGCTCGACCAGGCCGGCATGGTCGGCCTGTCGCGCAGTATCCGCAACGGCCGCCGCGCCGTCCTGGTCTCGCTCGCGTCCGGCGGCGGACTGCTCGCCGGGGTCGCGTTCGGCGAGCGTGACGTTCGGGTGGCGATCGCGAACGAGTCCCGCGAGATCCTCGCCCAGCAGTTGATGCCGTTGCAGGCCGACCACGTGGCCGACGACGGGATGGAGCGCGCCGCCCGGCTGCTCGCCGACCTGGCCGAGACCGTGAGCTCCGGTGTCGAGGACATCGCCGCGATCGGCTTCGGCCTGCCCGCGCCCGTCGACTCCGTCAGCGGCCAGGCCGGCTCGGACGCAGTACTGCCCGGCTGGCGGGGCGTCAATGTCACCGAGGCGATGGCCGGTCACCTGCGCGCGCCGGTCGCGCTCGACAACACCGCCAACCTGGCCGCGCTCGGCGAGCTTCGCAACGGTGCGCTGCGCGGTGTCCGGCACGGCTGCTACCTCAAATTCTCGTACGGCGTTGGCGCTGGGATCGTGCTGGACGGGGAGGTGTTCCGCGGCTCGGCCGGTACGGCGGGCGAGATCGGGCACGTCACCATCGACGAGAACGGGCCGGTCTGCCGGTGCGGGAACCGCGGCTGCCTGGACACGTTCGTCGGGTCGCGGGCGTTGATCAACAGCTTGGCGGCGTCGCACGGGCCGCTCCGATTGAAGGACATCGTGCACCGTGCCCTGCAGGACGACCTGGGTTGCCGGCGGGTGATCGAGGACGCCGGCCGGCGGGTCGGTGTCGCCGTCGCCGGGCTGGTGAACCTGCTCAACCCGGAGGTGATCGTCGTCGGCGGATTGATGGCTGAGGCCGGTGACCTGATCATGGATCCGCTCCGCGAGGCCCTCGATCGCTGCGCCATCCCCAGCGCGGCCGCCACCGTCGAACTCCGCCGCGCCGAACTCGGCGACGACGCCGACATTCAAGGCGCCATCCACCTCGCCTCCGTCCTCAGCCACACCCAAGCCACCAAATCCCTCACCACCGCCTAACTCGCCCCCCACCCCGCCTAACCCCACGACCGCTCGTGCGGGGGCGGACGCGACGTGCGGGCTGGGCGAGCGCGCGAGTGTGCGGCGCTGCGGGGTGGACGCTAGGTGCGGGCTGGGCGAGCGTGGGGGCGCGTGGGCGGTGCGGGGCGGGCGCGAGGTGCGGGCTGGGCGCGAGCGGGTGCGGGGCGGTGCGGGCCGGAGGCGGGGTGCGCGGTGCGGGGGCGGTGCGGGCCGGACGCGAGGTGCCGACTGGGCGAGCGCGTGGGTGCGGGGCGCTGCGGGGCGGTGCGGGCCGGCGGCGGTGCGCGGGTGCGGGGCGGTGCGGAGGTGGGGTGCTACTGGCGGCGGGTTCAAGGGCAGGAGCAGCTGGGTTCGGTCGGGGCTCGGGGGCTTGTCGGCGGCGGGGACCAACTGGGTGCTCTTGGGGCGCATTTGTACCGGATTCGTGACGTGAATATGTCTATTTCTTGAATTCAAGTCTTGACGTCAAGGCTCGGCGCCGCTTGACTTCGGTCAGGCCTACTCGGGTCATCACGTCAAGGAGCCGCCACATGTTCGTCTCTCCCTCTCGTCTCGTCGGCCTCGGCCTGACCGTCTCGGCCCTCGCGCTGTCCCTGGCGGCCTGCGGGTCGGACGAACCCGCCGCCGGAGGCTCCGGCGAAGCCAAGAAGATCGCGCTGCTGCTGCCCGAGTCGAAGACGACCCGCTACGAGGCGCTCGACCGGCCGCTGTTCACCGAGGCCCTCAAGGCGGCCTGTGCGAACTGCGAACTGATCTACAGCAACGCCGATCAGGACGCGGCGAAGCAGCAACAGCAGGCCGAGGCGGCTCTGACGCAGGGCGCGAACGTGCTGGTCCTCGACCCGGTCGACGGCAAGGCCGCCGCCGCGGTGGTCGCGTCCGCCAAGGGCCAGAACGTCCCGGTGGTCGCCTACGACCGGTTCATCGAGAACGCCGACTACTACGTCTCGTTCGAGAACGAGGCGGTCGGCAAGCTGCAGGCGCAGACCCTGGTCGACACGCTCAAGGCGGCCGGCAAGACGTCCGGCAACATCGCCATGATCAACGGCTCGCCGACCGACCCGAACGCCGCCGACTTCAAGAAGGGGGCGCACAGCGTGCTCGACGCGAGCGGCTTCAAGATCGCGGCCGAGTTCGACACGCCGGACTGGAGCCCGGACAAGGCGCAGGCCTGGATGGAGGGCCAGCTGAGCGCGATCAAGAACGGCCTGGTCGGGGTCTACGCCGCGAACGACGGTACGGCGGGCGGCGCGATCGCGGCCCTGAAAGGTGGCGGCGTGAAGCCGCTGCCGCCGGTCACCGGGCAGGACTCGGAGCTCGCGGCGATCCAGCGGATCGTGGCCGGCGACCAGGCGATGACCATCTACAAGGCGGTCAAGCCGCAGGCCGAGGCCGCCGCGAAGGGCGCGGTGGCGCTGGCGAACGGTGACAAGCCCGAGTCGACGACGGAGAAGAACGGCGTACCGTCGACGATCCTCGATCCGGTCGCGGTGACCAAGGACAACATCAAGGACACCGTGGTGAAGGACAACATCTACAAGGTGAGCGACATCTGCACCGCGTCGTTCGCCGCCGCCTGCACCGCCGCCGGCCTCAGCTGACCCGCCCCCCGGCGTTGCCCCGCGGTGAGGTGCGGGGCAACGCCGGTGTCCCGGCCGGTACGACGGCCGACGGCCGGACCGAGCCGAATCCGCCGGGACAGAGCGCCCAGGTTCCGGAACCGGAAAGGCTGTCCCGGGCGGTTGATCGCCGGGATCATGGCCTGAAGACAAAGCCCCAGGAGGCTGATCGAGTGACTGTCACCCCCACACCGGCCCCGGTCGGCACCAGTACGGTGCTGGCCCTGCGGGGCATCTCCAAGCGCTTCGGCGCGGTCCAGGCTCTGAAGAACATCGAGCTGGACGTCCGGGCCGGTGAGGTCCTGGCCCTGGTCGGCGACAACGGCGCCGGCAAGTCGACGCTGGTGAAGACGATCGCCGGCGTTTACACCGCCGACGACGGCACGATGGTGTTCGACGGCCGGGAGGTGCGGGTAGGCAGTCCGGCCGAGGCGCAGCAACTAGGCATCGCCACGGTCTTCCAGGACCTGGCCCTGTGCGACAACCTCGACGTGGTCGCGAACCTGTACCTCGGCCGCGAGCTGCGCAAGGGCAAGGTGCTCGACGAGGTCGAGATGGAGCGGTCCTCGTGGGAGCTGCTCCGCCAGCTGTCCGCGAAGATCCCGTCGGTCCGGATCCCGGTGGCCAGCCTGTCCGGCGGCCAGCGGCAGACCGTCGCGATCGCCCGCTCGCTGCTCGGCCAGCCGAAGGTCGTGATGCTGGACGAGCCGACCGCGGCTCTCGGCGTGGCTCAGACCGCCGAGGTCCTCAACCTGGTCGAGCGGCTGCGCGAACGGGGTCTCGCGGTGATCCTGATCAGTCACAACATGGCCGACGTGATGGCGGTCGCCGACCGGGTCGCCGTACTGCGTCTGGGCCGCAACAACGGCGTCTTCGTGGTCAGCGAGACCAAGACGCAGGACATCATCGCCGCCATCACCGGCGCGACGGACAACGCGGTCTCCGAGCGCGCAGCGCGCCGGACCCGTGAGGAGGGGACCGCATCATGACGCTGCCCGGATCCGAGCTCCGGCCTCAGGACACCCCGCGCCCGACGGCCGGCGGCGCGGCCAACGGCAACGGCCCGGCCGTCGAACTGCCGGCCGACCTGCAGGACGAGCGGCTGATCGCCAGCCACGGCATCAGCGGCGCCGTCTCGGCGTTCACCGCCCGGCTGCGCTCCGGCGACCTCGGCTCGGTGCCGGTGGTGGTCGGCCTGGTCATCATCTGGGCGGTCTTCCAGATCGCGAACGGCTCGTTCCTGTCCAGCCGCAACCTGGTCAACCTCACCCTGCAGACCACCTCGGTCGGGGTGATTGCCATCGGCATCGTTCTGGTCCTGCTGCTCGGCGAGATCGACCTGTCGGTCGGCTCGGTCAGCGGACTGTCGGCCGCCGTACTCGGGGTGACGTTCGTCAACAAGGGCTGGCCGCTCGCGCTGTCGCTCCTGGTCGGCGTTCTTCTCGGTCTGGCCATCGGCCTGTTCTACGGCGCGCTCTACACCAGGTTCGGCGTACCGAGTTTCGTGATCACGCTGGCCGGTCTGCTCGGTTTCCTCGGTCTGCAGCTGCTGGTGCTCGGCAAGGAGGGTTCGCTGAACCTGCCGTTCGACTCCGCTCTCGTCGGATTCGCCACCCGCAGCTTCCTCTCCCCCGCGCTGTCCTACGCGCTGGTCGCGGCGGTCGTCGCGGCGTACGTGCTGACCCGGCTGCGTGGCCGAAGCGCCCGCGTCGCGGCCGGGTTGTCGGCGGCACCCACGTCGATCATCGCGATCAAGGCCGGCGCGCTCGCCGTCGTGCTGCTGATCCCGGTCATCATCCTGAACGGCGACCGCGGCGTGTCGTCCATGTTCCTGCTCTTCCTCGCGCTGGTGGTGGCCACCGATTTCGCCGTACGGCGGACGCGCTGGGGTCGGTCGGTCGTCGCGGTCGGCGGCAACGTGGAGGCCGCCCGGCGGGCCGGTATCAACGTCCGGATGATCTACCTGTCCGTGTTCGCGGCGTGTTCGACGTTCGCCGCCGTCGGCGGTCTGCTGGCCGCCGCCCGGCTGGTGGCGGTCAACCAGAGCAGCGGCGGCGCGGACACCAACCTGAACGCGATCGCCGCCGCGGTGATCGGCGGGACCAGTCTGTTCGGCGGCCGCGGGTCGGCGTACTCCGCGCTGCTCGGCGCCCTGGTGATCATGTCGATCTCGAACGGCCTCGCGCTGCTCAGCCTCGACTCCAGCGTCCGCTACATGGTGACCGCCGGTGTTCTGCTGATCGCCGTCACCATCGACTCCCTCAGCCGCCGCAGCCGGCAGGCCCACGGCCGAGCCTAGCGCCCGGCCCAGAGCGCGGTGGGCTCTCTCCTGACCCTGACCAGGCGGGAGCCCACCGTTTCCAGCTCCGGGTGGCAGGATGTGGCGCATGACGTCCAGGAATCCCATCAAGGCAGCGCGAACCAGTGCGGACCACACGGTCACGCCGCTGGAGCTGTTCTTCGATCTGGTGTTCGTGTTCGCGCTGACGCAGATCACCGCGCTGATGGCGCACGACCTGACCTGGCACGGTGTACTGCGCGGTGTCCTGCTGACCGGGTTGCTGTGGTGGAGCTGGATCGGCTTCTCCTGGTTGTGCAACCTGGTCAAGGCCGACGAGGGGTCCGTCCGCGGCGTCCTGCTGATGGCGATGGCCGCGATGTTCGTGATCGCGCTCGCGATTCCGGAGGCGTTCCACGATCTGCCCGGCGGCCTGCCCGGCCCGGTCGTGATCGCGTGTGCGTACTTCGCCTTCCGCGCGCTGCACCTGGTGCTCTTCTGGCTGATCGCGGACGGCGACGCGGTCCTGCGCCGGACGCTGGTCCGATTCGCGCCGTCGATGCTCGGGGCAACCATATTGCTGCTGATCGCCTCGCAGTACCACGGCAGCACGCAGACCGCGCTCTGGGCCGCGGCGCTGGCGGTCGACTACGGCGGCACCTACCTGATCGACGCACGCGGCTGGCGGTTCCGTTCGGCCGCGCACTTCGCCGAGCGGCACTCGCTGATCGTGATCATCGCGCTCGGCGAGTCGATCGTGGCGATCGGCGTCGGGGTCACCGACCTGCCGATCTCCTGGCCGATCGTGATCGCCTCCCTGCTCGGCCTGGCCGTGACGGCCGCGCTCTGGTGGATCTACTTCGACGCCACCGTGCACTACGGCGAGCATGCGTTGGCTTCCGAGCCGGCCGAGACCCGGCCCAGGCTGGCCAGGGACGCGTACACGTTCCTGCACTTCCCGATGGTGACCGGCGTCGTGCTGCTCGCGCTCGGCCTGAAGAAGGTGCTCGAGTACGTCGGTGACACCGAGCATCACGATCTCGGCGACCCGCTGAAGGGACTCGGCCTGGCCGCGTTGTTCGGCGGTGTCGCGATCTACCTGCTCGGTCACGTCGGCTTCAAGTGGCGGACCATGCACAAGGCCGGCACCTCGCGACTGGTCACGGCAGGGCTGGCGCTGGTCGCCGTACCGCTGCTGGGCAAGGTGCCGGCGCTGGGGCAACTCGGCGTACTGACTGCTCTGCTGGCCGGCCTGGCCGTCTTCGAGTCGGTGCGGTTCGCGCAGGAACGCGACCAGTTGAAACACGGCCAGCAGCACGCATGAGAAAGACCCCCGCCGGATCGGCGGGGGCCTTCACACAGATGCCTCAGGCGGTGGCCGCGGTCAGGTCGACCTTGGGCTCCGCGAAGTGGCACGCGGCGGCGTGCCCGGGGGCCGACTGCGGCTTGGGCTCGAGCGGCGGCTCCTGGGTGGCGCAGATGTCCTCCGCCTTCCAGCAGCGGGTCCGGAACCGGCACCCGCTCGGCGGGTCGATCGGCGAGGGTACGTCGCCGACCAGCCGGATCCGCTCCTTCGGCGGGACGCCACGGATGGTGCCCAGATCCGGGGCGGCCGACAGCAGCGCCTGCGTGTACGGGTGCTGCGGAGCGTTGTAGATCTGGTCCCGCGGACCCTGCTCGACGATCTTGCCCAGGTACATCACCGCGACCTGGTCACAGAAGTGCCGGACCACGCCGAGGTCGTGGGCGATGAAGACGAACGCGATGCCGAGGTCGCGCCGCAGGTCCTCCAGCAGGTTCATCACCTGGGCCTGGATGGATACGTCCAGCGCGGACACCGGCTCGTCGGCGATGATCACCTCTGGCTCCACCGCGAGCGCCCGGGCAATGCCGATGCGCTGACGCTGACCGCCGGAGAACTCGTTCGGATACCGATTGTGGTGCTCGGGGTTCAGGCCGACCCGCTCGAGCAGTTCCTGGACCCGGTCGAGCTCCTTGCCCTTCGGTACCAGGTTGTGCACGCGCAGCGGCGTACTGATGATGTTGCTGACCGTCTGCCGCGGGTTCAGCGAGCTGTACGGGTCCTGGAAGACGATCTGCAGCTGCCGCCGGAACGGGCGCAGGTCCCGCTCCTTGAGCTGCGCGATGTCGGTGCCCTTGAACAGGATCTGCCCGGCGGTCGGGGTCAGCAGCCGGGTGATCATCCGGCCGGTGGTCGACTTGCCGCAGCCGGACTCGCCGACCAGGCCGAGGCTGGCACCGGCCTTCAGGTCGAAGCTGACGCCGTCGACCGCCTGGACGACCTTCTTGGTCCGGCCCAGACCGGCCGCTTCCTTGATCGGGAAATGCATCTTCAGGTCGCGCACCTGCAACAGCGGGGCACCCGCATCGGACGCGGAACCGACCGTGGGTACGCCGTCGACCTTGCGCACGTTGTCGCTCATCTCTCTCCTCAGCCCCCGTCAGCCCAGTCTCGGCGCGACCTCGGCCTCGTAGATCGAGGCCTTGTCGTGCAGGTGACAGCGGGACGTGTGGGCTCCGGCACCGTCGACCGGAAGCAGTTCCGGCAGGTCGGTGGTGCAGCGCTCGCCCTTCACCCGGTCCTTGTACGGACAGCGCGGGTTGAAGGAGCAGCCGGTGGGCAGGTTCAGCAGGCTCGGCGGCAGACCCTTGATCGGGCGCAGCCGCTCGTTCGCCGCCGACACGGTCGGGATCGACTCGAGCAGACCCCAGGTGTAGGGCATCCGCGGCCGGGCCAGCACGTCCTCGGCAGTGCCGTACTCGACGCAGCGGCCGGCGTACATCACCAGCACGTCGTCGGCCATCTCGGCGACCACGCCCAGGTCGTGGGTGATCAGCACGATCGCGGAGCCGAACTCCTTCTGCAGGTTGTTCAGCAGGTCCAGGATCTGCGCCTGGACGGTGACGTCCAGCGCGGTGGTCGGCTCGTCGGCGATGACCAGCTTCGGGTCGTTGACCAGCCCCATCGCGATCATCGCGCGCTGCCGCATACCGCCGGAGAACTCGTGCGGGTACTGCGAGAAGCGGCGCTGCGGATTCGGGATGCCGACCAGGTCGAGCATCTCCAGGGCGCGCTTCTTGGCGACCTCCTTGGACACCTTGTTGTGCACCCGGTAGGCCTCCATGATCTGGTTCCCGACCGTGTACAGCGGGTGCAGTGAGGACTGCGGGTCCTGGAACACCATCGCCACCGCGTCACCGCGGATCTTCATCAACTCGCTCTCCGGCAGGCCGACGATCTCGTCGCCGCCGAGCCGGATGGAGCCGGTGATCCTGGTGCGCCTGCGGTCGTGCAGGCCCATCACGGCCATGCTCGAGACGGACTTGCCGGAGCCGGACTCGCCGACGATCGCCAGCGTGCGGCCGAGCGGGACCGAGTAGCTGAGCCCGTTCACCGCGCTGACCACGCCGTCGGCGGTCGGGAACTTGACGGTCAGGTCCTCGACCACGAGGTACGGCGTCTCACCGCTGGGGTTCATCGCACCCTGGCGACGCTCGCGGGTGGCGACCGCCGGGCCTCGCTTGGTGTCGGCCGGAGTCTCGGGCCGGCCGGTTGCGCTGTCGACCATGGTGTCCTTCCGGTCCTCGGGGGCGGGTGTGGTCACGAAAGCCTCACCCGCGGATCGATCAGGCTGTAGCCGATGTCCACCAGGAAGTTCATCACGACGATCATGACCGATGCGACGAGCACCGTGCCCATGATGACGGGCAGGTCATAGCTGTTCAAGCTGTCCAGGACCAGGACACCGAGCCCCGGCAGGTCGAAGATCCGCTCGGTGAAGATCGCGCCGGCCAGGCTCGTCGCCACGTCCAGGCCGAAGATCGTGATCACCGGGATCATGCCGGACCGCAGCGCGTGCTTGTACGTGACCTTGCGGTCCGACAGGCCCTTGGCCCGGGCGGTGCGGATGAAGTCCTCGCTCAGCGTCTCGACCATGGAGCCACGGGAGTACCGAGCGTAGGAAACACAGCTGTAGATGCCGAGCACGAGCCAGGGTGTCACCAGACCCGCGACCCATTTGCCGGCGTTCTCCGTCGGCGGGGTCCACGATCCGCGCGGGAGGATCGGATACAGGACGGTCAGGTAGAGCGAGATCATCAGCGCGACGATGTAGTACGGCACCGAGCTGAGCACCAACGTGCTGGTCATCAGGGCCCGGTCGCCCACCGTCCCGCGTCTCTTCGCCGCCATCGAGCCGATGAACACGCCGACGGTGAGGACGATGACGGCGTACCCCATCACGAGCGACAGCGTCACCGGGAACCGGTCCTTGAGCATGTCGAGTACGGGGCGGTCGTTCTTGAACGAGAAGCCGAGGCACGGCGCGGCGCAGTCCCGCGTGACCCCGGAGGTGGTGAACTCCCGGCCGGCGAAAATCCCCGCGGTGTACTCCGCGAACTGCTGCACCTTGGGCCGGTCCAGGTGCAGGTTCTGCCTGATCTCGTTGTAGCGCTGCTGGGTGCAGTTGCGCTCACCGCAGATCGCACCGGCCGGGTCGGTCGGGGCGATGAAAAAGAGCGCGAAGGTCGCCATCAAGGTGACCAACACGACACTGAGCGCGCTGACCAGGCGGCGCGCCACGAAGTAGAGCACGGGATTGTCTCCTCACCGATCGGAGTGGTGCCCGGACGGGTCCGGGCACCACTCCACCGTTCAGATCAGTACTACCACCTCAGTTACGAGGCGCTGATCAGGGCTGCTTCAGGTACATCGACGTGAACTCGGGCATGCCCTGGGTCATGTCGTTGATCGCGTGGCCGATGTTCTTGCCGACCGGCGAGTTGGTCGCGGAGTAGTACAGCGGCAGCAGCGGCAGGTGCTTCTCCACGATCATCTTGTCGATCTTCGTCCACTCCTTCAGCTGCTGGTCCGGCTCCATCGCCGCGACGCGGTCGATCTCGGCGTCCAGCGCCTTGTCCTGCAGCTGACCGATGCTGTTGCCCAGCTCGATCGCGTCGGACTTGAACAGGACCGGGAACCAGCTGGTACCGCTCGGCCAGTCGGAGCACCAACCGGTCGGCGACTTGCCGATGTTCACCGGAGCGTTCTGGTCACCGATGAACGTCCGGTACTTCGCCTTCGGAACACCGATGGCCCGGACCTTGAAGCCGGCCTTCTCGTAGACCTGCTTGCGCAGCTGGGTGACCTGCGTCGAGATCTTGTCGTCGATCTGGTAGTACCAGCTCAACTCGAAGTTCGCCTTGCCCAGCTTGGCCAGCTCGGACTTGACCTCGGCGGCGACCGCGTCGTCCTCGGCACCCTTACCGGTACCGGTCAGACCCGGCAGCTCGTACTTCTCGAAGCCCGGAACAGCCGGCGGCAGGATGGTGGAGGCCGGCGGCGAGTCGTTCGGGTTCAGGCCGGCGACCTTACGCCACGAGTCGTACGGGTGCGCCTTTGCGATCAGCTTGCGCACCTCGAGCGGGATCTTCCGGGTGTCCATCGGGTAGGTGATGGTGCACGGACCCGGACCCTTGACGAGCTGGCTCTGGTCCTTGACCTCGGGCAGCAGGCTGACGTCGAGGTTGCTGTAGTTCAGCGCGTTCGCGTCCGGGCCGGCGCTGGCCAGCACCTGGCGCTGGGCCTTGATCAGGTCCTGGCTGAACTTGAAGTCCCAGCCGTCGACGTACTGGTGCCGCACCGGGTCGGTGTTCGGGTCCCAGTTCGGGTTCTTCGACAGCTTGAGCTGCGTACCCGGGGTGTACGAGTCGACCTTGTAGGGGCCGGTCGCCATCGGGCGCTGCTCGTAGTTCTTCTGGGTGTCCTTGGCCTGCGGGATCGGCGTGAACATCGGGAACGCCGCGTAGAAGGGCAGGTCGTCGAACTTCTTCGCCAGGTGGATGACCAGGGTGCTCTCGTCCGGCGTCTCGACACCGGCGTAGTTGGCGCCGTTCGGGCCGTACGGACCCTTGTACTTGTCGCCGTCCTTGAAGAACTGCAGCTGGTACGTCGGTCCGGCGTCGTACAGGTCGTGCGCGAAGGACCGCTTGATCGCGTACGCGTAGTCGGCCGCCTTGACCGGCGTGCCGTCGTGGTACTTGATGCCCTGCTTCAGCTTGAACGTCCAGGTCAGGCCGTCGGCCGACTTGGTGCCCAGGTCCTCGGCGAGGTCGGGGACGAGCACGGGCTTGCCGGTGCCCTCGTCCAGCCGGTACTGGGTCAGCGCCCGGTACATCAGCTTGCCGATCTGGTTACCGTCGACGTAGTAGATGTTCGTCGGGTCGAAGGTGTCCGGCGTGACGTCGGACAGGACGGTGATGATGCCGCCCTTCTTCGCCCCCTCGATCTCCTTCGCCGGCCCCTTGGCAGTCGCGTCAGTGGCCTTCTCCTGGGCGCCGCCGATGTCGCCCCCGCCGGTGTTGGAATCGTTGTTCGACGACGGGCTGCCGCAGGCGACGGCGGCCAGCATGACCGTCGCCGCTATCGCGGTGATCCGTTTCCACTGCATGGTTGCGTTTCTCCTTTTCTGCCGCTGGGGCAATCGCCGCACTACCGGCGAGTCTTGGGGTCGAAGGCGTCGCGTACCGCGTCGCCGAGCAGGGCCAGTGCGAGCACGAGCATGGTGATGCCGATCACCGGCAGCCACAGGAACAAGGGGTAGGCCTTGAACCAGTTCGTGGCCACCGCGATCGTCTGGCCCCAGGACGGGATCGGCTCAACCAGACCGACACCGAGGAAGGACAGTCCCGCCTCCGCTGTCACATACGCGGGCAGCGCCAGGGAGGCGGCAATGACGATCGGGGCCACCAGGTTCGGCAGCAGTTCCTTGAACAGGACCTGCCGGGTGGGTACGCCGATCGCCTTCGCGGCCAGGACGAACTCGCGCTCGCGCAGCGACAGCACTTCGCCGCGGATGATGCGCGCCAGCCCGGCCCAGCCGAAGAACGAGAGCACGAAGATCAGGACGTAGAACCTGGTCGACGCCTGTTCCTCGGGTGAGAGGTTGAACGAACCGCCCCGCCAGGACTCGACGATCGGAACCATCGCGATCGCGAACAGCAGGTACGGCAGGCTCAGGACGAAGTCGATGATCCAGGAGATCAGCCGGTCCACCCAGCCACCGAGGAAGCCGGCCAGCAGGCCCATCACGACACCGACGACGGTGCCGACCAGGGTCGCGGTGAAGGCGACGATCAGCGAGGGGCGGGCGCCGTACACCCACCGGGCGAAGTTGTCCCGGCCGGTCTTCGGTTCCACGCCGAACCAGTGCTCGGCGTTCGGCCCGATGGTCGGGAACCCGAACTCGTCGACCAGGTCGGTGTGGAAGGTGCCGTAGTCCTGGCCCTCGAGCTTGGCCAGCACCGGTGCGAACACGGCGATCAGGATGAAGAACAGCACGATGACGGCGCAGGTGACGGCGACCTTGTCCTTGCGCAACCGGTCGAACGCGATCCGGGTCGGGGACTTGCCGTGCGCAACCGTGGCCGCCCGTTCCGGTTCCGCCGACGCCGGGTGTTCCTCGACACCAACCGCGGTGTCCGGGGGACCTATTGTCATTCGCGCTCCGTCAGCTCTGTCAGCCAGATTCGGTTCGTAGATCCGGCAACAATCGGGTAAATCGTGCCGAGCCTTTGCTGTGTGGAGGGCCTGCGTCAAATCCCCTTGACACCCGCGATCCCCCACAACCGCGCGCTAGCCTGCCTGACACTGTGACACCAAACCAGCGGTGCTAGGCACCAGTGCACAAATCGTTACCGGAACGGGTACCGGACCGGAACATTTGCCCCGAATCGTCACCCTGCGCGTTCAATCCTTCGCAAAACGCGTCGGCACAGCACCGACAGTGTCCAATTTGTGCCACATTCTGACACTCTGTAACACCTAGATACACTCTGTGTCCGCTCGCTCAGTGTGACGAACACCAAATCCCCCGGTCCGATTCGAGCCGCCTTGTCAGCCGGTTCAGCTCTCGCGGACGTGGACGGTGACGAAGGGGGGCTTGACCACGTCGAAGGGCTCCTTGCGGCCGCGGATGTCGACGACGACCTGGTCGCCTTCCTTGATCGTGGCGTCGAGCAGGGCGAGGGCGATGCCCTTCTTCAGCGTCGGCGAGAACGTGCCGGAGGTGACCTCGCCCAGAGCGGTGCCGGACGGGTCGAGCACGGTCATGTGCGGGCGCGGGATGCCCCGGCCGGCGGCGCGCAGGCCGCGCAGGATCCGGGCGGGTCCGCGCTCCTTCTCGGCGCGCAGCGCCTCGGCACCCCAGAAGCGCTCCTTCTTCCATCCGACCGCCCAGCCGGACCGCGCCTGCACCGGTGTGATGTTCGGGGAGATGTCCTGACCGTGCAGCGGATAACCCATCTCGGTCCGCAGCGTGTCCCGCGCGCCCAGCCCGGCGGGGACGATCCCGTACGACGCTCCGGCCTCGAGCAACGCGTCGAACACACCGACCGCGGCCTGGTTCGGTACGACGAGTTCGTACCCGCGCTCACCCGTGTAACCGGTCCGGCAGACGACGACCGGCGTACCGGCGAACTCCGCGGTCGTGAACGACATGTAGTCGTGTCCGGTCGGCAGGCCGATCGCGCTGACCACGTCGTCGCTGTCGGTGCCCTGGACCGCGAGGATCGCGTAGTCCTCGTGGGCGTTGGACACCACCACGCCTTCCGGCGCGTCCGCCTGCAGCAGCCGGACGACCTCGGCGGTGTTGGCCGCGTTCGGGATCAGGAACACGTCGTCGTCGGCGTGCAGGTAGGCGATCAGGTCGTCGACCACTCCCCCGCGCTCGTTGCAGCACAGTGTGTACTGCGCCTGGCCGGGTGCGATCTTGCCGAGGTCGTTGGTCAGGCACGAGTTCACGTACGCCGCCGCGCCCGGGCCCTTGACCGTCGCCTTGCCCAGGTGACTGACGTCGAAGACGCCGACGGAGGTACGGACCGCGGTGTGCTCGGCGACGACACCGGAGTACTCCAACGGCATCTCCCATCCCCCGAACTCGGCGAACTTCGCGCCGAGGGCGACATGGCGCTCGTGCAGTGGCGACTTCTTCAACTCGGACGACTGTGACAGAGACGGGGTCATGGAGGGGAAACTACCCGACGCGTAGCATGCGGAGGCAGCATTCACGTACCGTCACGACCGGCCGTCTGCCCGCCGGTCAAGGAGGACTGAGATTTTCGTGAGCACCATCACCCTGAGCAAGTCCGACGTGGCCGGTGTCAAGACCGACGCCGTGGTGATCGGCGTGGTCAAACTCGGCGGCGGTGTCACCCTGCCGGCCGGCACCGAGTCGCTGAACGCCGCGTACGGCGGGACGCTGGTGGAGGTGCTGTCGGGTCTCGGCGCCACCGGCAAGGCCGGCGAGGTCACCAAGGTGCCCGGCCCGAAGCCCGGCAAGTCGCCGACCCTGATCGCGGTCGGCCTCGGCGCGGCGCCGGACGGTGCGCTGAAGACCGAGGACCTGCGGACCGCGGCCGGCACCGGTGTCCGGGCCGCGAAGACCTCGCAGTCCGTCGCGTTCGCGCTGCCGACCCCGGACGCCGACTGCGTCCGCGCGGTCGCCGAAGGTGCGCTGCTCGGGCGGTACTCGTTCACGGCGTACAAGTCGTCGGACACCGCCGCCGACGCCCCCGGCGCGCTGACCGTGCTCACCGACCTGGCCCGCACCAAGGAGGCCAAGGCCGCGCTCGAGCGGGCCGAGGTGACCGCGGACGCGGTCCGCCAGGTGCGCGACTGGGTGAACATGCCGCCGTCGGACCTCAACCCGGCCGACTTCGCCGAGCAGGCGCAGAAGCTCGGCAAGGAGTACGGCATCAAGGTCGAGGTGCTGGACGAGAAGGCGCTGGCCAAGGGCGGGTACGGCGGCATCCTCGGCGTCGGCCAGGGCTCGGCCAACCCGCCGCGGCTGGTCCGGCTGAGCTACGCGCCGAAGAAGCCCGTGACGCATCTGGCCTTCGTCGGCAAGGGCATCACCTTCGACTCCGGCGGCCTGTCGCTGAAGACGTCGACCGGCATGGTCAGCATGAAGTCCGACATGGCCGGCGCCGCCGCGGTGATCGGCGCGACCGTCGCGATCGCCCGGCTCGGCCTGCCGGTCCAGGTGACCACGTACGCCGCGATGGCCGAGAACATGCCGTCCGGCTCCGCGGCACGCCCCTCCGACGTCCTGACCATGTACGGCGGCAAGACCGTCGAGGTGCTGAACACCGACGCCGAGGGCCGGCTCGTCCTCGGCGACGCGCTGGTCCGGGCGTGCGAGGACCAGCCGGACCTGATCGTCGACGTGGCCACGCTGACCGGCGCCTGCGTCGTTGCCCTGGGCACCAAGGTGGCCGGTGCGTTCGCGAACACCGACACCGCCCGCGACCGGGTGGTCGACGCGGCGGTCGCGGCCGGTGAGTCGATGTGGCCGCTGCCGATCCCGACCGAGATGCTGGACAAGCTGAAGTCCCACTCGAAGGTCGCCGACCTGGCCAACATCACCGGCGAGCCGTGGGGCGGTGCGCTGGCCGCGGCCGCCTTCCTCGGCGACTTCGTTGCCGAGGGCATCGACTGGGTCCACCTCGACGTGGCCGGCCCGGCCTTCAACGAGGGCGGCGCGTCCGGTTACACCCCGGCCGGCGGCACCGGGTACGCCGTACGCACCCTGGTGGAACTGGCCGCGTCAGCGAGCTGAGCACGTCGGGGAACGGGATCGTTCAGTCCCAGGCGGGGGCGAGCTCTTCGACCGTGTAGCGAATCCGGCTGGTGAGGCCGCGCGGGTCGGTGAGCTCGACCCGCCAGGCGTCGGCGAACTGGTCGACACCGGCGATCATCGGGATCGTCCCGCTCAGCAACACGGTGCCCGGGACGATCCGGTCGCCGAGCTCCTTCAACCAGTACGACGGCGGCAGCAACTGCGCGAGCGTGCCGTCCTGGATCAGCTGCTCGGTGTCGCCGTGCCGGACCCACGCCTTCAGCGTGAACTGGTCCAGTTCGTGCTCGATCTGGTCGAGCGGCCAGGCGATGTCGCCGAGCACGTCCGGCGCGGACTGCTTGCTCCAGGCGACGCCGTGCACCTCGAGCGCCCGGTCGGTGTGATCGCACGCGACCGTCAGCAGGACGTCGTTCTCACCGACGACCAGCGCCCATTCCGCCTCCCCGGACGTCTTGGCGTGCGCGACCTGCACGACCTCCGGTCGTCCGACCAGTGAGGCGGACAGCGGATAGAGGGTGGGAATGCGGCGTGGCGCGGGTACGCCGAGCTCGGCCAGCTCGTCCACGTGGTGCTGGACCTGCTCGGTGTCGCGGCCGGCGTACCCCGCGTTCAGGGCGTAACGAACAGTGATCTCCCGCTCACTGCCGTCGGGCAGGGTGAAGCGCAGGGTCTGGGTCATCGGGCGATTCCTCCGGAAATTTTCTGATCAGCGCTTGCGTGAACACGTCGTATACAACGAGTATGGGGCATCCCCTCAAGGAGGTCCACCTCGATGTCCAGCTCCCCCGCAGTCACCGATCCGGGGCGCCGCAGCCTGTACAAGGCGTTCGCCGCGAGCCTGTCCGGCACCTCGCTGGAGTGGTACGACTTCGCCGTCTACAGCTCCGCGGCCGCACTCGTCTTCGGCGACCTGTTCTTCCCCGGCAGCGATCCGCTCACCGGGACGCTGCAGGCCTTCGCGACGTACGCGGTCGGGTACGTCGCCCGTCCGCTCGGCGGCATCTTCTTCGGCCGGCTCGGCGACGTGATCGGCCGCAAACGGGTCCTGGTCGCGACGCTGCTGCTGATCGGTGTGGCCACGTTCTTCATCGGTCTGCTGCCCACGCATGCACAGGCCGGGGCGATCGCGCCGACGTTGCTGGTCGCACTCCGCTTCGCGCAGGGCGTCGGCGTGGGCGGTGAGTGGGGCGGAGCCGTTCTGCTGAGCAGTGAGTTCAGCAAGGACGGAGAGCGAGGCTTCTGGGCTTCGGCGGCCCAGGTCGGACCGCCACTCGGCACGCTGATGGCGAACGGCGTACTGGCCGTTCTCGCCGGCGCACTGTCGGAGGAGGCGTTCCTGAGCTGGGGATGGCGAGTCGCCTTCCTGCTGTCCGCCGTCCTCGTGGCCTTCGGTCTGCTGATCAGGACGAAGCTGGAGGAGACTCCGGTGTTCCGGGAACTGGAGGCCCGCGGCGACCGGCCGACCGCGCCGGTGTCCGAGGTACTGCGGACACAGACCAGGCCCCTGATCGCGGCCATCCTGGCGCGGGTCGGACCGGATGTGCTGTACGCGATGTTCGCCGTCTTCGTCCTCACCTACGCCACCCAAGAGCTCGGGATGAGCCGCGGCGAGGCGGTCACCGCCGTACTGGTCGGCTCCGCGTTCCAGGTCGGGCTGATCCCGTTGTCCGGCTGGCTGTCCGACCGGTACGGACGCCGTACCGTCTACGCGATCGGAGCCGTCGGTGGAGCGGTCTGGTCGGTGGTGTTCTTCGCCATGGCGTCGTCACTGGCGACCGTGTTGCCCGGTGTGGTGATCGGGTTGGTCTTCCACTCGCTGATGTACGGGCCGCAGGCGGCGTTCGTGTCGGAGCAGTTCACCGCGCGACTGCGGTACACGGGCAGTTCGCTGGCCTACACCTTCGCGGGTGTGATCGGCGGCGCGCTGGCGCCGTTGGCGTTCACGTACTTCCTGGCGAAGGCCGGGACCGGCTACGTGATCGCGGCGTACATCGCGGTCGCCTGCTCGATCACGCTGGTCGGGTTGCGGCTGGGGCGCGCCGTCCGGGACGAGCCGCTGGTGGTCAGCCCTGCATGAGCAGCGAGCCGGTGCTGTCGAGGTGGCTGAGGATCGCTTTCTCGGCCGCCTCGGGCTTGCCCGAAGCGAGGCCGTCGACGATGGCCTGGTGCTCATCGAGCACCTCCTGCCGGCGGGTCGCGCTGCGCTGCAGGGCGACGACCCCGAGCAGGACGTGCTTGGCCCGGAGGTTGTCGTACAGCCGGCCGAGCACGGAGTTGCCGGCCGCCTCGACCAGGAGGGCGTGGAACTGGCTGTCCAGTTCGATGAACTCCTTGGCGTCGCCGTTGTCGACGATCGACCGCTGCTGCTCGAGTACGGCGGACATCGCCTCGACCGGGGCGCCACCGGACGCCATCGAGGTGGTCGCGGCCCAGGTCTCGATCACGCCGCGGGCCTGCATCACCTCCGCGATCTCGCGGCCCGGCACCGGCGCCACGAACGCACCGCGGTGCGGTACCAACTGGACCAGGTCCTCGGCCGCGAGCATCAGCAGGGCTTCGCGGACGGGAGTCCGGGAGATCCCGACCTCGGTCGCCACCGCCTGCTCGTTGATGAACGTGCCCGACACCGCGGGGTCGCTCAGGACCGTCCCCCGCAGGTACTGGTAGGCGCGATCCCGGCCGGAGTCCCCACTCAATCGCATACTCAATGTATACAGCCTTGGAGGGCCAGATGACACTTCTTCGCGTTGCCGCCGCCCAGGTCTCGGCCGGGCCCGACCCGGTCGCGAACCTGGCCACCGCCACGGACGCCGTCCGGCGGGCCGCCGACGACGGGGCCTCGCTGATCGTCCTGCCCGAGGCGATGCTGGCCTGTTTCGGCACCGACCTCCGCAGCGTCGCCGAGCCGCTCGACGGCCCGTTCGCGACCGGCCTGCGCAAGGTCGCCGCCGATCTCGGCGTCGTCGTCGTGGCCGGCCTCTTCGAGCCGTCCGAGGACGGCCGGGTGTACAACACCCTGCTCGCCACGGGTCCCGGCGTGGAGACGTCGTACCGGAAGATGCACCTGTACGACGCCTTCGGCTCGCGCGAGTCGGACACCGTTGCTCCAGGCAATGAGGTGGTGGCCTTCGCCTTCCAGGACGTCACGATCGGGCTGGCCACCTGCTACGACCTCCGCTTCGCGGACCAGTTCACGGCACTCGGCCGGCTTGGTGCGGAACTGGTCGCCGTACCGGCGTCGTGGGGCGCGGGTCCGGGCAAGGAGGAGCAGTGGGACCTGCTGACCCGGGCGCGGGCCGCCGACGCGCAGGCCTGGCTGCTGGCGTGCGACCAGGCTTACGTGCCGCCGGCCGGGACCGATCCGCTGGGCATCGGGCGAAGCAGCCTGACCACTCCCCTGGGCCAGACTCGTACCCGGCTCGGCGCCGCTGCGGAGATCCTGCACGGCGTCGTCGACACCTCCGTCGTCGCGGCGGTGCGGCAACGCGTCCCGATCCTCTAGGGCGCGCCGTTGTTCTTCATGCGGGCGTTGTACTCGCGCATCCGCGGCGGGTAGCCGACGACCGCGGCGTCGTACGACGGGATGCCCAGCTTGTTGGCGAAGTTGTGCGCCCACTCGACCGACGGCACCCGGCGCCGGGTCCACTCGCCGTCGATGGCGACCAGCAGCAGGGTGTAGTCGGTCACCGCGGTGCGCGGCTCGACAAAGCCCTCGACGCCCTGGCGGGTTTGGGCGAACTCCCGCAGGTGCTCCTGATCGGGGTTGCCCGACCGGCGCATCGTGCCCGGCTTGTGCCGGCGACCGAACCACTTCATGAGCCAAGTGTCCCCTATCACGGCAACCGGGGGCACGAAATCTCCTGTAACGGTTCCGGCCGGACCGGGGGTGGCGTCCGGCGGCATCGGTGAAAAGATGACGCCGGGCCGGAACCGCGATCCGGGTCCGCCGCCCGCAGACCAGACCCACGGAGGAACCTGTGACTGACAGCGGTACGACGTACGACCTGGTGATTCTCGGTGGCGGCAGTGGAGGTTACGCCGCCGCTCTGCGCGCGGCGACTCTTGGGTTGTCGGTGGCCTTGGTGGAGAAGGACAAGGTGGGCGGGACGTGTCTGCATCGGGGGTGTATCCCGACCAAGGCGCTGCTGCATGCCGCCGAGGTCGCGGATTCGGCCCGTGAGGGTGAGCAGTTCGGCGTCCGCACCACGCTCGAGGGCGTCGACATGGGCGGGGTGAACAAGTACAAGGACGGCGTCGTCGACCGGCTGTTCAAGGGCCTGCAGGGTCAACTCAAGGCCCGCGGCATCACCGTGATCGAGGGCGAGGGCCGGCTCACGTCGCCGACCACGGTCGACGTCGGTGGTTCGTCGTACACGGGCAAGAACATCGTGCTGGCGTCGGGCTCGTACTCGCGGACCCTCCCCGGGCTGGACCTCGACGGGCAGCGGGTCATCGCCAGCGAACACGCACTGACCCTGGACCGGGTGCCGGAGTCCGCTGTGGTGCTGGGCGGCGGGGTGATCGGCGTGGAGTTCGCGTCCGCGTGGACCTCGTTCGGTACGAAGGTGACCATCGTCGAGGCGCTGCCGCGGCTGGTCCCGGCCGAGGACGCCGACTGCAGCAAGACGTTGGAGCGGGCGTTCCGGAAGCGGAAGATCGCCTTCAAGACCGGCACCGCGTTCGAATCCGTCGAGACGACCGAGTCCGGGGTCCGCGTCACCGTGAGCGGTGGCGAGGTGATCGAGGCCGAGGTGCTGCTGGTCGCGGTCGGCCGCGGCCCGAACACGACCGGCCTGGGCTACGAGGAGGTCGGCGTCGCGCTCGACCGAGGGTTCGTGACCGTGGACTCCTCCCTGCAGACCAGCGTGCCGGGCGTGTACGCGGTCGGCGACATCGTCCCCGGGCTCCAGTTGGCGCACCGCGGGTTTCAGCAGGGCATCTTCGTGGCGGAACATATCGCCGGGCTCAACCCGACACCGATCGACGAGGCCGGCATCCCACGGGTCACCTACTCCGAGCCGGAGGTCGCGTCGGTCGGGCTGACCGAGGACCAGGCCCGCGCGAAGTACGGCGACGTCGACATCCTCAACTACAACCTCGGCGGCAACGGCAAGAGCCAGATCCTCAAGACCAGCGGGTTCGTCAAGCTGGTCCGCGCCAAGGACGGCGCGGTGGTCGGGGTGCACATGGTCGGGTCCCGCGTCGGCGAACTCATCGGCGAAGCCCAGCTCATCTACAACTGGGAGGCCTACCCGGCCGACGTCGCCCCCCTCGTCCACGCCCACCCCACCCAGAACGAAGCCCTCGGCGAAGCGCACCTCGCGCTCGCCGGAAAGCCACTCCACTTCCACGACTAGGTCCTGCTGCTGATCCCCCGCCGACTGCGCGGCACGGATCGGCAGGCAGGGCCCAGGGTGTGGCTGATCGTCCCGCGCAGTCGGCGGGTAACCATCAGCCACACGCTGGGACAGGCGGGCGGGCCGCTGGCCCGCCCGAGTAGGTTTGAGTTCGCCGGGACGGGCCGCTCGACCCCCGTCATGCTCGCTCCGGCGGCACCGTAGGCTGACCTCGACCGATCAGACGAAGGAGCAACGACCGTCATGCCGACCTCTGTATCCCTGCCGGCCCTCGGGGAGAGCGTCACCGAAGGAACCGTCACCCGCTGGCTCAAGCAGGTCGGCGACACGGTTGCCGTCGACGAGCCCCTGCTGGAGGTCTCGACCGACAAGGTCGACACCGAGATCCCGTCGCCGGTGGCCGGAACCCTGCTCGAGATCAAGGCCGCCGAGGACGAGACCGTCGAGGTCGGCGCCGAACTAGCCGTCATCGGCGACGCCGGCGAAAGCTCCGGCTCCGCCACCCAGGGCGCCTCCGCCGACCAGTCCGCCTCGTCGCAGGCCGCGGCCGAGCAGTCCTCGCAGGCACCCGCCGATCAGTCCTCGCAGGGCCCAGCCGAGCAGGCCGAGCAGGCCCCCGCCGCGTCCCAGGCCGGCGCCGACCAGGCTTCCTCGCAGGCCCCCGCCGCGCAGGCGCCCGACTCGTCGCAGGCCTCGCCCGACTCGTCTTCGGCCCCCTCGGCCTCTCCGGCCGCATCGGCACCCGCCGCCGCCGACAACCAGTCCTCCGGCGGCTCCGGCGCCGCATCCGGTACGCCGGTCACCCTGCCGGCGCTGGGTGAGAGCGTCACCGAAGGTACGGTCACCCGCTGGTTGAAGCAGGTCGGCGACGACGTGGCCGTGGACGAGCCGCTGCTCGAGGTCTCCACCGACAAGGTCGACACCGAGATCCCGTCGCCGGTCGCCGGCAAGCTGCTGGAGATCAAGGTCGCCGAGGACGAGACCGTCGAGGTCGGCGCCGAACTCGCCATCGTCGGCTCGGGCGACGCCGCCCCGGCCTCATCCTCCGCCCCGGCCGACTCGGCCTCCGCCGCCCAGCCCGAGGCCCCGGAACAGGCTCCCGCCGCTCAGCCTTCTGCCCAGGCCCCGGCCGCTCAGCCTTCTGCCCAGGCTCCGGCCGCGCAGGCCGCTGCTCCCGCGCCGGCCCAGGCCCCCGCGGCGCAGGCACCCACCCAGGCTCCGGCCGCCCAGCCGCCGGCTCAGGCTCCGACTCCGCAGGCCGCGCCCGCCGCCCAGGCACCCGCGCAGGCTCCTGCCGCCTCCGCTTCGACCGCCTCGGCCCAGGCCACCGCGACCGCTCCGGCGCCCGCGGCCTCCCCGAACGGCTCGTCCTCCGAGGGCCCGAACTACGTCACCCCGCTGGTCCGCAAGCTCGCCGCCGAGCACGACGTCGACCTGAACGCCGTACAGGGCACCGGCGTCGGCGGCCGCATCCGCAAGCAGGACGTCATCGCCGCTGCAGAGGCCAGGAAGGCCGCCGCGGCTGCTCCGGCCGCGGCTCCGGCTGCCGACTCCGCACCGGCCGCCGCCAAGCCGGCGACGGTCAGCCCGCTGCGCGGCACCACCGAGAAGATGAGCCGGATCCGCAAGGCGATCGCGACCCACATGGTCAACTCGCTGAAGGTCTCGGCCCAGCTGACCACAGTGGTCGAGGTCGACGTCACCGAGATCGCCAAGCTGCGGAACGCGAAGAAGGCCGAGTTCGAGGCCCGCGAGGGCGTCAAGCTGTCCTTCCTGCCGTTCTTCGCGCTGGCCGCGGTGGACGCGCTGAAGCAGTACCCGAAGCTCAACGCCTCGATCGACGAGGAGAAGGGCGAGATCACGTACCACGCCGCCGAGCACCTGGGCATCGCCGTGGACGTGGAGAAGGGCCTGATGGTCCCCGTCGTCCACAACGCCGGTGACCTGAACATCGCGGGCCTGGCGAAGAAGATCGCCGACCTCGCCGACCGCACCCGCAACAACAAGGTGCTGCCGGACGAGATGGCCGGCGGTACCTTCACCATCACGAACACCGGCAGCCGCGGCGCCCTGTTCGACACGCCGATCCTGAACCAGCCGCAGGTCGGCATGCTCGGCACCGGTGCCGTGGTCAAGCGCCCGGTCGTCATCACCCACCCCGAGTTGGGCGAGACGATCGCGATCCGGCAGATGGTCTACCTGGCCCTGACCTACGACCACCGCCTGGTGGACGGCGCCGACGCCGCCCGCTACCTGACCGCCGTCAAGCAGCGCCTCGAAGAGGCCCAGTTCGACGTCTGATCCGCTGTCCGGCGCCGGCGTCCGTCCACACTTCTGGGCGGACCCGGCGCCGTTCTCGTTCGCGGTTCTCGCCCGGGTACTGCCGTGGCAGGACGTCCTGAAGGAGCAAGCAGGATGAAGTACGTGCTGGCCGGCGCCTCCGGCTTCCTGGGTACGGCGCTCGCCCGCGACCTCGCCTCCGACGGCCACGAGGTCCTCCGGCTGGTACGTCGTACGCCCACCCAGACGGACGAGGTCCGCTGGGACCCGGCCCGTGGAGACCTCGACCCGGCCGCGCTCGGCGACCCGGACGTCGTGGTCAACCTGGCGGGCGCCAACATCGGCCGACCGTGGACGCCGACGTACCGAAGCGTCCTCCGCGAGAGCCGCGTCAGTACCACGTCCACGTTGGCCGCCGCCGCGGCACAACTCGACCGGCCTCCCGTCCTCATCACGCAGAGCGGGATCGGCGGCTACGGCCTCGACCGTGGCGATCGCATCCTCACCGAGGACTCCGAACTCGGCGACGGTTTCCTCGCCGACGTCGTCCGTATCTGGGAAGGCTCCCTCGAACCCGCCCGCGCCGCCGGCAGCCGGGTGGCAGCCCTGCGCACCGGCGTGGTCCTGGATCGCAGAGCTCCTGCCTTTCAACTCCTCTCCCTTCCTTTCCGCCTGGGACTGGGCGGGCGCCTCGGCTCGGGAACGCAGTACTTCCCGGTCGTCTCCCTCACCGACTGGCTCCGAGCCGTCCGGCATGTCGCCGAGAACGACACCCTCAGCGGCCCGGTCAACGTCACCCTCCCCACGCCGACCACCAACCGGGAGTTCACCGAGGTCCTGGCGACCGCGCTCCACCGCCCTGCCCTCATCCCCGTCCCTGCCTTCTTGATGAAGACGGTCCTCGGCGAATTCGCCTGGGAACTCCTCGGCAGCAAACGAGCCCTTCCCACCCGCCTCCAATCCACCGACTTCACCTTCCACCACCCCACGGTCCGGTCAGCCATCTCTGCCGCCCTCTCCTCCTGACCACCTGCCCTCCGACGTTGCACCGGCCCGCTGGGGCTTGTCCGTGTTTCAGGCCGTGGTCACGGCGCTGATTCGCCAGCTGGGGACAGGGGTGGTCGTGGTTGTGGTGAGGGTGATTCGTCGGGTGGTGGGTGTACCGGGTGGGAGTGGGGTTGTGGTTCCGGTGTGGGTGATGGCCTGGCCGGCTGTCAGGTGGTCGGTGGTGCGTAGGACGACGGTTGTCGGGGTTTGGTGTTCGACGGTGGTTCGGTCGATACGGATGTGCAGGCCGCGGACTCGGACTTTGTGTTGGCGGTAGCTGGTGAGCAGTGCGCGGTCGGCTGCCCAGGGTCGGGAGCCGGGGACGTAGACGGTGTCGAGTAAGGCCAGGTCGAGGGTCCAGAAGGCTTGTGCGCGTTGGGTGTCGAGGGCTTGGAGCATTCGGGTCCACTTCGCTGCGTCGTTGCGCGGCGCATGAGTTGTTGGTCGCGGCGCATGAGTTGTCGGTCGCGGTGGAGGCGCTGTCGCAGCTGGTGAGGTCGTTGATGGGGACGCTCCTGGGGTGGCACGGTCGGCGGCTGCCGCCGAGCCGGCCGGGTTGTCCAGGATGCCGACGGTGACCAAGCCCAGGACGAGCACGACCGCCGCCCCGAGTCCGACGGCACCCAGCACGCCGTACGCCGGGTGACCTAAACCGAGCCGACGCCCGCCGTCGACCGCTGCGGTGGTCGCGGTACGCCTGAACCGCCTGCGGCGCCAGGTACGACGGCGTGTCCGACGTCGGCCGGCACGCGATGGTCCGGCAGCCATCTGGTCGAGCCCGCCTCCCCAGACAGCGCTGGTTGTCGTGCCGGCATCGCCAGGAGTCTCAGTGGCGCTGATGGCAGCGCCGGGAGACCCCGTGGTCAGGCGGGCCAGCGGGTTGGGTGCGGGCGTGCTGGTGCGGCGGGTGAGTCTGGGGAGGACTGCCTTGCGGCGGGTGGGCTTGGTGGCGGGACGGACGGGTTTGGGTAGAGGTGGTTGAGGTGGGGACATCGACTCAGTAGGTGGGGGTGATTGGGTCTGTGGACGAGGGGTCAGCGGGCCGCGGGAGCGCTGGACGGGGTCGTCTGTGGGTGCCGGCTTCGGGAGTGGAGGAGGCGTTGACGGCGTCGTCGGGTCGCTGATGAAGGCGAGGTTGACGGGGATCGGGGTCGCGATGGTCAGGAGGTTGCGGGGGTCGGCGAAGAGGTCGGGTGTGTAGACGGCTGGGTCGCCGCCTGATTGGCGGGCGACTGCCGCCAAGGAGGTCAGGTCCTGGGTCGGTGAGGATCTGTGGAGCGCGGCATCTGTCAGGACCGGGCGGCCATCGGCGTCGAACAGGATGTTGTCCGCGGTCACGCCGCCGTGGGTGAGGCCGCTGCGATGGAGGTAGTCGAGGGCCTCGGCGAGGGGGCTCAGCAGCGTGACGAGCTCGCCGTCGGTCAGCGGCCCGCGACGATGGAGTAGTGCGCTGAGCGTGCCGGCCACGACGTACTGGCTGAACAGGAGCCACTCGACGCCGGTTTCGCGGACCTCGTGGAGGCGCGCGAGATGCGGGTGGTCGATGCGTTGCAGGATGACGAGGCTTTCACGGAACTCCTCCGGGTGGGTGATCGCAGTGGTCGGGACGCGTTTGAGCACGGCGTTGCGGCCGGAAGCGCGGTCGCGAACGAGCCAGACGGTGCCGGCCGATCCGGACCCGAGCTTCCGGCGGAGGCTGAAGCCGGCGATGTCGTCGAGTGCCATGCCCTAGAGAGTGCACGAATCGCCGCCACCGCCCCGGAAGTTATCCACAGGGCCCCGGGGCAGAGCGCCGTACGACGGTCGCCTGTGGACGGCGGCGTACGGCAACTGAACCGGCCGCATACACTCGACGGCGTGAGGGAGATCAAGTTTGTGGAGGCCGGCTTCGGTGCCGACGCGGTGGACTACGAGACCGCGTGGGCCGAGCAGCGGCGCCTGCACGCCGAAGTTGCCGAAGGCACCGGAGCGGACACCGTCATCCTGCTCGAGCACCCACCGGTGTACACGGCGGGCAAGCGGACGGAGCCGCAGGAGCGGCCCGTCGACGGGACGCCGGTGGTGGACGTCGACCGCGGCGGCAAGATCACCTGGCACGGACCGGGCCAGTTGGTCGGCTATCCGATCGTGAAACTCGCCTCCCATGTGTACGTCGTGGACTACGTACGGCGCCTGGAGGAGGCGCTGATCGCGGTCTGTGCCGAGTTCGGGGTGAAGACCGGGCGGGTCAAGGGACGCAGCGGGGTGTGGGTCGCGGCGGATGATCGCGGCCGGGAGCGGAAGATCGCGGCGATCGGGATCCGGGTCGCCCAAGGCGTGACGATGCACGGGTTCGCGCTGAACTGTGACAACGACCTGAGCTGGTTCGACCGGATCGTGCCGTGCGGGATCTCGGACGCCGACGTGACCACGCTCTCGACGGAACTCGGGCGCGACGTGACCGTGACGGAGGTGCTGGAGCCGGTCCGACGGCATCTGACGAAGATGCTGGCGTGGGAGGACTACGAGCGGTCGCCGGACATCGGTCAAGAGGAGGCCCCGACGGCAATCACTTACGGGTTGACCGTCTGAGGCCTGCGCTCACAGCGGCGGTTGTGGGAGGGGCGGAAGGCCTACCTCGGTCCGCCACGCTTGGTGAAGCGCGTGGAGCTGCGAGGCCGTTGCCGGGTCCTCGGACAGGCGGTTGTGGTGTTCGGCGATGTCGGTCGACAGGTCGGCCAGGAACCAGCCGTTGCCCATGGGCGCATGTTCATAGGCGCGTAGGTGGTCCACCTGCGGTGAGTCACCGACCCAGCTGAGTTTCCAGTTTCCGGATCTGACGGCCCACTGGAACTCGCAGTCCCAGTGCAGCGCATCGTGGGCGACGTCCGTGTCCCCGGCCAGCACCGGCAGGATGTCGATCCCGTCCGCACCATCCACCGGGGCGCCGGCCGCCGCGGCCAGGGTGGGCACGAGGTCGAGCGAGCTGACCAACGCCCCGGTACGACGTCCGGCAGGCAGCCGCGACGGCCATCGCCAGATCATCGGGACCCTGATGCCGCCGTCCCACACCGTGTACTTCGTGCCGCGCAACGGCGTGTTGTCGCCGAAGTTGCAGGTGGATCCGCCGTTGTCGGTGAGGTAGACGACGATCGTGTTGTCGTCGACGAGTCGCAGCAACCGGCCGATCTCGGCGTCCATCAGTTCGAGCTGCGCGAGGTAGTACTCCCGGCCGTGTGGCAGGTTCGGCACGATCACGTCGTCGTACCACTCGATGAACGAGTCGTCGACGTCCGGCGTCCAGTCGCGAAACTCGGGCAGCTCGCGGGCGGCCAACTCCGACTCCGGCAACTGCCAGCAGAAGTTGTGCACCGCGTTGAACGCCAGCATGCAGAAGTACGGCCGGTCGTCCTCCGTCGTGATGAACTCGCCCGCCCGCCGGCCCAGCTCGGCGGTGAGGAACCCCTCGTGTTCCACCGGCTCGTCGCCACTCAGCAAGGGTTGCACTGCCATCCGGTGGGCCGCCGACGGCCCGTACGACGCCACAGCCGCGTCCGAGTGATGCAGGTAGTTCAGCCGGCCGAAGGACTGCCCGGCCAACCCGTACAGCGTCTCCTCGAACCCGTGGTGCGGTGGACAGGCGCGATCACCGACAGACTCGGACCCGTAGTGCACCTTGCCGAAGTACCCGGTCCGATACCCCTGACCCCGCAGAATCTCCGCCAAGGTCGGTACGTCGTCCGGCGGGAAAGCGGCGGAGTCGAACCACTGACCGCCCCACCGCTGCGGTATCGCCCGGAGATGATCGCCGCGCGCGACGGACTGCAGATCGGCGCGGTGACATACGCGTCGGTGCAGGTCACACCCTCCTCCGCAAGCTGGTCCAAAGCAGGCGTGCGCACGTCAGGATGCACGCCGAGCACGCCGCGATCGGCGTACCCGTGGTCGTCGGACACGATCAGCAGGATGTTGGGGGCAGTCACTCGGATCCTCTCG
This sequence comes from Kribbella swartbergensis, assembly GCF_054784135.1. NCBI lineage: Bacteria > Bacillati > Actinomycetota > Actinomycetes > Propionibacteriales > Kribbellaceae > Kribbella > Kribbella swartbergensis. The sequence continues at coordinate 328,300 of NZ_BAAGPM010000022.1, forward strand.
TCAACGCGCCGCACGCGCGGCCTGGTCGCTCTTCGCCTGTACGTCGGTCCGGACCGGATCCAGGATCGACCTGAGCTCCGCCTCCAGCTCACTCACTCTTTCCCGGTCACCGGACAGGTCATGCAGTTCGTCGGGGTCCGTCTCGAGGTTGAACAGCTGAGGTGGATGCGCCGGACCGTAGTAGCTGTACTTCCAGGACCCGGACTTGAGCAGATACCCCGCGTCGGGCATCCCCTGAGCGTGGTACTCGGACAGAACCGGCCGGTCGACCGGATCGAGCAGGCTGTGCCCCGGGAGCGTCGGATCCGCCGGAAGGCCGGCGAGGTCTCGGAGGGTCGGGAGTACGTCGATCAGACTGACGTTCGCCGTGATTCGGGCCGGAGCGAGGGACGGGTGGCGGAGCAGCAGCGGGATGTGGACGGCCGGTTCGTAGAAGCACTGTTTCTGCCAGATGCCGTGGTGGCCGGCCATCTCGCCGTGGTCGCTGGTGTAGATGACAACCGTGTTGTCGGGGATTCCCGACAACAGCCGGCCGATCTGATGGTCGAGGTGGCTGATCAGCGCCCAGTAGCAGACCGTTGCCTCCCGGACCTGTTCCTCCGTGAGCGGCTCGTCGTTGCGAAATCCGTGCCGCAGCAGCGAGATCACCGGATGCTGCGCCGCGGCCGGCTCGTTCCAGGTCGGCGGCAGTTCCACGTCGGCCGGATCGTAGAGCGCGCGGAACTCCGGCGGGGCGACCAACGGGAAGTGCGGATGCATGTACCCGACGTAGAGCAGGAACGGCTCCGGGCCGGGATCGCGGAGGAACTCGAGAGCGGCGTCCGTGGCCGCGACGTCGTGACGCGTGTGGACGTGGTCGCCGGCGCCGTACTCGGTGACGTGCGAGTTGGTGGGTCGTTGCCAGTCCGTCGTACGACGAGGTGGACGGCCGCTGTGGTCGAGCCAGAAGTCGAGGTCGTCGGTCAGCCGCCGGTCGAAGCCGAGCAGGCGGTCCGGGCCGTTGAAGTGGGTACGCCCGGCGATCACCGTCTGATAGTCGGTGAGGTGATGTCCCCACGAGCGGAAGTCCGGACCCGGGATGACACCGTTGTCCCAGGCCCCGATCTGGTGCACGTACCGGCCGGCCATCAGTGACAGCCGCGACGGGACGCACATCGGACTGTTGGTGTAGGCGTGGTCGAATGTGAGGCTCTGCGCGGCCAGGCGGTCGAGGTTCGGCGTCCGTATCCGTGGGTGACCGCCCCAACCCGCGGCGGATCCGGTGTGCTCGTCGGACAGGATCACCACGATGTTCGACCGCTCCACGACGTACCACCCTATGACCGCAGGAAACGCTTGCCTGCGCGCGGTTGCGAAGTGTCTGCGGGGCGTGACGGCAAAACGTCGCTACCGTGGTGGTGTGTCCAAATTTCTTGGGTTCTTGCTCGGGGCGGCGGTCGCGCTGGCCGGGCCGGCGGTGTTCGGGGTCCTGACGGCGCCTGGCGGGATCGAGCTGAATGCGAAGGAGATGGCGCTTGCCTTCGGCATCGGCGCGCTGATCTTCTGGACCGTGGTGTCGTACTTCTCCGGTGCCGGTGCGCTGGGCGCGTTCGTGGCGTTCGGCACGCTGATCTACTGCTGGCACTGGATCCCGAACCGGACCACGAACTTCCTCAACGACGTCCCCGGTGTGACCACCGGGATGATCGAGGGGTCCAGGCAGTACACGCTGAACGGCGTCGTACCGATCCTCACGGTGATCTCGCTGGTCTACGCGATCCAGTTGATCGTGCGCAGTGTGCAGCGCCGGCGGCGGGAGCGGGCGGAGGCCGAGCGGCTGCAGCGTGAGCAGGAGGCCGCGCAGGCGCAGCAGGAGGCGGAGGCGGCGGCACTCTACCCGGTTGCCGGGAGCACCTATCCGGCCGCGGGCGCCGGGTACGGCGGGAACAGCAGCCGGTACGACGATCTGTTCGACGAGGACCCGGACCCGGAGCCGGTCCGGCCGCGGAGTCAGGCGGAGGAGCAGACCCGACAGCTCCCGGTCAACGCGCCGGAGCAGACGGCGCAGCTCCCCGATGTCGATGCCCGAGGCAACGACACCCCCGACGAGACGGTCGCCGTCCCCACGAACCGCGAAACCACCCAGGCGCCGGATCGCGACGAGACCACGCAGGTGCCGGCGGATCGCGACGAGACGACGCAGGTGCCGGCGGATCGCGACGAGACGACGCAGGTCCCGGTCGGCGAATCCACTCCCCCGACCCCCGAAGCACCGAACCAGGACCAGCAGCCGGTAGCCAAGTCGCCCCAGCCAGCCTCCGACGCGGACGACCACCCAACCGTCACCGCTCCAATCGCGCCGGCCAACCAGCCGGCAACACCCCCCACCCCAGCCGCCCAGCCCACCACAACCACGCCGACCACCCCGCCAACAACGGCGGACGACGAGACGGTCGCGGCGCCCACGCCGCAGCAAGAGAAGCCGGAGCAGTCCCCGCCAGTCGCCAAGGCCCAGGAGCCGAACGCCCCAGCGGGCGATGAGCCGACGGTTGTCGCACCAGGCACCGCGGCGGAGCCGCAGCAGCCGGCGAAGCCGCAGGAGTCGGGCGCGCCGGAGCGACCCCGCATGCAGGCGGGCGATGAGCCGACTGTGGTGGCGCCCGCCGAGGGGGATGGAGCTAGGCAGGTGGCTGGGGCTTCGCAGGAGGAGCGGGGCAAGAAGAGTGATGTTGAGGCGGCGGCTGGGCCTCAGGTGAAGGAGCAGGTGGGGCAGCAGTACCGGGAGCGGATGGATGATCCGGAGGACACCGGGGAGTTCTACCTCAGCGCGTTCGAGACCCCGAACATGAGCATCCGCCCAGCCGGAGCCTGAAACCTGGATGTAAGAGGGCTGGGCGTCGGTGAAGCCGGCGCCCAGCCCCCGCGGGCCCGAGATGCCACCGGCAGCCCGCGGGCCCGAGATGCCACCGGCTGCCAGCACCAGTAGGTCGACCCGGCACGCCGGCGGGTCGCGCGGCGCTCGGTTGCATTCGCCGTTGGGATCGAGGACCGGGGTCGTTAACCGCGCGGACCTTCAGCGTGGCGAGCAGACCGCTCCAGTTGACGGTGTCAGGCTCATCGCCGAACGTGCGGAATCGCTGCCTCCCGGGTCCGAGCCGGGTGGGGTGACGTGCGACGGGGCGCCGCATTCCCGATCCCTCCTCGGCCGGCTCGTGAGCGGCGCGCGGGCTGACCACATCGCCTCGCGACGCCAGGTCTCGATCATCCACATGCGTGTCGTGGTCGGGCTGCGGTGTGGAGTCCCGGGCCGATCCGGCAAGCCGAGCTCGCCGTACGACGCCACCGGTCGACCCACCTAGGGGTCGTGGCCGGGCTGCGACGTGGAGTCCCGGGCCGATCCGGCAAGCCGAGCTCGCCGTACGACGCCACCGGTCGACCCACCTAGGGGTCGTGGCCGGGCTGCGACGTGGAGTCCCGGAGCGATCCGGCAAGCCGAGCTCGCCGTACGACGCCACCGGTTGACCCACCTTGGGGATCGTGGTCGGGCTGCGACGTGGAGTCCCGGAGCGATCCGGCAAGCCGAGCTCGCCGTACGACGCCACCGGTTGACGCGCTTCGGCGCGTGCGGGCGCGGGAGATGCGCACCTCGGCTGTGGGGTGAGGGATCGGTTGGGTTCTCACCTCTCCAACGGTCGCCGTCGGCATTCCACGGCCGAGGGATTCGTGCTTGCCAGAGGTTGAACTATGGTACAAGTAGTACGTTAGTTCAACTAGTGGTGGCGAGGGTGACCATGGGGCAGGCGCGGGCTGGGTGGCGGGAGTGGAGTGGTCTTGGGCTGTTGGCGCTGCCGACGATGGTGTTGGGGCTTGATGTGACGGCGCTCTACCTTGTCGTTCCGAGCCTGGCCGCGGACCTGAATCCGACCGCGACAGAGACGCTGTGGATCATGGATGCCTACGGGTTCTTCATCGCGGGTTTCCTGATCACGATGGGGACATTGGGCGACCGGATCGGACGCCGCCGCTTGCTGATGATCGGGATGGCAGCATTCGCCGCGGCCTCCGTTTTTGCGGCGTTCGCTCCCAGTCCCCTCTGGCTGATCGTGGCGCGGGCACTGCTCGGAGTGGCCGGCGCAACGCTCATGCCCTCGACGCTGTCGCTGATCAGCAACATGTTCACCAACGTTCGGCAACGGGCGTTGGCGATCGGCGTCTGGGCAACGATGTTCGCCCTCGGGATGGCAGCAGGCCCGGTCGCGGGCGGGGCATTGGTTGCCGGCTTCTGGTGGGGTGCAGCCTTCCTCATCGCCGTGCCGGTTGCTGTGCTGGTGCTGGTCGGTGCGCCGGCGCTGCTGCCGGAGTATCGAACCCCCGCCGGTCGTACCGACCTACTGAGCGTCGGATTGTCCCTCGCGGCAATGCTGCCGATCATCTACGCGATCAAGCATGCAGCCGCCCACGGCCTCGACGTCCAGGCATTGGCCGCTGTCGTCGTCGGCGGTAGCGCCGCGGTCGCGTTCGTGCGTCGGCAGTTGCGCCTCAGCGAGCCGCTGCTGGACATGAAGCTCTTCACCAGCCGGGCCTTCTCCGCGGCTCTGTCCGTACTGTTGATCGGTCTGGTCGGTTTCGGTGGAGTGATGTTCCTGGTCACCCAGTACCTGCAGCTCGTCGAGGGCTTCTCGCCGACGACGGCTGGCTTGTGGATGGGGCCGCCAGCACTGGCCATGCTCATCGGGGCGATCGGTGCGCCCGTGATGGCCGGTCGCGTGTCACCGGGCGTCGTCATGTCGGCCACCTTGGCGTTGTCGCTGGCCGGATACGTCCTGCTCGCCCTGGCAGGGACCGACAGCACGCTGAACGTGATCGCGGGATTCGCGTTCGTCTACCTCGGCCTCGGGGTCATCGCGGCGCTCGGTACCGACATCATCGTGGGTGCGGCACCAGCGGAGAAGTCCGGATCAGCGGCCGCGCTCTCCGAGACCGTTCAAGAACTTGGCATCGCGGCAGGGGTTGCAGTTCTGGGAAGTCTCACCACCGTGATCTACCGCAGCAAGGTCGAGGTCCCGTCCGGGCTGTCCCCCTCCGCGGCCGATACCTACAGCGACAGTCTCGCCGGAGCCTCGTCCCTCGCGAGCCAGTTGCCGGCCTGGGCTCTCGACGACGCACGAACCGCGTTCACCAGCGGACTCAACACCGCCGCCGTGGTAGCAGGCATCGCCATAGCGGCTGCTTCACTTGCCTGCTTCACGACACTGCGACACCTCCGCCCCCTCGGCGACGCCGACCGTGAGGCCGAGCCGATAGCCTCGACAAGCAGGAGCGGCGACGAATGGTGAACAGGATGACGGCGGCTGAACACGACACTGTCGATGGGCGCAAACTCCGGGGCCAACGCCGCCGGGCCCAGATCATCGAGGCAACGCTCGCGATCGTCCGCCGCGACGGCGCCACTGGTGTCACCCACCGCACCGTCGCCAAGGAAGCCGGGATCACCACCAGCCTCACTCTCTACTACTTCGCGACCCTGGACGACCTTCTGGTCGCCGCCCTGACCAGCGTCACGGATGAGTACACCCACCGCATCCGTCAGCTCATCGACGCCGAGGACGACCCCCTCGGCGGCCTCGCCCGCCTCATCGCAGAATCGGCCGGCCCGGGCCGTGAGCGCGCACTCGCCGAACGAGAGCTGTCGACCCTGGCGGCTCGCCGGCCCGCCCTGCGACCGGTAGCGCGACGTTGGCGCGACAACGTCGCCGAACTCGCCCGAACACAGACCGACGACCAGGATGCGATAGAAGCCTTCGTCGCCCTCACCGACGGGTTGTGCGCGGCGATCCTTCTCGACGACCGCGAGGCCGACCCGGACCACATCCGGGCGGTCCTCAGCAAGACGCTGGCGAGAACCCGCTAGCCCTACTAGCCGGACAAGTGAGCGTCCCGCCCCCACAAGAACGAGAGAGCATCCCGCAGCGGTCAGGCGACGTGCATGCGCTGGACCTGGCCGCGACGGGCGTGTTCGGCGAACGCTTCGTCGTACGCCGCAATCGCCATCTGCCGCACATCCGGCGCCATCTGCGCGCGCGGCGAGTCCGTACTCCACGCCAGCAGCAGTTTCCGGCGGATCGGGTCGCCCGCCAGCATCCGGGTCGTGACGTCGCTGCTGAGCATCCGGTACGACGTCGGCGAGATCAGCGCGACCCCCTGACCGCTCGTCACGAACCCCATCAGCACCGAGGTGTCCACCGAGTGGTGCTCCACCTTCGGCTGGAAACCGGCCTGCTCACACGCGGCCCGGAAGAGTACGTGGAACCCGCTGTCGTCCGGCGGCTCGCCGATCCACTCCTCCTCCGACAACGCCGAGAGCTCGATCTCGCCGCGGTGCCGCGACGCGACCGCCAGCGGGTGGTCGGCGGCCATCACGACGTACGCCGATTCCGACTCGACGACCGTGCATGCCTCGACACCGCTGGGCAGCCGCAGCTCGAAGCCGGGGAACTCCCGCAGCAGTGCGAAATCGAGCCGGCCGCTCTCCAGTTGCTGCAGAAGCACGCTGCTGGACCACTCGACCTCGATGCTCACCTGCTCGATCTCGCCGTGGTCGCGCAGCCGCGACGCGATACCCGACATCGGCGCGGTGGGGAATCCGCCGAGCCGTACGGCGCTGGACTCGACCGCGGTCATCGCGGACACGGTCGCGGACAGGTGGTCGACGTCGACCAGGATCGCCCGGGCGCGATCGACGGCGTACCGGCCGAGTGCGGTCGGGGTGACGCCGGTGCGGGAGCGCTCGAAGAGCTCGCCGCCGAACGCGGCCTCGATCCGCTTCAGCTGCGCGGTGAGGCTCGGCTGGCTGACCTTGAGCCAGCGGGCGGCCCGTCCGACGGACCCCGCTTCAGCCACCAGGACCACCACCCGCAGGTGGCGCAGCTCGACGTTCATGCGTTGAGACCGTAGTGCAGGTCCACCTACAGCAGACAGCTATCGAGTGTTGCGGTTTCGTCTCAGCCGGGCCCGACCGTGTAACACCGGGCCCGGCTGTGACGATAGGTCAGGACGCTTCGAGGGCCAGTGCCTCTCGGTAGCCGAGGCGGCGGCCGGTCTGGAGCAGCGTGCGCTCGTAGAGCCGGGCGCCGAGCCGGACGAACAGCACCGTTGCGACGAGCAGGATCGCGATCGCGAGCAGCGGCTGCCAGATCGGCACGTCCCCGGTCAGCATCCGCCCCGGCATCGCCATCGACGACGCGACCGGCACGAACGATGCCACCGTCTTGGCCGACGACCCGGCGAACACCGAGAAGAAGAACGGGATCATCAGGATCATCTGCCCCGGCAGCGTGGTCGACCCGAGGTCCTCCTGCCGGGTGGCCAGCGACCCGGCCACCGCCCACAGCCCGGCCAGCGCGACGAACCCGAGGACGAAGAACACCACGAACCAGCCGGCCACCGGCGCGACCACCTGCAGGATGTCGAGCTGGTCGGTCGCGACCAGGCCGATCACCGAGGCGCCGGCGATCACCACGATCTGGATCAGGGCGAGCGCGGTGTTGCCGAGCACCTTGCCCCACAGCAACGCGCGGATCGGCACGGCGGCGGCGAGCATCTCGACGACCCGGCTCTCCTTCTCCTGGACGACGCTCTGCGCGATCATCATGCCGAACCCGAGCGCGGTCATGTAGAAGACCAGCGCCAGACCGATGTTGACGAACTGCGCCACGATGTCGGGCAGCGGTCCGGGCTTCAACAGCTCCAGCTCGACCTTCGTCCCGGCGCGCAACTGTTCGGGCGTGAGACCGGCACGGGCCGCGTTCTGCTCCATCCCGAGGTTCACCGCCGCCTCACGCAGTCCGCTCTCCAGGCTCGCGTCGACCCGGTCGTTGCCGAGGACGACGTATCCGTCGGTGCCGGGCAGCAGCGCCGCATCCGCCTCGCCGTCGGTGACCAGCCTCTCCGCCGCGGCGCGGTCGGCCACGCGGGTCACCTCGTAGCCGTCGCCGCCCTTGGTCACCGACGCCTGCTGCACGACCCTGGCGCCGGCGTCGTCGACCACGGCGATCTTGTCGGGGCCGCCGCTGCCGACGAGCACCGCCGGAACGACCACCGCGGCGAGCACGATGAACAGCATCACCACGGTCGAGCCGAGGAAGGTCTTGTCCCGCAGCTTGGTGGTGACCTCGCGCTCGGCGATCAACAGCCAGGGTCGGTCGAGGGAACGGTCGTTCATCGGGTCGCCTCCCGGAAGACGTCGCTGAGTGCCACCCGCTCCGGCCCGAACTCGAGCACCGGCCCGCGGCTGATCGCCTGCTGGAGTGCCTGCTGCGCGGCCGCGTCGTCCTCGACGTCGAAAAGCGCAGTACCGCCGGCGACGTCGCGCACCTGGATCCCACGGACGTCGCGCAGCCAGCCCGCGTCACCGTCCACCACCAGGCGGTAGGTCGTCGTCGGCCCGGCGGCCAGCTCGGCGACCGGGCCTGCGGCAACGACTTTGCCGCGCGAGAGTACGACGAGGTCGTCGCAGAGCCGCTCGACCAGGTCGAGCTGGTGGCTGGAGAACAGCACCGGGACCTCGGACGTGACCTCCTCGCGGAGCAGGTCGACCATCGCGTCGACCGCGAGCGGGTCGAGACCGCTGAACGGCTCGTCCAGGACCAGCGCGATGGGCTCGTGCACCAGCGCCGCGGCGATCTGCACGCGCTGCTGGTTCCCGAGTGACAGCGTCTCCAGTACGTCGGTCGCCCGCTCGCCGAGCCCGAGTCGTTCGAGCAGCTTGTCGGTGCGCTCGGCGGCCCGGTCCGGATCGAGGCCGTGCAACCGGCCGAAGAACACCAGTTGGTCGCGGATCTTCATCTTCGGGTACAGCCCGCGCTCCTCCGGCATGTAACCGAAGTCCCGCCGTACCTCCTGGGTCAGCGGCCCGTCCTTCCACCGCACCTCGCCCGCGGTCGCGGCGAGCACGCCGAGGATGATCCGCATCGTCGTCGTCTTACCGGCCCCGTTGGCACCGACGAATCCGGTCATCCGTCCTGGTACGACGTCGAACGTCACGTCGTCCAGCGCGAGTTGCTCGCCGAATCGCCGGGTCAGCCCAGCCACCCTCAGCATCCGTCACCGTTCCTGTCACCTCGGCCCCCAGCCGGGCGCACGCCCGGTCATCACCAAAGCTAGTCAGGACCAGCCTGTGCACACGTCGTCCGCCAGGGTGATCGACCGCGTCATCCGCAGGACGGATCAGACCCGGTGCCAGCGGGTGAGCTTGGCCGGATTGAGGACGAGCCAGACCCGGGTGACGCTCGTCTCGTCGGCGGCCAGGACGATGACTGCCGTGGCCAGACCGGAACGGCGCAGCACGATGCTTAGCCGGCCGTTGACCTGCTCGAGGGTGAGTTCGGTGCCCGGGAGCAGAGTGCCGACGTACCGCGCGACGTCCGAGGCACCGTGGAGAGGGTGGAGTGGCGTCACCACCTGACCACCGCCGTCACTCACCAACTCCACGTCGACGGCGAGCAGGGTCCGCAGCATCTCTTGATCCCCTGCCGCACAGGCCGCGGCAAAGCGTCGTACGACGGTTTGCATCACCCGACGCGCCCGAGCTTCGCCGGATTCATCACCCAGTGGATCTGCTCGATGCCCTCGGTGGAGATGTCCAGCGACAGCACAGTGACTACCTGACCATCCCGCCGCAGCAGTGCACCAGGCCGGCCGTTGACAGACGCCGGCTCGACGTCGACACCGGGCCAGAACCGGGTGTGGAACGCCCGCAGGTACTTCGCCACCGTGTGCGCGCCGTGCACCGGGATCTTTGACGCACCGCGCATGCCCCCGCCGTCGGAGTAGCTGGTCACGTCCGCGGCGAACAACGACTCCAGCGCAGCGAGGTCGCCCTTCCTCGCTGCGCTGACGAACGCGTTGACGAGATTGCGCTGCTCAGCGCTGCTGACCGGCGCACGCCGCTCGCCGATGACCCGCTTGCGACTGCGGCTGACCAGCTGCCGCACCGCAGGTTCGCTGACCTGCAGGATCTCGGCGATCTGCGAGTACGGGTAGTCGAACGCCTCGCGCAGTACGTACGCCGCCCGCTCGTTCGGCGACAGGCGCTCCAGCAGGATCAGTACGGCGAACTCCAGCGCCTCGGCCCGTTCGGCGCCGAGATGTGGGTCCGCGCTGGTGTCGACCGGCTCTGGCAACCAGGGGCCGATGTACGTCTCCCGCCGTACCCGGGCCGACTGGGCGACGTTGATCGCGAGCCGGGTGGTCGCGGTCGCCAGGTACGCCGCCGGATTCGCGACGGTACTGCGGTCGGCGGCCTGCCAGCGCAGCCACACGTCCTGGACCAGGTCCTCGGCCTCGGTCGCACTGCTCAGCATCCGGTAGGCGATCCCGAACAGGCGCGGGCGAACCTGCGCGAACACCTGCAACGCCTCTTCGAGATCGTCCGTCACTTCACCCCTCGGTCGGACCCGTGCAGGAAGTCGCCGGAGCTCACGGCCGCCCCTCCGCCCATTCGTCGTAGTGGATCCGGCCAAGCGTCGCCTCGCCGATCGGGACCAGGCTCTCCTCGAGCAGCTCGCTGCCGAAGTACATCGCGTGCGTGTCGGTGACGACATCACGCTCGGGACAAGCCTTCCGGAAGAACTCGTCCATCCGGTACCGGTCCGGGCCGGCGATGTCGGTCCGTCCGTTCAGCGGCGCACCGACGGCGACCCGGGCGACGTTGTCGGCGACGTCGTCGCTCGCCATCGGCTGGAAGCTCACCGGCGCGATGTGGACCCGCCCGCTCTCGTCCGTGGCGAAGTCCGCGATCGCCTTGACGAACTCGAAGAACTGAGTGGCGTGCAGGATCGAGTAGGGCCTGCCGGACTGCTCGATCAGCTCCTCCTGCGCGATCTTGGCCCGGAAGTACGCGCTGGTCCGCATCCGCTCGGTACCGACGACGGACAACGCCACGTGATGGCCGACACCCGCCTCGGCCTCGGCGGCCAGCAGGTTCGTCGTGGAGGTGGTGAAGAAGTTCATCACCGCGGCCTCCTCGAAGGACGGCGAGTTCGAGACGTCGACGACCACCGCGGCACCGGCCAGCGCCTCGGCCAGGCCATCGCCGGTCAATGAGTTGACCCCCGTGTTCGGAGCGGCCGCGACGGCCTCGTGTCCGTGCGCCTCCAGCCGCCGTACCGTCTTCGAGCCAATCAGCCCGGTCCCGCCGATGACCACGATCTTCATGGTTGGCCTCTCCTGCCCTGGAGTACGCCGGTCGCACTCCTTCGCCAGCTAAGACAGGACACCCCTCACGCCTGTGACCGTTCCGCCAATCTGCTCGTCGGTCGCCGCGCCGGCTGCCGTCAGCCGGCCGGATCGTCTCCGGGCGTCACCAGTCCGCATTCGTAGGCGAAGACGACGGCCTGGACGCGGTCGCGGAGGCCGAGTTTGAGCAGGACCCGCGAGACGTGGGTCTTCACGGTGGCCTCGCCGACGTACAGCTGGCTTGCGATCTCGGTGTTGGTGAGACCGCGGGCGATCAGGCCGAGGACCTCGCGCTCGCGGTCGGTCAGCTCCGCGAGCAGGTCGGGACGGTAGACGCGTTCGCCGCCGCCGGTGAACCGTTTGATGACGCGGCGGGTCACCTCGGGGGCGAGCAGCGCGTGACCGGAGTGGACCACCTGGATCGCGTCGACGAGGTCTTCCGGCGCGGTGTTCTTCAGCAGGAATCCGCTGGCCCCGGCGCCGAGCGACTCGAACAGGTAGTCGTCCCGGTCGAACGTGGTCAGGATGACGACCTTGCCCGCGTCTGCCGCGACGATGCGCTGGGTCGCGGTTATCCCGTCCATCCCGGGCATCTGCACGTCCATCAGTACGACGTCCGGCCGCAACGTCAGCGCGAGTTCGATCGCCTTCTCGCCGTCCGCGGCCTCGCCGACGACCTCGATGTCGGGTTCGACCGACAGGATCATCCGGAACCCGGCCCGGACCAGGTCCTGGTCGTCCACCAGCAGCACCCGCATCGGGGCGGCGGTCTCACTCATCGGCGTCCACGCTTCGCTCGTTCACTGCGTCTCCTTGGCCAGCGGGCGGTTCTGCGGGTCGAGCGGAATCCGGACCCGGACCCGGAAGCCGCCGACCGGGCGGGGTCCGATCTCGGTCTCACCGCCGAGCAGACCGACCCTCTCACGGATGCCGACGTGACCGAGCCGGCTCCCGACCGGAGCGTGCTTGGGCCGGCCGTCGTCGATCACCTCCAGCTCGACCGAGTCGTCGAGATAACGCAGCGTGATGTGCGCACTGCGGGCGGTCGAGTGGCGCCGTACGTTGGTGAGTGCCTCCTGGGCGATCCGGTACACCGAGACCGACACCGTCTCCGGCAGCGGGACCGGCTGGCCGATCTGGTGGAAGCCGACCGACAGACCTTCGCCGTTCACGTCCGCGATCAGCGCGGGCAGCCGGTCGGCGCCGGCCTGCGGAGCCTTGGTGGCCGGCGAGTCGACGTCGAGGTCCGGATCGGCCGCGCGGAGCATGCCGAGGAGCTGGCGCATCTCGTTCACGGCGGTCCGGCTGGAGTCCTCGATCACGCTGAGCGCGTTCTTGGCCGCGTCCGGGTCGCTGTCCATCACGCGGCGGGCGCCGCCGGCCTGAACGCCGATGCTGCTGATGTGGTGGGCGACGACGTCGTGCAGCTCGCGGGAGATCCGCAGCCGCTCGTCGACCACCGCGCGCCGGGCGTTCGCCTCCTGCTGCGCGGCGAGTTCGGCCGCCTGCTGCTCCAGCTCGTACCGCTGCCGCGCGGTCCCCCACGCCGTACGTCCCCAGAAGTAGGCACCGAAGAAGTACAGGACGTTCAGGGCGAGGGTGAGCACCACGCTGGAGACGTACGGCGACAGCAGTGCGTCGTTGGCACCCTTGATCTCGTCGTTGCGCAGCGCCCGGACGAAGCCGAGCACCAGCCAGCTGAACATCCCGATGAAGACCACCCCCACGGTCGCCTTCATCAGCCGCCGGTCCCGCGCCCAGGCGACCGCCGCGTAGATCGCCATGAACTGCGTGGCCTGGGTGACCAGGTTGCTGGCGAAGGCGAACGTCGCCCGCTCCCCCGTCACCACGAACAACACCGACACCACCAGCAGCATCGGGATCGGCCAGCGGCGGCGGAAGCACAGCGGCAGCGCGACGGCCGCACTCAGCACGTACGGCTCGACCCCGCCGATGCCGAGATCGACCGGGTCCGGCGCCACCCCGCGGGCCAGCTCGGTGCCGATCACTCCCGCGACGGCCATCCCCAGCCCGAGCAGCAGGTCGTACTTCTTCTCCTTGGCCGTCGGCGCCGGCCGGATCCAGCCGCGCACGGTGGTCCCGGTCGCCGGCGGCGTCCCCGGTTCGGACACCTTCACTTCCCCGGTACGACGCTCCGCCGGGGACTCGGCCGTGGCTGACATAGTCCATCAGCCTACGGGCTGATAGCTCCTGTCTCGGGGACGCGTACCCTGGAGGGCGTGACGATCGCCCCAGAAGGACGGAAACTGCTCAGGCTCGAGGTGCGCAACGCGGAGACCCCGATCGAGCGCAAACCCGAGTGGATCAAGACCCGGGCGAAGATGGGCCCGGAGTACCAGGCATTGCAGAAGCTGGTGAAGTCCGAGCAGCTGCACACGGTCTGCCAAGAAGCCGGTTGTCCGAACATTTTCGAGTGCTGGGAAGACCGTGAGGCCACCTTCCTGATCGGCGGCGACCAGTGCACCCGGCGCTGTGACTTCTGCCAGATCGACACCGGCAAGCCGGAGGCGCTGGACCGCGACGAGCCGCGCCGGGTCGCCGAGTCGGTCCGGACCATGGGCCTGCGCTACGCCACCGTGACCGGTGTGGCCCGCGACGACCTGGACGACGGCGGTGCCTGGCTGTACGCCGAGACGATCCGCCAGATCCACGAGCTCAATCCCGGGACCGGCGTCGAGATGCTGGCACCCGACTTCAACGCCGTCCCCGAGCAGCTGGCCGAGGTGTTCTCGTCCCGGCCCGAGGTGTTCGCGCACAACGTCGAGACGGTGCCGCGGATCTTCCGCCGGATCCGGCCCGGGTTCCGCTACGAGCGGTCCCTGGACGTGATCACCCAGGCCCGCGACTACGGCCTGGTGACCAAGTCGAACCTGATCCTCGGCATGGGTGAGACCCGCGAGGAGGTCAGCCAGGCGCTGCGCGACCTGCACGACGCCGGCTGCGAGATCGTCACCATCACCCAGTACCTGCGCCCCTCGGTGCGGCACCACCCGGTCGAGCGGTGGGTCAGGCCGGAGGAGTTCGTCGAGTTGCAGGCCGAGGCCGAGGCGATCGGGTTCGCCGGAGTGATGTCCGGCCCGCTCGTGCGTTCGTCGTACCGGGCCGGTCGGCTGTACCGTCAGGCTGTGGAGTCGCGGATGCGGAACTCCGCGGCGACCCAGGCATAGCGGAACCAACGGACAAAGGTAGAGATGGCCAAGAACGACGCGCCCGCCGAGAAGACCAGCCGGCTCAAGCAGATCCGGTCGGCGTACAAGCTGACCAAGAAGTCCGACCCGACCGTCGGACTGGTGCTCGCCGGGATCTTCCTCGGCATCGTCGCCGTGTTCGTGGCGCTGGGGTTCTTCGTCGGCCCCCTGCTGGTCTGGATCCCGCTGGGTGTGGCGCTCGCGTTCCTGGTCACCACCGTCGTCTTCGGCCGCAAGGTGGAGAAGGCGGCGTACAGCCAGATCGAGGGCCAGGCCGGCGCCGCCGCGTCCGCGTTGCAGACGCTGCGCCGCGGCTGGAACGTGACGCCTGCGGTCGCGGTCACCAAGAACGCCGACATCGTGCACCGGGTGGTCGGCCGGCCGGGCATCGTGCTGGTCGGCGAGGGCCAGCCGAGCCGGGTGAAGAACCTGCTCGCCGCCGAGGTCAAGAAGCACAGCCGGGTGGCCGGTGGCGCCCCGGTGATCCAGATCATCGCCGGTCCGGGCGAGGGCGAGGTCGACATCCGCAAGCTGACCAAGCACGTGATGAAGCTGCCGGCCGCGCTGCAGCCGTCCGAGATCACCGACCTGCTGCAGCGGCTGAAGGCGCTGGACGCCGTCCGCCCGCAGGTGCCGATGCCGAAGGGCCCGGTGCCGACCAGCCTCAAGGGCGCCCGCCAGGCGATGAAGGGCCGCTGACCGGTCGAATCCGCTCGTCCTCGCTCGTCAACCAGGCTGGAAGACCGGACCGGCTGCTGCCGCACGGCGTCCTTCGGCCTGGCGCCCGACCTGAACTTCCAACGCCCGGCCCGACGGCAACCAGGTGATTTTCGGTCGGCGCGAGGGATGACCGCTCTCTCTGGGTGAGATGGCGGTAACCCGACGGGCTGCTCGGTAGTTGATCTGTCGTGACGTGGCACGGGAGTGCCTTCGTGTTGCGCTGTGGGGGTCGGGTCGGGCCTTAAGGTGCGACCAGGACGATCGAGACACGAGGTAGACGTACATGACGGATCTCTTGCCGGCCGTGGCCGCGCACCAGCCGGCGGCCGAGACCTGGCCCACGCTGGTCCGGCCGCGGTCGAACCCAGTACGCCGGGCCGGCGCGCTGGCCGCGATTCGTCTGATCGCCAAGGACCTGCCGGCCACGATCCACCTGGACAACCGCTCGTACGGTCTGGGCGGCCCGGCAATGCGGGTGCACCGGAGCGCGGCCTTCCTGGACCGGCTCGGACACGACGCCGGCTCCGGATTCGGCGAGGCGTACCTGGCCGGCGACTGGGACCCCGAGCCCGGGACCGACCTGGCCGACCTGCTGGTCCCGTTCGCCGAGCGGTTCAGCGACGAGGAGACCCGGCACCTGCTGCCGAAGTGGGCCCAGTCGCTGCGCTGGCTGGTGACCCGGTCGCAGCCGGCCGACCAGGAGAACGACCGGGCCGGCGCCCGGGAGAACGTCAGCCGGCACTACGACCTGAGCAACGCGATGTTCGCCGAGTTTCTCGACCCCACCATGACCTACTCGGCGGCGTACTTCGGTGATCCGGACCTGGGCACCAGCACGGCGGATCTCGCGACGGCGTCGTACGACGAACTGACCCGGGCGCAGCTGAACAAGCTGGACTCGATCCTGGACGCCGCCGGCGTGGTGCCCGGGTCCCGGGTGCTGGACATCGGCTGCGGCTGGGCGAGCCTGGCGATCCGGGCCGCGCAGCGCGGGGCCTGGGTGACCGCGATCACGATCGCCTCGCAGCAGGCCCTGCTGGCGCAGCGCAAGATCGCCGAGGCCGGCGTGGGTGACCGGGTGCAGGTCGCGCTGCGTGACTACCGCGACCAGATCGGCGAGTTCGACGCCGTGCTGAGTGTGGAGATGATCGAGGCGGTCGGCGAGAAGTACTGGCCGGTCTACTTCGACGCGATCGAGCGGCGGCTCGCGCCCGGCGGGGTCGCGGTGGTGCAGGCGATCGTGATGCCGCACGAGCGGATGCTGGCGACCCGGAACACCTTCACCTGGGTGCAGAAGTACATCTTCCCCGGCGGCCTGATCCCGTCGATCAAGGTGATCGAGGACATCACCGCCCGGCACACCGGCCTGCGGACCGAGGTGATCCGCCATCTCGGCGCCGACTACGCCCGGACGCTGCGGATCTGGCGGAACCGCTTCATCGAGCGCTGGCCGGCCATCGCCGGCCTGGGTTTCGACGACACGTTCCGCCGGATGTGGGAGTTCTACCTGGCCTACTCCGAGGCCGGCTTCCGGACCAGGTACCTGGACGACGTCCAGTTACGCCTGACCCGGCGCTGACGGCAGGCCTAGCGCCGGACGACGATCGTGTTCGCGGCCCGGTCGTGCAGGCCCCGGCGGTCGCGGTCGTAGACGACGGCGGGGATGACCAGGCAGAGCAGGAAGGACCGGATCGCACCCGCCAGCAGCCCCGGCTGTGACGTGTAACTCGTGCCGCCCCGGACCAGGATCACCCGCAGATTGCAGACGCGGTGGCCGATGGTGCCGCCGGCCAGACCGGTCAGGATCGCGCTCATCGCGAAGAACGTGACCAGCTGGGCGACGTTGTAGTCGTTGCCGCCTGCCCACATCGGCTTGGAGGTGATCGCGGAGGCCACCAGGCCCGCGATCAGCCAGTCCAGGAGCAGCGCGAGGATCCGGCGCCCCCAGCCCGCCGCGGAACCTGGACCGGCCTCGGGCAGCCCCAGCCGGTTGCCAGGGAACCGGAATTCTTGGGTGGGTCCTGTGCCGGGCTGCGCCGATGGTGCCATGATGGCTAGCCTACGGACACGGCCGGGACCCCAGCACAGTGGCTACTGCACAGCGGGCCGGGAGATCTCAGGCCGTAACCGGCGTACACCAGTGGGTCAGCGCGGACACGCTGGGCGTAACATCCGCGAAACATCAGGGTCACGACGGAGTAATCGGCAGGCCCTACGTTCAGATGCAATCTCTGAGCCACCCCGAGGAGTACGTATGTTTTCCAGCGCTGAGGAGCTGCTCGCCTACGTCAAGGACGAAGGCGTCGAGATCATCGACGTCCGGTTCTGCGACCTGCCGGGCATCATGCAGCACTTCACCGTCCCGGTGTCGTCGTTCGGCCCTGAGGTCTTCGAAGAGGGCCTGATGTTCGACGGTTCGTCGGTACGCGGGTTCCAGCAGATCCACGAATCGGACATGAAGCTGCTGCCCGACCCGACCACCGCCTTCGTCGACACGTTCCGCGGGACGAAGACGCTGGCCATCAACTTCTTCGTACACGACCCGCTGACCGGCGAGGCCTACAGCCGGGACCCGCGCAACATCGCCCGGAAGGCGCAGGAGTACCTGAAGTCGACCGGTATCGCGGATACCGCGTTCTTCGCCCCGGAAGCCGAGTTCTACGTCTTCGACGACGTCCGGTTCGAGACCAAGGCGAACACCGGCTACTACTCGATCGACTCGGTCGCCGGCGCCTGGAACACCGGCCGGATCGAGGACGGCGGAAACCGCGGCTACAAGGTCCGCTACAAGGGTGGCTACTTCCCCGTCGCGCCGACCGACCACTTCGGCGACCTGCGCGACGACATCACACTGAACCTCGAGCAGGCCGGCCTGATCGTCGAGCGGGCCCACCACGAGGTCGGCACCGCGGGCCAGGCGGAGATCAACTTCCGGTTCGACGAACTGCTGAAGTCCGCCGACAACGTGATGAAGTTCAAGTACATCGTCAAGAACACCGCCTGGGCGGCCGGCAAGACCGCGACCTTCATGCCGAAGCCGATCTTCGGTGACAACGGCTCCGGTATGCACTGCCACCAGTCGCTGTGGACCAATGGCGACCCGCTGTTCTACGACGAGTCCGGGTACGGCGGCCTGTCCGACGTGGCCCGCTGGTACATCGGCGGCCTGCTCAAGCACGCCCCGTCGCTGCTGGCGTTCACCAACCCGACGGTGAACTCCTACCACCGCCTGGTGCCGGGCTTCGAGGCGCCGGTCAACCTGGTGTACTCGCAGCGCAACCGGTCCGCCTGCATCCGGATCCCGATCACCGGCTCGAACCCGAAGGCGAAGCGGATCGAGTTCCGCTGCCCCGACCCGTCCGCCAACCCGTACCTGGCCTTCGCGGCCCAGCTGCTGGCCGGCCTGGACGGTGTCCGCAACAAGATCGAGCCGGCCGACCCGGTCGACAAGGACCTCTACGAGCTGCCGCCGGAGGAGCACGAGGGCATCGCCCAGGTCCCGACCTCGCTGCCGGCCGTGATCGACTCCCTCGAGGCCGACCACGCCTTCCTCCTCGAGGGCGACGTCTTCACCGAGGACCTGATCGAAACCTGGATCGACCTCAAGCGCGAGCAGGAAATCGCCCCCATCCAGCTCCGCCCCCACCCCCACGAGTTCGAGCTCTACTACGACGTCTGAGTTCGGCGCACTCTCACGGGAGCCGCATCCACTTCGGTGGATGCGGCTTTCGCTTTGACTGGGGCCGGTTGTTCGGCTTTCTCAGGAGCGGACGCCGCCGTCGACTGGGAGCACGGCGCCGGTGACGAAGGACGCCCGGTCGCTGAGCAGCCAGGCCGCGGCCTCGGCGATCTCCTCGGGCCGGGCTCCACGGCGCAGCGGCGCGGAGGCAGCGAGTCGTTCCTGCAGGCCAGGGCTGTGCTCCTCCCAGGCCTGGATCATCGCGGTCGCCGTGTTTCCGGGTGCGATGGCATTGACGCGGATGCCCTCCGGCCCATAGGTGACGGCTGCCGACTCGGTCAGGCTGTTGACCGCCCGCTTCATCGCGCCGTACGCCGGCAGCACGGGGTTGCCGCGCAAACTGCCGACGCTGGAATTGTTGACGATCGCCCCGGTGCGGGCGGTGGCGCGGATGGCCTCGACCTCCGCGGTCAGGGCGACCCAGGTGCCGCGGAAGTTCACTTCGTAGAGCAGGTCGAGGTCGGTCTGCGGAACCTGGTCGATGGGAAGCGGCGGGCTGATAGCCGCGCCGTTGTTGAATGCGATGTCGAGACGGCCGAACAGCTCGACGGTCCTGCTGACGGCGGCTCGTACCTGATCCGGATCCGCCAGGTCGCAGACGACGTACTCCGCTGTCCCGGCGGCCTCGTGGATCTCGTTCGTGACGGACTCGAGCTGGGACTCGGTCCGGGCGGCCAGCAGGACCGCCGCGCCTTCGCGGGCGAACAGGCGGGCCGCGGCCGCGCCGATTCCACGGCCGGCACCACTCACAAAGGCGACCTTGCCGGCCAGCAGGCCGATCGGGGGTTCAGTGCTTGTGTCCATGCTTCGAGCCTGAGCGCCGGTTCGGGGCTCAACCAGGCACCACAAGTACCTGGTTGAGCCGATGGGATTCCGCATACTCGACGTATGGACAGATCTGGTCTCGGCGCGTTCCTCCGCAGCAGGCGCGAGCGGATCAGGCCAGAGGACGTCGGCTTGCCCGCCGGCAGACGCCGCCGTACGCCGGGTCTGCGCCGGGAAGAGGTCGCGCACCTGGCGTTCATCTCCACCGAGTACTACACCCGGCTGGAGCAGGCGCGCGGACCACATCCGTCCCGCGAAGTGCTCGAGGGCCTGGCACGAGCACTCCGGCTGTCCGACGCGGAACGGGCTCATCTCCACCGTCTGGCCGACGTACCGCTTGCCGCGCCGCCCGGGCCGCCGATGGACGTCCGTCCGAGCATCTGGAACCTCGTGCAACGTTTGCCACTGGCCGCAGCCACCGTCATGTCGGCGGTGTACGACGTCCTCGCCTGGAACGACCTGGCAGCCGCCCTCATGGAGGACTTCTCGGCTGTCGCACCTCGCGACCGGAACCTGGCCCGCCGGGTCTTCCTCGAGCCGCCCACCGACGAGCGACGGCTGTTCGGCGTGTCCGACGCGGACGAGTTCGCGGTCTCGGTCGCCGCAGGTCTCCGCGCCGCCACCAGCCGGTATCCCGACTCACCTCAGGTGAACGACCTCGTCGCCGAACTCCTCGACGGAAGCGAGTACTTCGCCCGCCTGTGGGCGAGCGGAGACGTCGATCCGCCGAGGATCCTGCGCAAGACCTTCCAGCATCCGGTGGTCGGGCCGGTCACTGTCAACTGCGACGTCCTCAACGTCGCCGACCGCGACCAGCACGTCGTGATCTACACGGCCGACCCGGGCTCGTCCGCCGAGGAAGCCCTCCGCCTTCTATCGGTCGTCGGTACGCAACGGATGGACGTCAACGACTGAGCATCAGCCGGTGTACGTCGCGGTGACGTGGGAGACGCGGCCGCCCCAGCCGTCGTTGGGGAAGGAGTCGGCGATGCGGACGTAGCCGGCCTTGTCGGGGCCGAGGTACGGCGTCAGGTCGAACGTCCGGGCCGCCCTGTTCTCACCGTCGCGGATCTCCCGCGTCTCCGTGGCGACCGTGGTCCACTGCCGACCGTCGCCACTGACCTGGACGACGAACTGGTTGTCGATCGTCAGCGTCACGGCAGCCGTGGTGGTGTCTGACGGGAACGGGAAGCGGTAGACGAAGTACGAGTACCCGTCGGCGAAGCGGTTCTGGACGCCGTTGCTCTGTGAGCCGTCCGCGTCCCACAGCCACGGGATTTCCGCCGCCGTACCGGTGTCGAAGTCGACGGTGTGTGCCACCAGGACGTCGGACCGCGTGCTGAACGACAGGTGCCGACCGGACGTCGCCGTCGCGGTCACCGAGTAGCGACCATCCGGCGTCCCGGCTGGAATCGCCACGTCGAGCTCGACGGTCGTTTGCACCGGTACGGCGTTCCCGTTCGGACGAAGCGTCACGGTTGACCGCGCCGGTGTCACGGTCCAGCCCGCTGGTCCCGCGGCCTGCACCTCGACCTCGAGCGGCTGGCCCACCGGTCCGGTCGCTTGGACCCCGACCTCGAGCTTCACGTGGGTCGCACTGCCGGTCGCCGGCATCACCACCGGTTGGGCGGGCTTCATGGTCGCCGACAGCGAGCGCACCGGCGGCGGCGCCGGTACGGCGGCGATCAGCGCACTGAGCGCACTGGCCTGGGTCCGCCAGTCGAAGACGTTCGGACGATCCTGGCTGGTCGTGCCGGCCCACCGCAGGCCGAGTCGTCCGGCCGCATCGCGGTCGTGATCCCAGACGGTGGCTGCCTGCTGGGCTTCGAAGGCGACGTACCCAGGGTTGTGGGTGGTGTCGGTGAGGTCCATCCAGTACCGCATGAAGATGCCCTTGAACTGCTTCTGGTTGTCGTCGCAGGAACGGCCCGGCGCCTCACACCATTCGGTCAGGACGCCGTTCGAGACCAGTCCCCCGGTGCCGATGGCCGAGTCGGCCAGGCGCCGTACGGTGGTCAGCAGCTGCGGGTCCCGGGTCGCCCGCCACAGCTCGAGGCCGGCACCGATCGCCAGGCCCTGGTTGTAGGTCCACACCGTGTCGTTGTTGCTCTGGCAGGTGCTGGTGTTCAGGCCGTCGTTCACCAGGCCGTCGGAGTTGATCATCCCGCTCGCCGTGAACCAGTTCCATCCTTGCTGCGCGCGGCCGAGCCAGTGCCGGTCACCGGGGATCCTGTTGTGCAGCTCGGCAGTCAGGCGGACCCACAGGCCGTTGGTGACGGCGTTCTTGTACGTCCGCTCGGCGTCCCACCAGACTCCACCGCCGCAGGTGTCGTCCCAGTAGTCCTCGACGTACTCCGCGATCGTGACCGCCATGTCGAGGTACTTGCGATTCTTCGTCAGGTCGTAGGCCTGGATCCAGGTCAGGCCCCACCACTCGGAGTCGTCGATGGCGCGGCTGGTGAAGTTGCCGAGCAGCGGGTCCCCCGACAGGTATCCCGCCGGGAACACGCCCTTGTTCTTCTCGAACGTGAGGTCGAGCTGCGGCAGGTAGCGCCGGTCGCCGGTGCGCTGCATGTAGTCGCCGATCGTCTGCAGAGCGACGGCCGAGTTCCACCAACTGGAGGGGAACCAGGCCTTCACCGGATCGTAGGAACTCATCAGGACGTCGGCGGCGACCCGTGCCCGCGCGGTCGCGGTGGCGCCGGCGGCGGGTCCTGATTCGGCAGCGGCGGCGGGTGGCGACACCAGCCCGAGGGCCAGCGTGACCGCGCCGGCCAGAAAGGCGCACACCGTGCGCGCGGGACGATTCACGAGCATGACCGGATCTCCTCGATTGCTTCGTGGCGGTTCGGCGGACCGAGGTTGGAAACGTTTCACCGACTCTCGAGCCAGTATCGTCCCCGTCCCCGACAACGATGTCAATGCCCCAGCCGCGACAGCCCTCGGGTCCCACTGACCGATCTGCGAGACGCCCAAAGTCGACTAATCGAATGAACTTAAGCTGATTTGTATGACTTTTCTCTGGTACATCCCGAACCAGGTCGACCCGGGGCACCGCGGGGACGACGCCGTCCAGGGACACAACAGCATCGAGCGCCTGACCGAGCTGGCCCGGCTCACCGAGGACCACGGCTGGGCCGGCGCGCTGATCGGCACCGGGTGGGGCCGGCCCGACACGTTCACGGTCGCGACCGCACTGGCCGCGCGGACGACGACCTTCCGGCCACTGGCCGCGATCCGGCCCGGATACTGGCAGCCCGCCCACTTCGCATCCGCCGCGAGCACGCTCGACCAGCTGACCGGCGGGCGGTTGCTGATCAACATCGTCTCCGGTCAGGACAACCTCGCCGCGTACGGCGACAGCGAGGGCGACCAGCCACAGCGGTATGCGCGGACCAAGGAGTTCCTGCAACTGGTACGGCGGTTGTGGACCGAGGAGGACGTGACCTACGAAGGTGAGTACTTCTCGGTCAGCGGATCCACGGTCGCGACGCGTCCCCTCGTACGGGAAGGCCGTCCGCATCCGCGGCTGTATTTCGGTGGCGCGTCGGACGCCGCCCAGCGAGTGGCCGCGACGGATGCCGACGTACAGCTGTTCTGGGGTGAACCGCTGGACGGGATCGCCGAGCGGATCAGCCGGCTGCGAGCGCTGGAGTCGGAGCTCGGCCGGGAGCATCCGCCGCTCGAGTTCGGCCTGCGGATCACCACGCTCGTCCGCGACACCACCGAGGAGGCGTGGGCGGACGCGGACGCGAAAGTCGCGAAGATGGCCGAGGCGCAGGGCTCACGGGATCCCCGGTGGTTCAAGGCGGTCGGTCAGCAACGGCTCGTGGACCTGGCCGAACGCGGCGAGGTGCTGGACGACAACCTCTACACCGCACCGGGCAAGTACGGCGGAGGCGGTGCCGGTACGACGTGGCTCGTCGGCTCCCCCGACGACGTCGCCAAGTCGCTCCGCCGGTACCGCGACCTCGGCATCACCCACTTCATCCTCTCCGACACCCCGTACCGCGAAGAAACCATCCGCATCGGCGATAAGCTGCTCCCCCTCCTGTCCGACGCCTGAGCGAGTTCGGGGAGGGAGCGGTCCGGCATCAAGATGCTCTTCTCGCTTGACGATCGCATGCCGAGTGTGATCGGTTGATTACCGAGCGCCAACGGTGGGTATGCGGTGCTCGTGAGGCATGTGAGGAGCAGGTGATGGTCGAGTATCTGCCGCGGTCCGCCTGGAACGCGCGGCCGCCGAACGGTGGGCCGGGCAACCTGACGGTCTCCCGGGTCCAGGGCGCGGTGATCCACTGGCCCGGGACCGGATCGACGAGCGTCATCCACAGCCGGGCCGCGGTCGCGTCCGCGCTGCGCGGCTGGCAGAACTACCACATGGACCAGCGGGGCTGGTCGGACATCGCGTACCAGGTCGCGGTCGACCAGGCCGGCCGTGCCTGGACGCTGCGCGGCCTGCGCACGCAGTCCGGTGCCAACGGCAACAACGATCTGAACGAGCGGTACGGCGCGATCCTGCTGATCCTGGTCACCGGCGAGCAACCGACCGCCGCCATGAAGGCGACCACCCGCGGGGTGATCGCCGACTTCCGCCGCATCTATCCCCGCGGTACGGCGATCCGGCCGCACTCCGCGGTCCGGCCGGACGGCACCGACTGTCCCGGCCCCGCAGCCCGGGCGGCACTCGCCCGCGGCGAGTTCACCCCTGGCTACGTGGAGGACGATTTGCCGTACACACAAGCTCAGATCAGGGCCATGATCCAGGCCGAGATCGAGGAGTACATGAAGCGGTTCTGGGCCGCTCCCACCGGCACCGGAACCGCGCTCCGCAAACAGCTGAACCGCATCGAGGCCTCCGTCTCCCGCGCGGCGATCGCCGAGGACGCAGGTCTCGACCAGCCCCTGGTACCGGACGCACCACCGACGCCCGATCCGGACCAGCCGGCGGACGGCCGCGCGGAGTCAGGAGCCGAGCCGGAGCCGAATCCGGCCCCGCAGCAGTAACACGTTTGCTGACAGCAACCTTCAGCGTCCTGCGGCCTTGAGCACCCGCAGGGCGTTGAGGGTGATCATCTCGTTCGGCCCACTGCGCCCCCAGTCGACGACTTCCGGCATACGGTCACTCCCCGGCGGGTTCCACCACTGCTGTCCGGCGTGCCAACGCCCATCAGGCCGTCGCCGCCGCTCCAACTCGTTCAGCGCGTCATCGGCCCGCTCGTCCGGCAGCAGTCCGAGCCGCGACAACACCAGCAGCGCTTGCAGGATGTCGTAGTGCCAGTACGGCGGATAGCTCGGCCGCAGCCACCTCTTGTTGATGACCTCCCCTGTCGAGAGGCTCCGGAACACCCGGTGCTCCAGGAACAACTCCCCAGCGCGTACGGCGGCATCGCGCGCAGCCGTATCGCCCGTGGCCCGGTGGTACTCGTGTAGGCCCCACGCAGCCGCATGTGTCTCGTGGAACGACGAACGCCGACCGGATGCATTGCGGTCGCAGTTCCAGCCGCCGTCGGGCCACTGCCACTCCAGCAGTCCCTCCGCCAGTTGCTGCACCCGTGGATCGCCTGCCATCCCCAGTCGGCTGCAGGCCGCCAGCGTGTTCCCTTCGATCGAGCCACAGCGTCGTACCAGTCCGTCTACGACACTCACACCGTGCCGGAGGGACCGCATCACCTCGGCCAGGTCGTACTCCGCAGCCGCCACCGCCCGTGGCTCGCCCGCCGGCACCTCCAGCTCCACCAGCGACACAATCCGCCAGTGCGCCCCGGTCCACTTCCGGTAAGCCCGCTTGTCCCCACATGCGCCGTCGAGCAATGCCTGCACCTTCGGTCCGGTCAGCGCGTCCTCGCCATGCGGCTCCCCCACCAGATCCCGCCGTGCCATCCCCCGCACCGCCGGCTCATCCGACTCGAGCAACCAACTCACCGCATCCATCCGCCCATTCTGTGTCGGTGGGCACTGATTGGGTAGGCCCGTGGACATCACTGAGTTGTCGGAGCGGCTGGAGAAGTTGTCGGTGCGGTATGGCGAGGTGCTTGGGTTCGAGCGGGATCCGGACTGGTTTCTGCTCAAGTTGCAGGAGGAGATGGGCGAGTTGACCCAGGCGTACCTCCAGCACACCGGACGCGCGCGCAGCAAGGGTCAGACCACTGACCAGATCCGCGACACGTTCCATCAGGAGTTCGCCGATGTCTTTTGCCAGCTTCTCCTGCTTGCGCGACAACACGATGTCGACCTGCCTCGGGAGATCGAGCGCAAGTGGCTCGCCCACGAGCCCTAATCGGTCTTCGGACGCACGGCGAACATGACGGCCAGGACGAAGGACGAGATCAGGAGGACCCACAGCGGGCTGAGGCCGAGGAGGACTGGGGCCAGGCAGAGGAGGAGCAGGTCGAAGCCGCGGACGGGCTGGGAGAACATCCCGGGTGGGATGGCGCCCATCGGCGAGGCGATCAACGGGCCCGCGTACGACGGGGGCCGGGCGGAGGCCTGGCGGACGGCGCCGGCGATGATGCCGGCGGCGACGGCGAACGTGCTCGCGCCGTCGGACAGAGCCGGAAACGCCAGGGCGCACCACAACGCGGTGAAGGCGGCCGGGACGACTGCCATGATCACCCGAAGCTCGCGGAGGTCCATACCGAGTGCCCTGACCAGGCCGGTCGAGCGGCACACCGACCTCAACCCGTCCATCAAGGGGCGTACGGCGACGAAGCCGGCGAATGCGGCCGCCACTGGCACGAGCACCTGGAAACCGACGCCTGCGACGGCGTACGGGACGATCAGCAGGGCGAACCCGATCACCAATCGCCGCGGCCAGCGCAGGATTCGCAAGAACTCCCGATGCACCAGAGCGGCGCCGCGCGACCCTCGACCCCGCCGGGACCGAGCCCGGCCCTTCAACCGCCAGTGCCGACCCGCGACCACGTCGGCGAGCATGCTGATGTCGAGGCTGCTCGCGGCCCCGGCCAGCCCGGCCAGCAGTTCACCGCCCGCGACGACAGTGGTCCGGTTCAGCTTCGTCAGCGTCCGCGCGGTCACGATCACGACCACCAGAACCACGCCCAGGCAGATCAGCCCGATCACCAGTAAGCGCGTCTGCTCAGGCGTGAGCACCGTGTCCGATCCCGGAGGAGCCAACTCGGAGATCACGACGTCACCGGCCCGAGCCTCGCCAGGCTCGGGCCGGGCGGCCAGCCACACCGCCGGGACCGCAGCGGCGACCAGCAACAGGTCGGCGACTCGGAGCGTCCATTTGGTACGTGCCGGCGATTGCTGGGCCCAGACCGTCAAACACGCGACGCAGACCAGCAAGGAGACGGTCAGCATCGACGTCTCCCCGATCGCCATCAACGGCCACCCGAGCAGCGTCCAGGCGATCATCGACGCCAGCAGACCGGTCACCGCCACGACGACGATCATCGTCCGGTACGCCGGCCGGAGCAGAGCCTTCCGGTCGACGGGAGTCGCGAGCAGCCAGAAGCCCGCGGCCCTCGACGCCGACACGGGCCCGACGCTCAACAGCATTCTCAGCGTCGTTGCCACCAGCAACGGCAGGAGGATCCAGGGCAGGTAGTACGTCAGCTCCTGACAGGACCACGAGGTGCACCGGGCAGCGTTCTCGTTGAGTTGACGCAACAGGTTGCCGCCGCTGGCACCGGCCATGGCGAGGGTGAAGACGACCAGGTAGACGTTCTCGAACATCTGCCAGAACGACCGGTCCGCGTGGCGGCGGCGGGTTTGGCGCATCCAGGCGCGCAGCGATCGCGGCGACGGGATCGCGCCGAAGTCGGCCGGGTCGAACTCGACCGGCCCGTCCGCCGCACTCATGGCAGCGGTGTCAGCGTGACGACGGAGTCGGCGACGGCCTCGACCAGCGACGGGTCGTGGCTGGCGAAGAGGATCGACGTACCGGACCTCTTCTCCTCGATCAGGCGGTCCGACAGCCACTGCACGCCGTCGGTGTCCAGCCGCGCCTCGGGTTCGTCGAGGACCATCAGCTTGCGCGGCCGGACCAGTGTCGTCGCCAGCGCGAGGCGTCGACGCTGACCCGAGGACAGGGATCCCGGCAGCTGGTCGGCGGCCGGGAGCAGCCCGATCGCGTCGAGGGTGGTGTCGACCAGATCCTCCGGCGACGGATTGCCGTGGGCGCGGGCCAGCAGGTCGAGGTGTTCGGCCGCGGTCAGGTCCGGGAAGAAGTCGAGGTCGTCGAGCAGCGTGGCGACGTCGCGCCGGACCGCCTCGGCCCGTTCGTCGATCGGCACGCCGTCGAGCAGGATCGACCCCGCGGCCGGTTCGGCCGAGCCGACGATGCACTTGAGCACGGTCGTCTTGCCGGCCCCGTTCGGGCCGACCAGCGCGATCGCCTCACCGGCGGTCAGGGTGAAGGTCAGGCCTTCGATCACCGGGCGGTCGCCGTACCTGTGCTGCAACTCCTGCACGCTCAGCCGAGCCGCGGCCAGACTCACTTCTTGCGGACCAGGGTGAGCCCGTCGCCGATGCCGAGGATGACCACGTCGACCCGGTCGTCCTTGGCGATGTGTGCGTTGAACTCCTTGCGGTCCGCCGGACCGTCCGGGGCGACCACGCTGCCGCCGGCCAGCGTGTTGTCGAACAGCATCAGCCCGTTCGGCCGGATCAGCGGCACCAGGCGCTCGAAGTAGTCGACGTACCCCGGCTTGTCCGCGTCCACGAAGGCCAGGTCGAACGAGCCGTCCAGCGCGGCGGCCAGCTCGTGCCCGTCGCCGATCCGTAGCTCGATCTTCGCCGCGACGCCGGCCCGCTCCCAGTACCGGCGGCCGATCGAGGTCCACTCCTCGCTCGCGTCCAGGCAGATCAGCTGCCCGTCGTCCGGCAGTCCGCGGGCGATCGCCAGCGCGGAGAAGCCGGTGAAGGTGCCGATCTCGACCGCCCGGCGCGCGGAGACCAGCCGGGTCAGCGTGGTCAGCAGCGCCGCCTGGTCGGCGGTGGTCAGCATCCTGGACACGTCGCCGAGCTGCCGGGTCTCGGCGACCAGGTCGGCGGCGATCTCGTCCAGCGGCATCCCGTGCGCGACCATGTAGTCGTGCAATTCGTCGGTCACCAGCACCTGATTGCCCATCGAATCCCGCCTCCTGTGTATTAGATCGGTCGCCTGTAGTCTCTATGGGTTGCCCGCACGCCGCACACCCACCCCACCGAGGAGCACCCCGTATGCGCATCGCCGTCGCCGGTTCGATCGCGACCGACATCCTGATGACGTTCCCGGGCCGGTTCAAGGACCAGTTCCTCGAAGAGCAGATGCACAAGGTCTCCCTGTCGTTCCTGGTCGACGAGCTGGTCGTCCACCGCGGCGGCGTCGGCGCGAACATCTGCTACGGGATGGCGCAGCTCGGCCAGCCGTCGCTGCTGGTCGGCTCGGTCGGCGCCGACTTCGCCGAGTACGGCGCCGCGCTCGCCGAGGCCGGCGTGGACGTGTCGCACGTGCGCGTCTGCCAGAACGTCCACACCGCCCGGTTCACCTGTACGACGGATCTGGACGCGAACCAGATCGCCTCGTTCTACACCGGGGCGATGGCGCAGGCACGGGAGCTCGATCTCGGCGCGATCCACGCGGCGGCGGGCGGGATCGATCTGGTGCTGATCGGCGCCGACGACCCGGACGGCATGCTGAAGCACACCGAGCTGGCGAAGGCGCACGGGATCGCGGTGGCCGCGGACCCGTCGCAGCAGCTGGCCCGGATGGACGGCGAGGACATCAAGCGGCTCATCGACGGCGCGGAGTACCTGTTCAGCAACGAGTACGAGGCCGGCCTGATGGTGCAGAAGACCGGCTGGAGCCACGACGAGATCCTGGAGCGGGTCGGTGTCCGCGTGACCACCCATGGCGGCGACGGCGTGGTGATCGAGAACACCGGCGGAATCCTGGCCAAGGTCCCGGCCGTGCCGGCGCCGAACCTGGTCGACCCGACCGGCGGCGGCGACGCGTTCCGGGCCGGCTACCTGACGGGCCGTGCCGCGGGCCTCGACCACGAGGCCGCCGCCCAGATCGGCTGCACTCTGGCCACTACCGTCCTCGAGACGGTCGGCACCCAGGAGTACACCCTCGACCGCGCCGCCTTCCTGGACCGGCTCTCCTCCGCATACGGCGCGCCCGCTGCCGCGGCCGCCGCCCAGGCGCTCAACCTCGGCTGAGCACGTCGACGGTGAACGTCGCCTGCTTGCTGTTCGCCAGGCCGACCCTGATTCGATAGCTCCCGAGCTTCGCCGACTTCCGCGGTCCGAGCGTGACGGTCCTGGACCCGTTGAAGAACCGCAGGCCGGTCCGCAGACGCTCGTATCCGATCACCTCACCGCCGCCGCAACTGAAGGACCCGCCGGTGATGAAGATGTTGGTCCCGGACAACGTGAAGCGCCCGTTCTTGAACGTCCCGGTGCAGTCCGCCGCCGGTGCCTTCGTCGGCGCCTTCGTCGGGGCCTTCGTCGGGGCCTTCGTCGGAGTCGGTGTCGGGCGAGGGGTTGGCGTCGGTGTCGGCGTTGCGGTCACCGTCGGGGTTGAAGACTCGGCAACGGGTCCGGCCTGGGAAGGTTCGTCCTGCCAGCCACACCCCGCCAGCACCAGCGCTGCGAGGACGACTGCTGACAACCGCGCGTAACTCATGAACAGCAGCCTGCCGCCTCACGCCGGACCCAGCGCTCACTGTCCGCAACCTGCCATCAGTTCTCGGGGTTGCGAGCCCACAATCCCCGCACATGGCCGATGTGGCGGCGCATGAGTTGTTCGGCGCCTTCGGCGTCCCGGGCCTCGACCAGGTCCATCAGTTCGTGGTGCTCGGCGGCGGACTGGACGAGCCGGCCGCTCTCGACCAGCGGGGTGAGGCCGAGCAGGCGGGTCTGGGAACGGAGGTCCGAGACGACGTCGACCAGTTTCCGGTTGCCGGAGTACCCGAGCAGCGTGACGTGGAAGACCCGGTCGGCCTCGATGTAGGCGATCAGGTCGCCCGCCTCGGCCGCCACCACGATGTCCTCGGCCAGCCCGCGCAGCCGGGGAAAGTCCGCCTCCGGGATCACCGGTACGACGTCGCGGACCGTCGGCGGCTCGATCAGCTGCCGCAGTGACGCCAGGTTGTCCAGGTCCTCGTCGGAGACCTCGGTGACCCGGAAGCCCTTGTTCCGCAGCGAGATCACCAGGCCTTCGCGGACCAGGTCGAGCATCGCCTCCCGCACCGGGGTCGCGGACACCCCGAACCGCGCGCCGAGCATGGGCGCCGAGTACACCTCCCCCGGCACCAGCTCACCGGAGATCACCGCCGCCCGCAGCGCGTTGGCCACGCTGTCGCGCAGGTTCTCCCGCTGTTGCAGCCGCCGCACACTCGGCAGCGGCCCGATCGAATCGGCCGACATCGCTCACCTCCCTCGCCGCATCGTCGGCCCCATTCTGCGGCACCTGGTGCCGCAGGGACCGGTCAACCCGCCCGTACGCCGCCACCCACCGAGCGGACCAGCTCGGTCAAACGGTTGAACACCCGTTCGGCCGACAGCCCGTCGTGCTCGTACTCGTTCGTCACCCAGACCTGCAGGTTCCCGACCCGCGAGGCGGTGTCCAACTGCAGCCCCGAGTCGACGTACATGTCGTCGTAGTACACCGCCGCAGCGACCGGTACGTCGTTCGCCGCCAACCGGTCCAGGTCGTACAGCGGCGACCACCGCGGACGCGACGCCAGGGCCTCCACCGCAGCCTGGAACGGTCGCAGGATCCGGATCTCGGCGAACATCCAGGGGTACATCATCTCGCCGGTGAACAGCAGCGGCCTGGCGTCCTCGGCGAACTCCGGATGCCGCGCCCGCTCGGCTTCGGCCGCCCAGCCGGTGGCGCCGTCGCCGGACCCGTAGATGCTCTCCTGCAGCGCGGCGAACAACGGGCCGTGCGCATACGACGACCTGTCCATCACCTGGCTCAGGAAGGTGTCCGAGAATTCGCCGGAGTCGAACGCCTCGTCGACCAGCCAGTGCATCCGCTCGTACCCGGGCTTCATCCCGAAGTCGATCCCGAGCGACTGGAACCGCCGTACCGTCAGCCGATCGCCGTCCGGCAGCCGTACGTCGTCCGCCGTGAGCCGGTCCGCGATCGCGGCGACCCGTTCCACGTTGTGCGGGTACCGCCGGTAGAACTCCCGGTTCTTCGCGGCCACCCGGGGATAGGTGCGCCGGTAGACCTCGGCCGCGGACGGCTCGATCGAGGCCAGCCCGCCGGTCACGTAGCAGGCGGTCAGACCCTCAGGGGCTTGCGAGAGGTACGTGAGGGTGAGGAACCCGCCGTAGCTCTGGCCGAGTGTCGACCACTTGACCCCGCCGAAGACCGTCGTCCGCAGGTGCTCGGCGTCGCGCACGATCGAGTCCGCCCGGAAACAGGCCAGGTAGTCCGCGCCCTCCTCGGCAGTGCCGAACGACGCCATCCGCCGGCCGGAGATCGGCGTACTGCGGCCTGTTCCACGCTGGTCGAGCAGAATCACCCGGTAGGTCTTCAGAGCCTCCCCGATCCACCCCGACGGCTCGGCCGGACGCGGCGCCTTGCCGCCCGGTCCGCCCTGCAGGAACAGCAGCAGCGGCAGGTCCTCGTCCCGCCGGACCGGGTCGACGAGTTCGCGCGCGAAGACCGTGATCGTCTCGCCGGGGTCGGACCAGTCCAGCGGCACGTCGACCGTGTGCTCGCGGACGTGCATCCCCGGGATGGTGTAGCTGATCATCGAGCCTCCTTCGCCCGGCGCTTTCGGTCCCACTCCGGGTTGATCCGGGGTACGGCGGCCAGCAGCGTCTTCGTGTAGTCGTCGCAGGGCTGCCCGAACACCTGGTCGCGTGAGCCCAGCTCGACGATTCTGCCCTTGTTCATCACCGCGACCCGCTGCGCGATCTGCCGGACCACGGCCAGGTCGTGCGCGATGAAGATGTAGCTGAACCCGCTCTCCCGCTGCAGCCGCATCAGCAAGTCGAGCACCTGGGCCTGGATCGACACGTCGAGCGCCGACACCGCCTCGTCGCAGATGACCAGCTTCGGGTTGACCGCGAGCGCCCGGGCGATCCCGATCCGCTGCGCCTGACCGCCGGAGAACTGGGCCGGGTACCGCTGGCAATGGTCAGGGTTCAGCCCGACCCGCTCCATCAGTTCCTGGGTGAACCTCCGCCTGCCACCCTTCGGGGCGATGCCCTGGTAGGTCAGCGGCGCGGTCACGATCCGCTCGACCGTGTACCGCGGGTTCAGCGACGAGAACGGATCCTGGAACACCACCTGCACGTTGTTCCGGAACCGGGCCAGCTCCTTGCCACCGGCGTGCGTCACATCCTGGCCGTCGAACTCGACCGTCCCGCTGGTCGGCTCCAGCAACCGCGCCGCGATCCGGGCCGTGGTCGACTTCCCACTGCCCGACTCGCCCACGATCGCCAGGGTCTCGCCCAGGGCGACGTCGAAGCTGACCTTGTCGACCGCGGTGAACGTCCCCTTGCGGGCCAGCACTCCTTCGCCCCGGGTGACGAACTCCTTGGTCACCTCGCGAACCTCGAGCAAACTCATACGGCCCCACTTCCGGACGGCACCTCGTCGTCGATCCTCGGTACGGCGTCCAGCAACGTCCGCGTGTACTCGTGCCGCGGATCCGAGAACACCTGCTCGGCCGTGCCGTACTCGACCGGCTCGCCGGCACACATCACCAGCACCCGCCGGGCGATCGAGCTGATCACCGCCAGGTCGTGGGTGATGAAGATCATCCCGGTCCCGGTGGTCGACTGCAGCTCGGCCATCAGCTCCAGGATCTGGGCCTGCACGGTGACGTCGAGCGCGGTCGTCGGCTCGTCCGCGATCAGCAGCGACGGCGAGCAGCACAACGCCATCGCGATCATGATGCGTTGCCGCTGGCCACCGGAGAACTGATGCGGATAGTGGTCGATGCGCCGGCCCGGTTCGGGGATGCCGACCCGTTCCAGCGCCTCGATCGCCACTCGCCGGGCCGCCCGGCGTGATCCGCCGCGGTGCGCCCGATACATCTCCTCGATCTGCAACCCCACGGTGTAGTACGGATTCAGCGACGACAACGGATCCTGGAACACCATCGAGATCGCGTTGCCGCGCACCGACTGCAACTCCCGCTCCGACCGGCCGAGCAACTCCGCGCCGTCCAGCCGGATGCTTCCGGTGGTCCGCGCGCCACGGGGCAGCAACCCGAGTACGGCGAGTGCCGTCATCGACTTGCCGGACCCGGACTCGCCGACGATGCCGAGCGTCTCGTCCCGCCCGACCGTGAACGACACGTTCTTCACCACGTCCACCGGCCCGCGGCTGGTCGGCAGCGTGACCGTCAGGTCCTCCACCACGAACAGGTCATCGGTCATGACGACGTCACTCTCACTCTGGGGTCGAGCGCGGTGTAGACCAGGTCGACGATGACGTTGCCGATGACAACGAAGAAGGCGGCGAGCAGGGTGACCGCCATGATCACCGGCTGGTCGTTCTTCGCGATCGAGTCGGCCGCCATCTTGCCGATCCCGTTCAGCCCGAACACGGTCTCGGTGATCAGCGCGCCGCCGAGCAGCCCGGCGAAGTCCATCCCGAAGATCGTGGTGATCGGCGTCAACGCCGGCCGGAGGGCGTGCCGGCGCAGGACGAGCGGCCGGCTCAGCCCTTTGGCTCGTGCGGTGCGGAAGTAGTTCTCGGACAGCGTGTCGATCACGTTCGACCGGGTCAGCCGCGCGTACAGACACGCATATCCGACGGCCAGCACGGTCCACGGCATGATGTAGGACTCGAACCACAGCATCGGGTCGTCGGCGAACGCGGGCGCCGACGGGAACGGCAGCACCTGCAGCTTCACCACCAGCACGAACTGGAGCACCAGGGCCAGCACGTAGTTCGGGATGCTCACCCCACCGAGCGCGAGCGCCATCGCCGTACGGTCCCACCACGTACCTTGCTTGATCGCACTGATCAGACCGCCGATGACACCGGCGAGCAGCCACAGTACGGCGGCGCCGACAGCGACCGTGATGCTGACCGGGAGCCGCGCGGTGATCATCGTCCACACCGACTCGTTCGTCTGGAAGCTGTAGCCGAGACAGGGCGCCGAGCAGTGCACGGACCCGTAGTCGCGGCCGGCGAAGATGCCCTGCAGGAACTGCCAGAACTGAGTCAGGATCGGCTGGTTCAGACCCAGGACGTCGCGGATCGAGTCGATGCGTTCCGGCGTACAGGTCTTACCGCAGATCATCACCGCCGGATCCGGGGACAGCTTGAAGAAGATCAGGTAGGTGAACAGGCACACGGCCAGCAGGATGAACACCACCCCGCCCAGCCGGGCGAGCACATAACGGGTCATGCGGCGGCCTCTCCCTGGTCGACCACGGAGCGGATCTTGTCGCCCAGGACCGTCAGCGACAGCACGGTGAGGAACAGGAACGCGCCCGGGATCGCGAAGAACATCGGATCGACCGAGTACCAGCTCACCGAGCTCGAGATCATCTGACCCCACGACGCGGTCGGCGGCGAGACACCGACCCCGAGGAAGGACAGCCCCGCCTCCGTGCCGATGTAGCCGGGGATGGCCAGCGTCGTCATAACGATGATCGAGCCGCGCAGGTTCGGCAGGATCTCCCGGAACACCACCTGGACGTCCCTCGCCCCGGACGCCCGGGCCGCCTCGACGAACTCGCGGTTGGCCAGCGTCATCGTCTGGCCGCGGATCACCCGGGCCAGGTACGGCCAGCCGAACGCGCTGATCACGATCACCAGCAGCAGCGGGCGGTTGCCGGCCGGCAGCGACGACAGGATCGCGATCATGAAGATCAGCGCCGGGAACGCCATCAGGAAGTCCATCAGCCGGGAGATCACCTGGTCGACCCAGCCGCGGTAGAACCCGGCCAGCATGCCGAGCACGACACCGAGGATCCCGGTCAGCACGGTCGCCGACAGCGAGATCGTGATCGAGACCCGGGCGCCGTACACGATCCGGGCGAACAGGTCGCGGCCGTTCTGCGGCTCGACGCCGAACCAGTGGCTCCCGCTGATCCCGCCGAGCGCGCCGTGCGGGACGCCGCCGAGATCGGAGTTGATCGCCGCCGAGTCGAACTCGTACGGCCCCCAGCCGCTGAGCTTGGTGATCAGCGGCGCGGCGACGGCCATCAGGACCACGATCGCCAGGAACAGCACGCAGGCCAGCGCACCCTTGTCCCGGGCGAGCGTGGTGAGGATCCGCCGGGTCGAGGTCGGGGGACCCCCGGCCGGAGCCGGGGTCCCCACCTCCTCGACCTCGAGCAAGGCCGCGCCAGTACCAACGGTCGCGGTCATCGGCTACTTCCCGGCGTCCGCGAGGCCGACCGAGACCAGGTCGATCCCGCCGGAGAACCCGTCGTGCAGGTAGGCGCCGGCGATGTTGCTGCCGACCAGCATCAGCACCTTCTCGTACAGCAGCGGGACGACCGGGGCGAGCTCCATGATCTGCTTGTCGAGTTCGCCGTACGCCGTGTTCGCGGCCTCGACGTCGGTCATCGCCGCGATCTCGTCGATCTTCGCGTTGACGCCCTTGTCGTTCAGCTGGGCCAGGTTCGAGTTGCCCTTGGCGGTGATGTTGCGGCCGTCGAACAGCGGGGGCAGGAACGTCGCACCGGACGGCCAGTCCGGGCACCAGCCAGTGATCGCCATGTCCTTCTGCTGCGACGGCGTACCGATCACCTCGTAGTACGTCGAGGTGTCGATCGGGTTGATCTTGACGGTGATCTTCAGCGGCTCCAGCGCCTGCTGGATCGCCACCGCCATCGCCTGCATCTTCGGCTGCGTCCGGGTGTCCAGGGTCAGGGTGAAGCCTCCCGCGACGCCGGCCTCGGTGAGCAGCGCGCGGGCCTTCTCCAGGTCGCCCTTGTGGTCCGGGCTCGGGTACGGGTCGTAGTCCACCCGCCCGGCAACGGTCGGCGGCTGGATGCTGGTCGCGATGTCGGCCAGCGTCGATCCGCCGACCGCGTCGCGCACGGTCTGCTTGTTGACCGCGAAATTGATCGCCTGCCGGACGCGGACGTCGTTCAACGGCTTCTTGGTGGTGTTCAGGCCCATGTACGTCGTACAGCCGCCGAGCCCGGACATCGTGCGCTGCTTGAGCTGCGGGGTCTGGATCCGGGCCACGCTCGCGGCCTGGACGGTGCCCGCGATCGCGTTGGCGTCGGTGCCCTGGCCGGCGATCATCCGCTCGTCGATGGTGGCCGGGTCGAGGCCGAACGTCCACTGGAACACATCCGGGTTCGCGGTCCGCACGTCATCGGTCTTCTTGTCCCACTTGTCGTTGCGGACCAGCTTCAGCGACGCGCCCGGCTTGTACTCGGCCAGCTTGTACGGGCCGGACGCGATCGGCTTGCTGTCCAGCTGGTTGCCCGCGCCCTGCCCCTTCGGCACCGGGACGAAGGTGTTCTGCGCGACCACGCTGCCGAAGTCGGCGTACGGCTTCTTGAGCCGGAAGACGACGGTCTTCTCGTCCGGTGTCTGGATCGTCGGCAACTCGCCCGACTTGTACGGGCCCTGGTAGTTGGCCGGCGCGTCGATGAGCTGCTTCGCGTACGGCGACCCGATGCCGACCTCGGGGTCCCAGGCCCGGGACACACCCCACTTCACGTCGGCGCTGGTGATCGGCGCACCGGTCTCGAAGAACAGCCCGTCCTTCAGCGTGAACGTCCAGGTCTTGCCGCCGTCCGACGGCTTGCCGGTGTCGGTGGCCAGGTCGGGGACGATCTTGGTGCCGTCGGCACCGGGTGCCGCACCCTGGGTGGTCAGCGTCCGGTAGATGAGCCGGTAGAAGTTGTTGACACCACCGTCGAAACCCCGGGCCGGGTCGAGGTGGGAGAAGCCCGCATTCGCGAGCACTTGGAGTGTTCCGCCCTGCGCGGCCTTGCCGCCCGGACCGGCCGAGCCGGCCGCACCGGTCGCACCGCCGCCGCCTGAGCAGGCGCTAAGCGCCAGCACACCGGACAGTGCGAGCCCCACCAGCATGGATCTCTTCATTTGCCTTCTTTCAGTTCGCGGCGCGCAGCCATACACGCATGGCCAAGGCCTGACGGTTCCCCCAGAGGAAGTACGGCACCAACGTCGCCGGCACTTCGTCGACAGCGGTCTGCGCCTCCTGGTCAGTCATCACGGGATACAGTTCCTGCGCCGGCGGAGGCGCCACTCCGGCTGTCACTTCGAGCACAACCGCGTCCACCCCGCCGACAGACCGCCCGTGCGCGGTCGCCTCACTCACCGCAGCAGGCGTCAACAACAGGTCGTCGACCGCCACGCTCGTATCTTGTTGCTCAACGCAATAAACAAGCGGCCCCCGGGCCACCGCGATCGCTCCCCGCGTCGCATCCAGATACGGATGCGACCCATGCGCCCTGGCCCCCATCGGCAACCTCACCCGAACGGTGTCCCCAGCAACAAACCCCCTCCGCACTACCGCCCACCCCTCCCGCCCGACCGCCCCACCGACGTCCCCATCCGCCGCGGCCCCGTGCCCCGTCGCACCCCCACGCACAACTCCCTGAGCCGCGTCCGCTCCTTGAACCCCGCCCGTCGCGGCGCCGCCAGGCGCCGCGACGGGCGGAAGCAGTTCGGCTCCGGCGGCCCACGCCGGGATGCGCAGGGCGATTCCCCGCTCCTCCTCCGGCGCCTTGTCGATCGTGACGACGACCTCGCCGTCCCACGGGTAGTCGGTTCGCACCGTGACGGCGAAATCTCCGGCGTCGATGTGCGCGTCGGCGTACACACCGAGGTAGAGCGTGTCCGAGGTTCGTGCGGCGACGTGGTCCTGGAGTTCGGACATCCAGCGGATGATGTTCGGCGGGCAGCACGGGCAGCCGAACCACGACCGCCGCAACGGCTCACCACCGCTCTCGGCACCCGACCGCTGCTCGTGATCCGGCCGCCGCTGCAACGGGTTGTCGTAGAAGAACGCCGTACCGTCGGCCGAAAGCCCCACCGCATAAGCGTTGTAGAGCACGGTCTCGTAGACATCGAGGTACGACGCCTTGCCGGTCGCGAGGAACATCCGCCACGCCCACTGCATCGTCGCGATCGCGGCACACGTCTCGGCGTACGCACGCTCCGACGGCAGTTCGTACCGGTCGCCGATCGCCTCGTCCGAGTGCCGGCTGCCCAGACCTCCGGTGAGGTACAGCTTCGTCGCGACCATGTCGTCCCAGAGCCGCTCCAACGCCTCGAGCAGCGTCCGGTCCCCGGTCTCGAGGTACACGTCGGCAGCACCGGCCGCGAGATAGGCCATCCGTACGGCGTGGCCGGTGACGGACGGGAGTTCGCGGAACGGCGCGTTGTCCTGGAAGTACTCGGCCGGGAAGATCGTGTGCTTCAGCTTCCCCCGACCACGCCGGTCGACGAACAACTCCGCCTGCGTCAGGTACTCCTCGACGCCGGTTTCTCGATACAACTCGACCAGCGCCATCTCGACCTCGGGGTGCCCGTCGACGACCTCCTCGCCGTCCTTGCCGAACTTCCGTACGACGAGGTCCGCGAACCGGCCGGCGATGGTCAGCAATCTGCTGTCGCCGAGTTGACGCTGCGCCGCGACGGCGGCCTGGATGAGGTGACCGAGGTTGTAGAGCTCGTGCCCCCAGCCGAGGTCGGACCACGGTTGCTTGGGCTGGTCCGGGTCCTGGAAGTACGAGTTCAGGTAGCCGTCGTCGGCCTGCGCCTGCTCGAGGAGGCCGACCACCTCGTCGAAGAACTCCTGCGCTCCGGCCGGGGCGTCGTCGCGGCCGATCTCGTAGGCGAGCCCTTCGAGCGTCTTGTACAGATCGGTGTCGAGGAACGGGTACCGCCCGCGGTAGGCCCCGACCGACGGATCCGCCAGCCGCCGCAGGTTGTCCAGGTTCCCCGCCTTCCGCAACTCGCCGCTCGCATGCGGAACCGTCGCCTCCCGATTCCGCCGCTGCCAGTCCCCCAGCAGCCCGCCCGTCAGCTCCACCCGGTCAACCGGCGTGACCACACCCGCGCTCGTCCACACCGCTCCACTCATCCACCCACTCCAGTACCGTGTGACATTGCACAGACCCTAAGTGCAATGTCACACCTTGCCAAGGGCTTCCCCAGGTGTTTACAAGCTCGTCACAACCGCCGACCCCCGGTTACCGCCCCACGCCCTGTGGCCTCAGCGGTGCCGGGGGCGGCCCGGCGCTCATGGTCAGCCAGGTCGGGCAGGGCGGCGGGTGCTGGCTTACAGGCGTGGGTCGACCGGCTCCGACTCCAAGGCGAGGACGGCGAAGACGCATTCGTGGATGCGCCACAACGGCTCGCCGCGGGCGGCTCGGTCGAGAGCCTCGAGACCGAGGGCGTACTCGCGCAGGGCCAGGGAGCGTTTGTGGCCGAGGTTGCGGTCGCGGAGGCGGTCGAAGTTGGCCGGCTCGGTGTAATCGGGGCCGTAGATCAGGCGCAGGTACTCCTGCCCGCGCACCTTCAGCCCGGGCTGCGCCAACCCCTTGGCCGTGCGGGTGAAGTTGGCGGCCGGCTTCACCACCATCCCCTCGCCACCGGCCCCGGTGAGCTCCTCCCACCACGCCACCCCGGCATCCCAGTTGCCGGCATCGACGAACAGCCGTCGGGTCGGCGTGACCACCGACGGGCCGGCGGCGACCAGACGATCCGCGATCCCGAGGTGCCACGAGTGCGGCCTGTCCTGGTACGTCGTACCCTCCGAAGCCAGCACCTGGAACGGCGCCAGCCGAACCCCGTCGAGCCCCGCGGTCGGCCAGCAGTACCGCCGATACGCTTCGGTGAAGCGGGCGGCGTTCGTCGTACGGCGCTGGATCCGTGCCAGCTGCTCACCGACATCCAGCCCGGCCGCGACCGCAGTCTCCAGCGCCGCGGTTGCCGCTGGCAACGACGTACGAGCGGCCGCGCCGACGGCGGCGTACTGGTTCCGAAGCAGGTCCTCGGCTTTGGCGCTCCACGGCAGCAGCTCGGCGTCGAGCAGGAGCCACGAGGTGTCCAGCTCCTCGAAGACGCCGGCGTCCGTGACGACCTCGCGTAGCCGCAGCAGTAGCTCATCGGTCAGGGGCGCGTCGAAGAACGACCGCCCGGTGCGAGTGTGCACCGCACCGCGGCCGGCGAGGCCGAAGCGTTTCTCCGCGACGTCGTCGTCGCGGGTCAGCAGTACGACGGCACGCGAGCCCATGTGCTTCTCCTCGCACACCAACTCGGTGACACCCTGAGCGCGGTAGGTCTCGAAGGCCTGCAGCGGATGCTCGAGCAGGCCCGGTACATCCGATGTGGTCACCGGGCTCATCGTCGGCGGCAGGTAGAGCAGGAACCGCGGGTCGATCGCGAACCGGCTCATCACCTCCAGCGCCGCCCCAGCCTGCTCGGCACGGATGCTGAGCCGTCCGTGCGTCGCCGTCTCGATCACCCGGCGGCCGGTGACGTCGGTGAGCTCGAGCACGTCCGGCTCCCGCGTCGGCGCGGTTGCCACGTGCAACGGTTTCGCGGGCGCGTAGTACTCCTGGGCAGCCTGGACCGAGACGAGCTCGCGTTCCGGGTACCGCAGGGCGGTCAGCGATCCGCCGAACACACACCCGGTGTCGAGGCAGATCGTGTTGTTGATCCACTCCGGTTCCGGCGTCGGCGTGTGACCGTAGACGACCATGGCGCGACCGCGGTACTCGTTCGCCCACGGATAGCGCACCGGCAGGCCGAACTCGTCGGTCTCGCCGGTCGTCTCGCCGTACAGGCAGAACGAACGCACCCGGCCGGACGTACGGCCGTGCATCCGCTCGACCAGACCGGCGTGCGACACGACCAGCCGGCCGCCGTCGAAGACGTAGTGCGAGATCAGACCGTCGATGAACGTCTCCACCGCCTCGCGGAACTCCGGCGGCTCGTCGGCCAGCTGCTCCAGCGTCGTCTCGAGCCCGTGGCTGATCCTGACGTTGCGGCCGCGGAGTGCCCTGAGCAGCTTGTCCTCGTGGTTGCCGGGGACGCAGTACGCGTGGCCGTTGGCAACCATTCCCATGACGAGCCGGAGTACGCCGGGAGTGTCGGGACCGCGGTCGACCAGGTCCCCGACGAACACGGCGCGACGATCCGGATGTACGGCGTCGATCGCGCGGCCGGCGTCGTCACGGGTGAAGGTGTAGCCGAGTTGCGCGAGTAGTTCCTCCAGTTCGGGGCGGCAGCCGTGGACGTCGCCGATGATGTCGAACGGGCCGGTCCGGTCGGTGAGGTCGTTGAACAGCCGGGTCCGTTCGATGCCGGCGGCATCGATCTCCTCGACGCTGTCCAGCACGTGCACGGTGCGGAACCCCTCACGCTTGAGGCTGCGCAGACCGCGCTTCAGTTGCGAACGCTGCCTGGCGACCACCTTCGCGCCGAACTGCCGGTCCCGCCGCTGTTCGTTGCGTTCGATGCACACCCGCTCCGGTGGATCCAGGACGATGGCCACCGGCAACACGTCGTACTCGCGGGCCAAGGTGACGAGTTCCTTGCGTGCGTCGGGCTGGACGTTGGTCGCGTCGATCACGGTCAGCCGGCCGGCCGCGAGGCGTTTGGCGGCGATGAAGTTCAGCACCTCGAAGGCGTCCTTGGTGGCGGCCTGGTCGTTCTCGTCGTCGGACACCAGCCCGCGGCAGAAGTCGCTCGAGATCACCTCCGTCGGCAGGAAATGCCTCCGCGCGAACGTCGACTTCCCCGACCCACTCACCCCCACCAGCACCACAAGACACAGTCGTGGGATCTCAATGGTCGCCATTCAGTTCACCACCTCACCGGAAACCGCCGGATCGCGCGGCTGCGTCGCGCCGTGCATGTCCAGGTA